>NZ_JARTVO010000017.1:0-119112 GCF_029625675.1 Mesorhizobium sp. WSM4884
CAGCCACAAACGTCTCAAGGCACGATGGGCTGACCAAGATCTGCTCCGCATCTTCACTCATATGCGATAGCCCTACCGCTTGGGGGGAGATCAGATGTCACGCCGGCTTTCGCCAATCTCCGACGTTGCAGGATAGGCGGGGCGCCGAAGCTGCCAATCTTTCCCCTTGTGGGGGAGATGTCCGGTCCACCCTCCGCAGCTGCAGCGCAGCTGCTGCGGAGGACGGGCAGGACAGAGGGGGGCGCTGTCCCGCCGGCGTCTGGCTGTGGAACTCAACCGCGCCCGCGATAGGGCGCCACGCCGGTATCGGGCAGCCAGGCACCTTCGGGCGGCGTGCCGGTCTGCCAGAAGACGTCGATCGGGATGCCGCCGCGCGGAAACCAGTAGCCGCCGACGCGCAGCCAGAGCGGCTTGGTCGCCTCGACTATGCGGCGGCCGATCATGACCGTGCATTCCTCGTGGAAGGCGCCGTGGTTGCGGAACGAGGTCATGAACAGTTTCAGCGACTTCGATTCCACCAGCGTCCTGTCGGGTGCGTAGTCGATGACGATGTGGGCGAAGTCGGGCTGGCCGGTGACCGGGCAGAGCGAGGTGAATTCCGGGCAGGTGAAGCGCACGATCGCGGGCGGTCCGTCGCCGCGATTGAATGGCACGGTCTCCAGGACCGCCTGTTCGGGGCTTTGAGGCGTCTCGACGTGCTTGCCGAGCTGGGTGAGGTTCTTTGCATCGGTCATGGGCGGCTCCTTGCTCTCAGCCGCTGGAATCGCGGTTCAACGGCGGCGGGCGCGAAACGAAGGTTGAAAGAAGCGTTGCAGTCCTCTCGGGCGCAGCGCGTTTGACCGCTCATTAGCACAATTTGAAACGGCAGGAAGACGATGACCAGCAACGACCCGCTTCTCCAACCTTACCAGCTCAAGCATCTGACGCTGAAGAACCGGGTGATGTCGACCAGCCATGAGCCGGCCTATTCGGAGGACGGCATGCCGAAGGAGCGCTATCGGCTTTACCATGCCGAGAAAGCCAAGGGCGGCATGGCGCTGACCATGACGGCGGGCTCGGCGGTCGTGTCGCGCGACAGCCCGGCCGCCTTCGGCAACCTGCACGTCTATGACGACCGCATCGTGCCGTGGCTGGCAGAGCTGGCTGACGCCTGTCATGAGCACGATTGCAAGGTGATGATCCAGATCACCCACCTTGGCCGCCGCACTGGCTGGAACAAAGCCGACTGGCTTCCGGTGCTTTCGGCCTCGCCGGTGCGCGAGCCGGCGCATCGCGCCTTCCCCAAGACCATCGAGGATTGGGACATCGAGCGCATCGTCGCCGACTATGCTTCCGCCGCGCAGCGCTGCCAGGCCGCCGGCCTCGACGGCATCGAGTTCGAATCCTACGGCCATCTGATGGACGGATTCTGGTCGCCCGCCACCAACCAGCGCGACGACGATTTCGGCGGCTCGCTCGACAACCGGCTGCGCTTTACCCACATGGTGCTGGACGCGGTTCGCGCGGCGGTCGGGGAAAAATTCGTCGTCGGCATCCGCATGGTCGCCGACGAGGATTTCGAAAAGGGCCTGTCGAAGGAGGAGGGCGTCGAGATCGCCAGGCGCTTGGCCAATTCCGGCAAGGTCGATTTCCTCAACATCATCCGCGGCTCGATCGAAACCGACGCGGCGCTGACCAAGGTCATCCCTGTGACCGGCATGCGCTCGTCGCCGCATCTCGACTTCGCCGGCGAGGTGAGGGCGGCGACGAAGTTCCCGACCTTCCATGCGGCACGCATTTCCGACGTCGCTACCGCACGCCATGCGATCGCCACCGGCAAGCTCGACATGGTCGGCATGACGCGCGCCCATATCGCCGATCCCTACATCGTCAAGAAGGTGATCGAAGGGCGCGAGCATGAGATCCGCCCTTGCGTCGGTGCAACCTATTGCCTCGACCGCATCTACGAGGGCGGCGAGGCGCTCTGCGTCCACAATGCCGCGACGGGCCGCGAGGCTGATATCCCGCACGTCATCCAAAAGAGCGACGGGCCGAGCAAGCGCGTGGTGGTTGTAGGCGCCGGGGCCGGTGGCCTGGAAGCCGCTCGCGTCGCGGCCGAACGCGGCCATCGGGTGACGGTGCTCGAAGCGTCGAGCCAGGCAGGCGGCCAGGTGCGGCTCGCGACGCAGAACCCGCGCCGCAAGGAGTTGATCGGCATCATCGACTGGCGGCTGGCCGAGCTCGACCGGCTCGGTGTCGAGCTGCGCTACGACACATGGGCCGAGAAGGGCGATGTTCTGGCGCTGTCGCCGGATGTGGTGATCGTCGCCACGGGCGGTCTGCCACAGAACCCGCCGCTAACCGCGGGCGACAATCTCGTCACCTCGAGCTGGGACATCATGGCCGGCAGCGTCAAGCCGGCCGAGAATGTTCTGCTCTATGACGACAATGGCGGCCATCAGGGCATGGGCGCGGCGGAACTCATCGCCAACAGCGGCTCGAAACTGGAGCTGGTTTCGCCCGAACGCTTCTTCGCGCCGGAAATGGGTGGTCTGAACCACGTGCCCTATATGCGCGCCTTCCACGAGAAAGGCGTCACCATCACCATCAATACCCGCCTGCGCTCGGTGCGGCGCGAGGGCAACCAGCTCATCGCCGAGCTGGCGTCGGACTTCGCCGATGGCTGGCGCGGCGAGCGGCGCGTCGACCAGGTGGTGGTCGAGCACGGCACGGCGCCGCTGGACGATCTTTACCTTGCGCTGAAGCCGCTGTCGAAGAATGGCGGCGCGGTCGACTACGAGCGGCTGGTGAGCGGCGGCGACATCTTTCCGTCGCGCAATCCGGAGGGCGGCTTCGTCCTGTTCCGCATCGGCGACGCGGTCGCCTCGCGCAACATTCACGCCGCTGTCTATGACGGCATCAGGTTCGGGATCCGGATCTGAAGATGGTGGCGCGCAACCGGCCTTAGCAAGGAGAGCCACCTGCCGCTTCGATCGGTTGCGCGCCGCGCATGGCGCCAGCCTGGTGCCGGCGACGTGCGATGCCTCAAAACATCCTTGCAGTCGCCATGCAAAACACGGTGATGACCAGCAGCCCGCCGGCGATGCGCTCGCCTCTGGTCATCTTCGCGCGCAGTTGGGTTTGCGTTGCCCCGTCGGCGCCGGCCAGTTGCCTGCTGGCGGAGGCCACGACGGCGCCTTGCACGCCCGCGGCGATCAGCGCCGTCGCGATACCCAGCGCGAGCACCATCTCCATCGAGCCGAAAGCCCCCTGATGAAAGAAATACCAAAGCAGCAGGCCGGTCAGAAAGACCAAGCCGGAGGCGCCGAGTTGCGGCCGGATGAAATGCTCCGCTTTGATCTCCGGGTCGCGGGCAACCGCGATGGTCGTGCCGGCCCAGAAAACGCCGGCCATGACGTGCAGGCCGATCACGACGATGTAGACATATTGCATGACCGAATTCCTCTCTGCCGCCCGCCGTCATAAGCCGCCACGGCCGTCAGCCGTCAGTCGGCGTCATCGACAAGACAAAGTTAGATATCTAATGGTTAGATGTCAATACATGGCATATGGTTTCGTCCGTCAACTGCTTGTAGTGTCAGGCCATGACGCCGTTTGATCGCCCGCCCGTCGGCATGAATCTCGCCCGCACCGCCAAGGTAGTGGCGCAAGCTTTCGACGCTGCCCTGGTGGAGGCAGGAGGCACTTTGCCAGTGTGGCTGACCCTGCTTTCGGTCAAGTCGAAAGAGCTCGCCAACCAGCGCGAGCTCGCCGGGATGATCGGCATCCAGGGCGCGACGCTGACGCACCACCTCAACGCCATGGAGGCGCAAGGGTTGCTGACGCGCCGCCGCGATCCGGAAAACCGCAGGGTTCACCAGGTGGCGCTGACAGAGGCCGGCGAGGCGATGTTCGAAAGGCTGCGCAAGGCCGCGCTTGCCTTCGACAAGCGGCTGCGGACCGGATTGCCGGACCAACGGCTGGCGGAGTTCGCGCAGGTGCTTGCGGCGCTGCGGGCCAATGCTGGTGCGTAACCGGCCTCAGTCATAGGTGGGGATGGCGCCGAAGGCATAGTGGCGCAGCCTCAGCGCCGCGATCAGCGCGGTGAGCTTAGCCCTGCCGTCGAAGGCGTCCTGGAACATCTCGTCATGCATCAACAGGATCAGCCTGCCCGGCCTGGCGAAATGGCCGTAGCCGAACAGATGGTCGATCTCGCTCGCCAGATGGTCGACGCTCTGCACCGGCTTGCCGCTGTCCTCGTGCACCCACTCATGGTCCCAGCCATAGAGCCAGAATCCTGACGCGGCGACGAACTCGTAGTCCGGATCTTCGCGGCCGGCCTGCGCCAGCCCCAGCGAGTTGTCGTCCTTCGAATAGTTCGGCAGCCGGAACACGTCGCGCCCGGGCAGCCGCGCGTGCACGGCGGGCTTCAGGCCAAGCACGGCATTGGCCTTCAGCATGTCCGCTACCACGCCCTCGGTGTCGCCGTAGAAATGCCGGTAGTGATTGTAGGCATGGCTGTAGCTGTGATTGCCGATCGTCACCAGCGGCATCGACTTCGCCCGCTGCAGCAGTGCCCGGTTGGCTGCATTGGCTTCGGCATGCATGCCGACCATGAACAGTGTCGCCGGCACCTGCTCGGCCTGCAGCACGTCGAGGATATTGGCCGTGCCGGCGAGCGGACCGTCGTCGAAGGTGAGATAGATCGTCCGGTCGGCGGCAAGCGCTGGAGACGCCACGAGCAACAGTGTCTGTGCAAGGAGTCGAAGCAGCGGCATCCGCAAGTTCCGGTTGCAATCGCGACAGGCCGCCATGCCTGTCCGCGCTTGTCAAGTTTGCCGGTCGATCGCGCTATGCGAGGCTGCCCTGCAGCACCTTCAGCTTCGCCTTCTTGGGGCTGCGCGCCGTCAGCCATTCGCGCGCCTTGTCCTGCGGCATCGGGAAGGCGATCGAATAGCCCTGCACCTGGTCGCAGCCGATCGCCATCAGCGAGTCGAGTTCGGCCTCGGTCTCCGCGCCCTCGGCGACGATCGAGATGCCGAGCCCCCGGGCAAGCTCGGTGATGGCGCGCACGATCTTGGTGTTGTCGCCGTTCTCGTTGATGTTCTGGACGAAGCGGCGGTCGATCTTCAGCCGGTCGATCTCGTTCGGATTGACATGGCTGAGCGACGCATAGCCGGTGCCGAAATCGTCGAGCTCGAGATGCACGCCGGCGGCGCGGATGTGCCTGAGCTTGGCGGCGATACCGGTCTTCTCGTCGTCGAGGATGACGGATTCGACGATTTCCAGCGACAGCTTCTGCGGCGCGAGCCCGGCCCGCTCCAGCGTCCCGAACAGGAACTTGTCGAAGTCCGGCTCGCGCAGCTCGGTGCCCGAGACATTCACGGCAATGCGCCCGAAGTCGATGCCGGCGCGATCCCATTCGGCGGCTTCGTTGATCGCCTTGGTGATGACGATGCGGCCGATGTCCGGCATGAAGCCGCACTTCTCCGCCACGGGGATGAACTCGCCGGGCGAGATCATGCCGCGTGTGGCGTGCTTCCAGCGCACCAGCGCCTCGATGCCGCTGATCTTGCCGCTGGTGAGCGACACCTGCGGCTGGAAATAGACGTCAAAGGTCTTTTCCGCGATCGCCGTGCGGATGTCCTGTTCGAGCTGCTTGCGGTAGTCGAGCTCGCGCCGAAGCTCCTCGGAGAAGAAGGAGAAGCTTCCGCCGCCGAGCTTCTTGGCCGAATAAAGCGCGAGATCTGCATGGACAAGCAGGTCCTGCGCGCCGTCGGCGTCGACCGGGTAGACGGCGATGCCGGCGCTGGCGCCGGGCATGATGGTCGTGCCCTGGAAGGTGATCGGCTCATTGATTTCGCTCAGGATGCGCTTGGCCAGCGCATGGATGTCCTCGGTGGAACCGGCGCCGTTGAGGATCATCACGAACTCGTCGCCGCCAAGGCGGGCGCAAAGATCCGACGCGCGGCAGGAATCGCGCATGCGCTGCGCGGTGACGACAAGCACATAGTCGCCGGCTGCGTGCCCTAGCGTGTCGTTGATTTGCTTGAAGCGGTCGAGATCGAGCTGGATCACCGCCAGTCGCTCGCGGCGCCGGTGTGCTCCCTTGATCAGCGTGTCGAAATGATCGGTGAGGAAGGTGCGGTTGTGTAGGCCGGTCAAGCCGTCATGCACGGCGATGAAGGCCATGGAATTGCGGGCATCGACCAGCTCGTGCGTCTTGCGCAGGATGGCCTTCGACATCGGCCGGAAGATGAACAGCGCCACCAGCACGATGACGCCGATGGTGGCGAAGAACAGCGTGCGGTGCAGGTCGAGCATGTTGCCCGACCGCTCATCGGCAAAGGCGCTGATACGCTGGCCGAGCGCGGCATAGCCGGACAAAGTCGCATTGGCGACCGAGGCATCGAGGCCGGCGCGTTCGCCGCCGGCCTTGTAGCCGTCGCTTTTCATGCCGAGCTGGGATTCGAAGGACGACACCAGCCTGTCGCCATTGGCGATGAGGCCGACCGAGAAATAGTCGAGATGGAACGGCTTGCTGAACAGCACGTATTCGATCGATTTCGGATCGTTGCGGGCCGGCGACAGCGGATCGGCGCCGGTCTCCTTGAGCAGCCGGTCGTAATTGGTCTCGAACTCGCCCGTTGCCTGCTTGAGCGCCGTGACCAGCGCCGGCTGCTTGTCGCGCGGGGCGGCGCCGGTGGCGCTGGCCAGGAAGACGATGCGCTGCGACAGCGCCTTCTGCGTGGAAACGATGTCGAGCAGCGCATCATTGTGCCGCTGCTGTGCCATCAACTGCTGCAGAAGGATGAAGGAGGCCATCACCATGGCGGCAATGATCGTAAGCGCCAGCCAGTAGCCGGTCTTGATGAGCAGAATCAGCTTGCGCGAAACGTTCTGCACTGGCTGCTGCGACATAACTCGGTGACCCCTTCGGTCGACGGATTCCTGCCATTGGGTTCGTGGCAGGAAGACCCTTGACCTGAAAGGGTTAACAGCTTGGCAAGCGGGCGCGGCGCCGAGCCCAGCCGCGCGACAAAGCTCGCAAAATGGTTATCACGTCCTTTCGGGCATCGCCGACATTTGAATGCATCCTCGTTCCAATGGGGTAAGCGGATTGCGGCGCGGCTTTCGCAACCCCACCGAAGCGGTCGTTTTTGCGATGGATTTTTCTTGCCCGCGGCGCGACAGTCCGCGTCAAACGAACAGGGCCAGACAATGAGCGCAGCGTTCCTCTCCCACATCGACAACGAGCTTCAGGGCCTGAAATCGGCCGGACTCTACAAGGCCGAGCGGGTCATTTCCTCGATGCAGTCGGCCGAGATCGAGGTTGCCGGCCAGAAGGTGCTGAATTTCTGCGCCAACAATTATCTGGGCCTCGCCGACAGCCCCGAATTGCGCGAGGCCGCGAAACAGGCGCTCGACCGCTACGGCTACGGCATGGCCTCGGTGCGCTTCATCTGCGGCACTCAGGAAGAGCACAAGCAGCTCGAAGCAACGATCTCGTCCTTCCTGGGCATGGAGGACACCATCCTCTATGGCTCCTGCTTCGACGCCAATGGCGGCCTGTTCGAGACGCTGCTCGGCGAGGAGGACGCCGTCATCTCGGACGCGTTGAACCACGCCTCCATTATCGATGGCGTCCGGCTCTCCAAGGCAAAGCGCTTCCGCTATGCCAACAACGACATGGCCGACCTCGAGGCGCGGCTGAGGGAAGCGAAGGACTGCCGGTTCCGGCTGATCGCCACCGACGGCGTTTTCTCGATGGACGGCATTATCGCCAACCTTCAGGGGGTGTGCGATCTCGCCGAGAAATACGATGCCATGGTCATGGTCGACGACAGCCATGCGGTCGGCTTCGTCGGCAAGAACGGCCGCGGCTCGGCCGAGCATTGCGGCGTCGAGGGCAGGGTGGACATCATCACCGGCACGCTCGGCAAGGCGCTCGGCGGCGCGTCGGGTGGCTATACGTCGGGAAAAAGCCAAGTGGTCGACTGGCTGCGTCAGCGCTCGCGGCCTTACCTCTTCTCCAACACGCTTATGCCGGCAATCGCCGGCGCCTCCCTGAAAGTCTTCGAGCTGATACGCAATGGCGGTGCTCTACGCGAGCGCCTATATGCCAATGCGCGACGCTTCCGGTCTCAGATGGGTAAGCTCGGCTTTACGCTTGCCGGCGCGGATCATCCGATCATCCCGGTGATGCTGGGCGACGCCGCACTTGCGCAAGAGATGGCGCAGCGCATGCTGAAGCGCGGCATCTATGTCATCGGCTTCTCCTTCCCGGTGGTGCCGAAGGGCCAGGCGCGCATCCGCACGCAGATGTCGGCCGCCCACTCCAGCGCCGATATCGACCGCGCCGTCGAGGCGTTCGGCGCGATCGGCAAGGAATTGGGTGTGATTTCCTGAGCGACCGATATCGAAAGGCGATTCCGGATCAAGCGATTCAAGGAACAAAAGAATGTCCAACATGATGAAGGCGCTGGTGAAGGCCAAGGCCGAGCCGGGCATCTGGATGGAACAGGTACCGGTGCCGGAGATCGGCCCTAACGACGTGCTGATCAAAGTCAGGAAGACCGCGATCTGCGGCACCGACGTCCATATCTACAATTGGGATCAGTGGGCGCAGAAAACCGTGCCGGTGCCGATGGTGACCGGCCACGAATTCGTCGGCACCGTCGCCGACTACGGCGCCGCGGTCACCGAATACAAGGTCGGCCAGCGCGTCTCGGGCGAGGGCCACATCGTCTGCGGCCATTGCCGCAACTGCCGCGCGGGCAGGGGGCATCTCTGCCGCAACACGCTCGGCGTCGGCGTCAACCGGCCCGGCGCCTTCGGCGAGTACATGGCGATCCCGCAGCACAATGTCGTGCCGATCCCGGACGACGTGCCCGACGAGATCGCCGCGATCTTCGATCCATTAGGCAATGCCGTCCACACGGCGTTGTCCTTCGATCTGGTGGGAGAGGACGTGCTGGTCACCGGCGCCGGCCCGATCGGCATCATGGGCGCGCTGGTGGCCCAGTGCGTGGGCGCGCGCAAAGTCGTCATCACCGATATCAATCCGGTCCGGTTGGATCTGGCCCGCAAGCTCGGTGTCCAGCATGTGGTCGACGCCTCGAAGGAAAAGCTGCGCGACGTGATGCCTTCGATCGGCATGACCGAGGGTTTCGACGTCGGGCTGGAAATGTCGGGCGCGGCACCGGCCTTCCGCGACATGATCGACACCATGAACAATGGCGGCAAGATCGCCATTTTGGGCATCGCGCCGACCGGCTTCGAGATCGACTGGAACAAGGTCATTTTCAAGATGCTGCATTTGAAGGGCATCTATGGCCGCGAGATGTTCGAGACCTGGTACAAGATGATCGCCCTCGTGCAGGGGCCGCTCGATGTGTCGGGGCTGATCACCCACCGTATTGGCATCGATGATTTCCAGGTGGGGTTCGATGCGATGCGGAGCGGCAGTTCCGGCAAGGTGGTGATGGATTGGTAGCTGTCCCTATGGAAACGTAGAGTTCCTTCGCGCCAGCATATCGGCTCTCCTCGCCTTACTTTCCCTCCAACGCCGCCTCCAGGGCCGCCACACCTCGCGAAATCGCCGCTCGCTCTTCCTCGCTGAGCCTTGCCAGCAACTCCCTTTCAAACGCCTTCGCCAGCGGCACCATCTCGCGATAGGCGGCGACTCCCGCCTTGGTCAGCGTCAGGTGCTCGAGGCGACGGTCGCTCTCGTCGGGCGTCCGCGTCAGCCAGCGCCGCCGTTCGAGCTCGGCCACTGCCCGCGACACCTTGGTCTTGTGCATGGCCGACTGCTCGCCGAGTTCCGTCGCCGTCATCGTGCCGCGCTGGCCGAGGCCGGAGAGCGTGCGCCATTCCGGCCGCGTCAGGCCGTGGCGCTCCTTGTAGATTCGCGAGAATTCCCGGCTAACGGTGTCGGCCAGCCGGTAGAGCCGGTAGGGCAGGAAGCTTTCGAGCTCGAGGACTTCCGGTTCCATCAAAACCACCATCGATGCGGCCTTCGGCGTTGATAGTTACATTTTCAATGGTTACAAATGAAACCAGTTTGGTCAACATGGAAATCCACCGCTTCAGGAGGTGGAGAACCCGGGACCAGGGAGGATAGGATGGCCTTTTCCTACATGCCGGGCTTCGGCAACGATTTCGAGACCGAGACGCTGCCAGGCTCGCTGCCGCAGGGGCGCAACTCTCCGCAGCGGCCGGCCTACGGCCTCTATGCCGAGCAGCTTTCGGGCTCGCCCTTCACCGCGCCGCGCGGCACCAACGAGCGCTCCTGGCTCTATCGCATCCGCCCGAGCGTCCGGCACACCGGCCGCTTCAAGGGCATAAGCTTCCCTCTATGGAAGACCGCGCCCAACATCGGCGATCACGAACTGGCTCTCGGCCAGTATCGCTGGAACCCGGTGCCGATGCCCGCCGAGCCGACCGATTTCATCTCCGGCATGCGCACCATGACCACGGCAGGCGACGCGGTCGGCCAGTCCGGCATGGCGGCGCATGTCTATGTCGCCAACCGCTCGATGGTCGACGACCATTTCTTCAACGCCGACGGCGAGCTCATGATCGTGCCGCAGGTCGGCGCGCTGCGCTTCGTCACCGAGATGGGCGTCATCGAGCTTCGCCCCGGCGAGATCGCCGTGCTGCCGCGCGGCCTCGTCTTCAAGGTCGAGCTCGCCGACAGGGAGGCGCGCGGCTATGTCTGCGAGAACTACGGCGCGAAATTCACCATGCCCGATCGTGGCCCGATCGGCGCCAATTGCCTCGCCAATCCGCGCGACTTCAAGACACCCTGCGCCTGGTTCGAAGAGAAGGAGACGCCGTGCCGGCTGATCGTCAAGTGGTGCGGCACGTTCCATGTCACAGAACTCGGCCACTCGCCGCTCGACGTGGTCGCCTGGCATGGCAACTACGCGCCCTATAAATATGATCTCGCAACCTTTTCGCCCGTCGGCGCCATCCTGTTCGACCATCCCGATCCGTCGATCTTCACCGTGCTGACCGCGCCGAGCGGCGAGGAGGGCACGGCCAATGTCGATTTCGTCATCTTCCCGCCGCGCTGGCTGGTGGCGGAAAACACTTTCCGCCCGCCCTGGTACCACCGCAACATCATGAGCGAGTTCATGGGCCTGATCCACGGCCAGTACGATGCCAAGGAGGAAGGGTTCGTGCCCGGCGGCATCAGCCTGCACAACCAGATGCTGGCGCATGGGCCGGACGCGTCAGGTTTTGAGAAAGCCACCCGCGCCGACTTGAAACCGGTCAAGCTCGACAACACCATGGCCTTCATGTTCGAGACGCGTTTTCCCCAGATGCTCACCCGCTACGCCGCCGAGCTCGACACCTTGCAGGACAACTACATCGACTGCTGGGCCGACCTGAAGAAGCGCTTCAACGGCACGCCCGAGGGCGACTGGTCTTGAGCGCTGGGGAGACGTCGGAGCGCCTCGTCCTTCTCGGCTCCAAAGGTGGGCCGGCCGTGCGGCCGGGCGGCCCGTGGCCGAGTTCGTCACTGCTCGAGATTGGCGGGCGGGTGATCGTCGTCGATTGCGGCCTGGGGGTCACGCGTGCCTTGACCGATGCCGGTATCGCGCTGAAGGCGCTCGACCTGGTCTTCATCACGCATCTCCATTCCGACCACGTGCTGGAACTCGGGCCGCTGATCCACACCGCCTGGACGGCTGGGCTGGCAACGCCGGTGATTGTTTACGGGCCGCCGGGCACCGCCAATTGCTGGCAGCATTTCTGCCGGGCGATGGAGTTCGACATCGAAATCCGCATCGTCGACGAAGGCCGGCCGGATATCCGCGAACTGGTCTCGGTCGAGGAGTTCGGCGAAGGGCTGGTGCTGGAGGAGCGTGGCCTGATGGTGGCGGCGCTGCGCGTCGACCATCCGCCGGTGACCGACTGCTTTGCGCTGCGCTTCGAGCATGGCGGCAGAAGTGTCGTGTTCTCGGCCGACACGGCGTTCTTCCCGCCGCTGGCCGAGTTTGCGCGCGACGCCGACATTCTCGTCCATGAAGCCATGCTGGAAGCGGGCGTCGAGAGGCTGGTCGCCAGGACCGGCAACGGCGCGCGGCTGCGCGAGCATCTGTTCGCCAGCCACAGCTTAGCCGAAGAGGCAGGAAGCATCGCCACTGATGCCGGCGTGAAGCGCCTGGTGCTCAACCATCTCATTCCAGCCGACGATCCTCTGATCGGGGAAGACGACTGGATCGCTGCTGTCAGGAAAACATGGGCCGGTGACTTGACGATCGCCCGCGACGGCCTTGTTGTACGGCTAAGCGGCGACCAGGCCGCGCCAAGAGAGGAAACCGCATGAAGCTTGCAACATTGAAGAACGGGACCCGCGACGGAAAACTGGTCGTGGTCTCGCGCGACCTGACGCGGTTCACCGATGCTTCCTTCCTGGTGCCGACGCTGCAGGCGGCGCTCGACGACTGGCGGCGGATTGCGCCGCATCTGGCGGCCATGGCGGAATCGCTGGAGACCAATGCTGTGCCTTCGGCGCGCTTCCACGAGCATGACGCGCATTCGCCGCTGCCGCGCGCCTATCAATGGGCGGACGGCTCGGCCTATGTGAACCATGTCGAGCTGGTGCGCAAAGCGCGCGGCGCCGAGATGCCGGCAAGCTTCTGGACCGATCCGCTGATCTATCAAGGCGGGTCGGATTCCTTCATTGCGCCGCGCGACCCGATCCGCATGGCCGACGAAGCCTTCGGCATCGACATGGAGGCGGAGGTCGCCGTCATCGTCGACGACGTGCCGATGGGCGCCGGGTTGGCGGAGGTACGCGAGGCCATCCGCCTCGTCATGCTGGTCAACGACGTGACGCTTCGCGCCATCACCGGTCCGGAACTGGCAAAAGGGTTCGGCTTCTTCCAGTCGAAGCCATCCTCGGCTTTCTCGCCGGTCGCGGTCACGCCGGATGAACTGGGCGAGGCCTGGGACGGCGGCAAGGTCAACCTCGCGCTGCTGGTCGACCTCAACGGCAAGCCATTCGGCCGCGCCAATGCCGGCATCGACATGACTTTCGACTTCCCGACGCTGATCGTTCACGCCGCCAAGACCCGGCCGCTCGCCGCGGGCACCATCATCGGTTCCGGCACTGTCTCAAACAAGTTGGATGGCGGACCGGGTAAGCCGGTTTCGGCCGGCGGCGCCGGCTATTCCTGCATTGCCGAGTTGCGCATGATCGAGACTATCGAAAGCGGCGAACCGAAGACGCCTTTCCTGCATTTCGGCGACACGGTGCGCATCGAGATGAAGGACAAGGCCGGCCATTCGATCTTCGGCGCGATCGAGCAGAAAGTCGAGAAATACGAGGGGGAGAAAGGAACCTGAAAATGTGACCCTGCTCGAGCACCTGCGCCGCATGGCGCGCAACAATCTGTGGTCGAACGACCGGCTCTACCGCGCCGTGCTGGCGCTCCAGCCCGGCGAGTTCGAAGCCAGGCGCACCAGCTTCTTCCCGTCGATCAAGGAGACGCTCAACCACATCATCGCGGTCGATCGTCTCTATCTCGATTTCCTGGCCGATGGCGGGCTCGGCGCCGCGGCCTACGACACCTTCGTGCCGTTCGACGATCCAGCAAGCCTGGCGGCGGCGCAGGCGGATTTCGACCGCAGGCTGATTGCCTTCTGCGATCGCCTGTCTGAAGCCGATCTCGACCGCCGCGTCCTCACCGACAGGCGCGAGGACGGCATGATCCCGGAGAGGATCGGCGACATCCTCGCCCATGTCTTCCTGCACGACATCCACCATCGCGGCCAAGTGCATGCCATGCTTTCGGGCACCTCGGTGGCGCCGCCGCAATTGGATGAATTCCTGCTCGATTACGACGTCAAGCTGAGGAAGGACGAGGTCGAACGGCTGGGGTTGTGAACGAGCGGGCATGCCCTCGAGAATTATCGTAGTTACGAAAATTGTTGACTTAATTATTGTAGGTACATAAATTCCGATGAAGATCGTTTGGGATGAGATCAAGCGGCAGGCGAACGTCTCGAAACACGGGATGGACTTTGTGGATCTCGAAATGGATTTCTTCTATGCCGCCACCATCTTGCCGGCCCGTGGCAAGCGCTTCATGGCGATCGGTAATATTGGCGAGGCTGCGGTTACGGTGGTCTTCTCCCGCCTCGGAAACGAAGCCATTTCCATTGTTTCCATGCGGCACGCCAGCGGGAAAGAAAGGAATGTCCGATGACAGCGAAGAAACTCAACATCACCAAGCCTGACAAGGAATTCACGCCAGGCAAGGGCTTCACCAAGGCGGACTGGGATGCTGTCGACAGCCCGGAGGCCACTGATGAGCAGCTTGCTCAAGCCAGGCCCTTCGCCGAGGTGTTCCCTGATCTTGCCGAAAGCATCCGCCGTTCGCGCGGCCGGCCGGCGCTCGAAAATCCGAAGAAACAGGTGACGCTGCGGCTCGACAGCGACGTCATCGCCCGCTTCCGCGCCGGCGGACCCGGCTGGCAGAGCCGCATCAACGACATTTTGCGGAAAGCCGCCGGCCTCCAAAAGTAGGTCGACTGCATGGCAGTCAGGCCAGAGCCGCCTCGTATCGGGCAAAATGCGGATCTGATGTCAGGATAGTCAGGTTTTCCACTTGCGCCTGCGCGATCAGCAATCTGTCGAAAGGATCGCCGTGGTGAGGAGGCAGATCGCCGACCGCATGCGCGTGCTGAAACGTGACGGCGAGCGGCTGAAATCGCATCCTTGGAAGCAATGCCGGCAGGTCGTCTGGCGCTTCAAGCTTTCCAATTGAACGTTTGATTGCAATTTCCCAAACGCTTGCCGCGCTCGCGAACACCACCGCGTCCGATGCGAGGATGGCGCGGTGGTGTTCGTTGAGGCGTCGATCGTCCGAAATAGACCAGAGGATGATATGCGTGTCGGCAAGAAAGCGGCCGACCGTCATTTCACGTACTCGTCCCATTCGGGGCCGAGTTTGTCAAAGTCGTCCGCAATCCAGATCTTGCCCTTTAAGGCGCCAATACGTGGCAGGGGTTCCGCTACTGCCGGCGGTACGATACGCGCGGCAACCTTGCCATGGCGCGTCAGAACGATCTCCTCACCGGCTTCTGCGCGGCTTACAAGTTCCGACAATTTAGCCTTGGCCTCGGCGATGGAAACATTCATGGGCTCGGTCCTTTATGACCATAATTTAGGTCATAATCGATCGCGCCGCAAGAGTCGTATCGGGTCGCTTACGCCGCCTTGCCGTCCAGCTTGATCACGCCGCGCTTGATCTGGTCCTGCTCGATCGACTCGAACAGCGCCCGGAAATTGCCTTCGCCAAAGCCTTCGTCGCCCTTCCGCTGGATGAACTCGAAGAAGATCGGGCCAATCACGGTTTTGGAGAAGATCTGCAGCAGGATCTTGGTCATGCCGCCGTCGACGACGCCTTCGCCGTCGATCAGGATGCCATGTTTCTTCATCCGCTCGATCGGCTCGTCATGGCCGTGCACGCGCTCATGCGACATCTCGTAATAGGTGTCGGGCGGGCCGGGCATGAATTTCAGCCCATTGGCGGCGAGCTTGTCGGTGGCGTCGTAGATAGCCTCGGTGCCGACGGCGATGTGCTGGATGCCCTCGCCATTGTACTTCTTCAAATACTCGGCGATCTGGCTGGTCTCGTCCTTGGACTCGTTGAGCGGAATGCGGATCTTACCGCAGGGCGAGGTGATAGCGCGGCTGACCAGGCCGGTGATCTTGCCGTCGATGTCGAAGAAGTGAATCTGCTTGAAGCCGAACAGGTCGCGGTAGAAGTCCCACCACTTGTCCATGTTGCCGCGATAGACATTGTGGGTGAGGTGGTCGAGATAGTAGAAGCCGACGCCTTCGGGCTTCGGATCGCGCTCGCCCAGCCATTCGAACTCGGCGTCATAGGCTGAGCCCTTCTCGCCATAGGCCTCGATGAAATAAAGCAGCGAGCCGCCGATGCCGACGATGGCCGGCACGTCGAGCGCCTTGTCGGTGCCCTCATAAGGCGTGGCGCCTTTCGACACGGCGTGCTCGAAAGCGTGCTTGGCATCGACCACGCGCCAAGCCATCGAGGCGGCGCAGGGGCCGTGCTTGTCGACGAACTTCATCGCATGCGAGCCGGGCTCGGCATTGACGACATAATTGATGTCGCCCTGGCGCCAGACGGTGATGTCCTTGGTGCGGTGCTTAGCCACCGCGACATAGCCCATGCGGGTGAAGAGCTCGGCGAGTTTTGCCGGCTCCGGATGCGCGAACTCGACGAACTCGAAGCCGTCGGTGCCAGCGGGATTTTGCTTGCTGATCTTGGCGGGCGGGGCGTCATGCGGGAAGGGACCCATGGCAATTCTCCAAGGCCGTTGCGGCCGACCAATTTCCATCCTCTTTTATTTTAGCGCGAAGCGGTCGCACGGTGCTTGCATTCAACCGCTTGAAATGCTCGAATTATGCGCAAGTCATGCACATTTTGAGGAAAACCCATGAATGATGCGCGTATTGATCAATTTGACCGCAAGATACTGGCGCTTCTGCAGGGCGATGCACGGCTCACCAACAACGACCTGTCGGAGCGGGTGAACTTGTCGGCCTCGCAGTGCTCGCGCCGCCGCCAGCGGCTGGAGGAGGATGGTTACATCAGAGGTTACCGCGCCGTGCTCGACCGCGATCGTCTCGGCTTTTCGCTGGTCAATGTGATCTCGGTGACCCTGGCCACCCATAACCGCGACAATGCCCGCCGCTTCGGTGAGCTGGTGGCGCGGCTGCCCGAGGTGCAGGAGGCGCACGCGCTGACCGGCGAGATGGACTACATTTTGAAGGTGGTGACGCCCGATCTCAAATCGCTGTCTGAGTTCGTCAATGGGGTATTGCTGCCGCACGAATCCGTGCAGCACGTAAAGACGGCGATCGTGCTGGAGACGCTGAAGGAAACCGGCGCGCTGCCCATTTAGTTTTCGCGGGTCTTTGTTGGCCACGCTGGGCAGGACAGAGGGGGCGGCGAAGGATCGCCAACCTGCAGAATTGGCTTATCGCGAAGCCTTCACCCCTTCTGCTGCTGGATCAGCCCATAGAGATTCGTGCAGCGCGCGCCGGACCGGCAATAGGCGAAGACCGGCCCTTCGAGCTCGTCGAGCGCGGCGGCCTGATCCTCGACATTGTCCATGGTGATCTGGCCGCTGATGACCGGGATGTAGCGGAACGCAAGCCCAGCAGCTTCCGCCGCGGCCTTGACGCTGCCGGCCGAAGGCTGACCGGGCTGTTCGTTGTCCGGCCGGTTGCAGATCACGCTTCTGAAGCCGGCGTCCTTGATGGCCTTGATATCCTCGGGCTGGATCTGGCCGGAGACCGAATAGTCGTCGCTGATCTGGCGGTATTCCATCGTCTTGTCCTCGCAATCTTTGGCCGCAGTCATGCCACCCTGGGACAAGGGCGGCAATCCGTGCCGGCGGATTTCTCTGCCAAATAGCGATGCTGGACCGAAAAATCCAACCTTCGGCTTTGTCCCTTCTCCCGTCACTTTGCGGGGAGAAGGACACCGGTCCACCCTCCGCAGCTGCGGAGGACGGGCAGGCGGACGAGGGGCAGCGCCGGCGCGATCATTTCAGCCAACCGAGGCTCCGCCTCAGCTTCCCATTATGGCGCCTTTGATCTGCGTGATGTTGTTATGCATCATGTCGATGTAGGTCGAGGCCGGGCCGTCCGATCCCGACAGCGCGTCCGAATAGACCGTGCCGCCGACCTTGATGCCGGTCTCGCCGGCGATCTGCTCGATCAGCCGCGGATTGGTGATGTTCTCGATGAAGATCGCCGCCGCCTTGTCCTGCTTGATCTGCTCGACCAGCTTGGCGACGTCGGCGGCCGACGGTTCGGAATCGGTCGAGATTCCCTGCGGCGCCAGGAAGGTCAGGCCATATTCGTGCTCGAAATAGCCGAAGGCGTCGTGCGAGGTGATGACCACGCGCTTCGCTTCCGGGATCGACTGGATCGCCGCCTTCACTTCGGCCTCCAGTGCATCGAGCTTGGTGGTATAGGCGGCCGCATTGGCCTTGTAGCTGTCGCAACCCTCGCTATCCGCTGCGCAAAAGGCATCGGCGATATTCTTCACATAGATCTTGGCATTGGCGATCGACTGGAAGGCGTGCGGGTCGGTGACCGTCTTGCCGCCGCCGGTGCCGGCTCCTTCGGCAGCGTCCGCATCGGCGAATTCCGGCTTGAAGTCGATCGGCGTGATACCCTTGGTCAAGGTGACGATCGAAGCCTTGGTGGCGCTGGCGTCGACCAGCCGCTGCAGGAAACCTTCGAAATGCAGGCCGTTGACCAGCACGACATCGGCCTTCGCCATCGCCACTGCATCGGCCGGGCTCGGCTCATAGACATGCGCGTCGCCGTCCGGCCCGACAATGGTGGTGATGTCGACGCGGTCGCCGCCGACATTTTTGGCGAAGTCGGCAATCACCGTGAAGCTCGCCACCACCTTGAGCGGCGCCGCGAAGGCTGACGCACTTGCGAAGGCGCATAATGTTATAACGCTCATCGCTAGGGCGGCGCGGACGGATTTCAGCATTGTGAAGGTCTCCTTGCTTGGGTTTGAGCTCAGGCGGTCCGGTGGCGGTGATGCACGATGCGGGCGCGCAACGCGCCGCGCGAGCCGAACACGATCGAGAAGAAATAGACGACGCCGGCCGAAAGGATGATCGCGGGGCCGGAGGGCAGCGATGCGTGATAGGAGAGCAGCAGCCCGGCGATGCAGGAAGCAAAGCCGATCAGCACCGCCAGCCCACACATTGGCTCGACGCGCACTGTCCAGAAGCGGGCGGCGGCGGCCGGCAGCATCATCAGCCCGACCGACAGCAGCGTGCCCAATGCCTGGAAGCCGCCGACGAGATTGAGCACGACGAGGCCGAGGAAGATGAAATGCACCGGGCTGCCCATGCGGCTGACCGAGCGCAGGAACAGCGGGTCGAGGCATTCGGCGACCAGCGCGCGCCAGAAGATGGCGAGGCTGACGAGCGTCACCGCCACGATGCCGCCGATCAGCGACAGCGCCTCGTCGTTGAGCGCCAGCACCGTGCCGAACAGCACATGCATCAGGTCGACGCTCGAGCCGCGGATCGACACCATCAGCACGCCGACGGCGAGCGAGATGAGATAGAAGGCCGCCATCGAGGCGTCCTCGCGCTGGATGGTGAAACGCGAGACCGCGCCGGCGCCGAGCGCGACGATAATGCCGGCGATCAGCCCGCCGACGGTCATCGGTAGGATCTCGAGGCCATAGAGCAGGAAGCCGGCGGCCGCACCCGGCAGGATGGCATGCGCCATCGCGTCGCCCGAAAGGCTCATGCGCCGCAGCATCAGGAAGACGCCGACCGGACAGGCGCCGAGCGATAGCATCAGCGAGCCGGACAGCGCCCGCTGCATGAAGGCGAAATCTACGAAAGGCGCGATGAACAGGCCGTAGAGGAAATCCATCACGCCGCCCTCGGTCCGGAGCCGTGCTGATGGTCATGATGGTGATCGTGCGCATGGGCATGGTCACCATGCGCGTGCTCGTGGCCATGATCGTGCTCGGAGGGCTCGCACCAGGGCGCGTTCTCTTCCCAGGCCTCGTGAAAACGCCGCGCCTTGAGCAGGTTCTCCGGCCGCAGCGTTTCTTTCGTGTCGCCCCAGGCGACGGGCTGGCGGGCAAGCAGCAGGGTCTCCGGAAAATTCTGGCGCACGAGGTCGAGGTCGTGCACGACGACCATGATCGTGCGCTCCTCGCCATGCCAGCGCTTTATCAGCTGGATGAGGTCGCCGACGGTCTTGTGGTCGACCGCATTGAACGGCTCGTCGAGCAGGATGAGGTCGGCGTCCTGCAACAGCACGCGGGCAAACAGCGTGCGTTGCAGCTGGCCGCCGGACAGCGTGTCGATCGGTCGCTTCTCGAAGCCGCCGAGGCCGACCGCCATCAGCGCCTTGCTGACCGACTCGCGATCCTCCCTGGTGTAGCGCCCGAGCATACCGCGCTTCGGCCAGAGGCCGAGTGACACAAGATCGACCACCCGCGCGGGAAAGCTGCGGTCGAGCTCCGACTGCTGCGGCAGGTAGGCGGTGCGCACGCCGGGCGCCCGCATCACTCCACCTTCCATCGGCTTCAGCACGCCGACGATGCCCTTCATCAGCGTCGACTTACCCGAGCCGTTGGCGCCGACAACGGCGGTCAGCGAGCCTTTGCGGACGATGCCGTTGAGGTGATGAATGGCCGGATGGCTGTTGTAGCCGAGCGTCAGGTCGCGGAAGGTCAGGCAGGCATTGGTCATCAGACGATCCGGGTCGGGCCGTAAATCTCAGGGGCTTTGTCGATATGTGATGTTATTACATTAGTCAACAAGGCAGATCGGCGGAACCGTCTCACGGCCGGTCAACTCGTCGTGTAACCGAAAGAGGTGGAGGCCGGACAATTGGCTCAATTGGTTTCCCGTCCGGCGCCTTGCCCGGAGCCGGCACGGACTCTAAAGAAGCACGACTCCCATAACGAAGGAACCTCCCATGAGCATTCGTCGCATCGATGTCGGCCCGCGCATGAGCCAGATCGTCATCCACGGCAACACCGTCTATCTGGCCGGCCAGGTCGGGGAACCCGGCGGCAACGTCGCCTCGCAGACCCGCGACATCCTGAAGACCATCGACGAATTGCTGGCCAAGGCCGGCACCGACAAGACCAAGATCGTGCAGGCGATCATCTGGCTGGCCGACATGAGCACCTTCGCCGAGATGAATTCCGAGTGGGACAAGTGGGTGCCGAAGGGCCACACGCCGGCCCGCGCCACCGGCGAAGCCAAGCTCGCCGGCCCGGAATATCTGGTCGAGATCATCATCACGGCGGCGATTTAGCGCTGCGTTCCCTTCTCCCCTTGTGGGAGAAGGTGGCCGCGAAGCGGCCGGATGAGGGGTGTTGGAAGGATCGCGAGTTCGGGCGAGCTAGGCGCCTGTAATCATTCAACCATTCGACGCCTCATTTCTTCCAACACCCCTCATCCGTCTCGGCGCTGCGCGCCGATCCACCTTCTCCCACAAGGGGAGAAGGAGCGCCGGCGCTACCCCTGCGACGGGGTAAACCTTGCCACCAGCGTGTGGCTTTCCGCCGGATAGATGAAGCGCACATGCGTGACCGGGTGTTCCGCGCTCCAGGTGCGGCGCTCGACCACCAGGCAGGGCGCGCCGGGATCGATGTCGAGCGCGTCGGCGATGTTCTCGTCGGCGGCCATGGCGCGGATGCGGTGCTCGGCCTCGCTCCACGGCACGCGGCCGATCAGCCAGGGCCCGGGCGCGATTTCAAGAAATTCTTCCTCGGCTGCCCCGGCCACGGCTGAGAGATTGATCAGCCGCTGCTCGAGCGCGAACGGCCGTTCGCCGGCAAAATGCAGGCCTTCCAGCCAAAGCACAGGACCCGGGGCGGAGAGCCCGAGCAACGCGCGGTCCTCGGCATTGCTGCGCCGCCTCAGGCGCTCCAGCCGCTCGTAGCGGTAGGGCAGGCCGAGCGCTTCGACCTCGATCCTGATGTCGTGCAGCTCCAGCACCGCCGCCTGCGATTGCGGCTGGCGCACGAAGCTGCCGGAGCGGCGGCGGCGCTCGATCAGCCCTGCTTTGGCGAGCTGCGACAGCGCTTTGTTCACGGTCATGCGCGAGCATTTGTACTCCGCCGTCAGCTCGTGCTCGAACGGGATGCGATGGCCGGGCGCCCAAGCGCCGGACAGGATCTTTTCGCGGATGTCGGAGAGGATGCGCTGGTGCAGCGAGAGCGTCTCGCCGTCCTCCATCTCTGCCGTTTCGGCCATGCTCATCGGGATCAGCCCTCGGAAAGCGTCGTCATCACTTTGCGGAACCGCTTGGCGACGGCCTCGCGCTTGGCATGCCTGCCGCCGCTGACCTGCTTTTTCCCGTGCACCCAAACGCAATCGACCTTGCTGCCATTGGCGAAGATCCAGGTGTCGAGGATCGCGTCGTCCGTCTTGCCGGCAAGCGAGGGATGACCAGCGTCGAGCGAGACGAAGTCGGCCGGACCGCCGGCGGCAATCCGTGATGGGTCGGCGCCGAGTGCCTGGCTGCCGCCGTCGAGCGCGGCATCGAATAGCGCGCGCGCTGTGGAGCCGCCCGCGCGTGCCAGCACGTTGCGGGCGCGGTGGGCGAGGCGCTGCGAATATTCGAGCTGCCGGAGCTCATCCGGAAGGCCGATCTGCACGTTGGAATCCGAGCCGACGCCGAAGCGCCCGCCATGTTCGATGAACAGCGGCGCGGCGAAGGTGCCGTCGCCGAGATTGGCCTCCGTGATCGGGCACAGCCCGGCGATCGCGCCGCTCTTCGCCATGGCGGAGGTTTCGGCCTCGGTCATATGCGTGGCGTGGATCAGGCACCAGCGCTTGTCCACCTCCGCCTTGGACAGCAGGAACTCGACTGGGCGCGCGCCCGACCAGGCGACGCAGTCATCGACCTCCTTTACCTGTTCGGCGACATGGATGTGGATCGGGCCGTTCGGCGCCATCGCCGCGACCGCCGTAAGCTCGTTCGGCGTCAAGGCGCGCAAGCTGTGCGGCGCGACGCCGACGACTGCCCGTTCCAGCTGCGATGCGCTTTCACGACTTTTCTCAAGCAGGCGCCCGAACCGCTCTACATCATTGATGAATCGGCGCTGGCCTTCGTTCGGCGCCGTGCCGCCGAAGGCCGAATGGGCGTAGAAGACCGGCAGCAGAGTCAGCCCGATGCCCGTCTCTCCGGCTGCCGCCGCGATGCGCTCCGCCATCTCGGCGATGTTGGCGTAGGGCTTGCCGTCGCGGTCGTGATGCAGATAATGGAACTCGCCGACGCGCGAGAAGCCGGCCTCCAGCATCTCGACATAAAGCTGCGCCGCGACCGCCTCGACCTGGTCCGGCGTCATCGACAGCGCGAAGCGGTACATCACCTCGCGCCAGCTCCAGAAACTGTCGGCGGAAGGTCCCCGCAGTTCGGCCAGCCCCGCCATGCCGCGCTGGAAGGCGTGGCTGTGCAGATTGGGCATGCTGGGCAACAGGATGGGGTGCCGCTCGTCGCCGGCCTGCGGCGAGGCGTCGGCCTCGACCGTAGTGATACGGCCGGCAGCGAAAGCGATCCTCACATTGCCTCGCCAGCCCTCTGGCAGCAGCGCCCGTTCCGCAAAGATCGCCGTCACGTCCCAACTCCCGAATCTGAATGCCAGAGCGACATTACCACTTGCGTCGTGTTTCAATATGTATATACATAATCGTTGTCCTTTCAAATGGAAAAGATGATGGGTGGAGCAAACGGGAAGAGCGGCCTTCGTCTGTGGCGCAACTCGCGCCTGGCGACCATGGCCGAAGGCGCGGCAGGCCTCGGCATCGTCGAAAAAGGTGCCGTCGCCGCTCGCGACGGGCTCATTGTCTACGCCGGCGCCGAGGCCGATTTGCCGGTGGCGCTCGGGCAGGGCGCCGAGAACATCGATTGCGCGGGCCGCTGGATCACGCCCGGCCTGATCGACTGCCACACGCATCTCGTCTATGCCGGCAACCGCGCCAACGAATTCGAAATGCGGCTGGCCGGCGCCACTTATGAAGAAGTGGCCCGCGCTGGGGGCGGTATCGTCTCCTCGGTCAAGTCGCTGCGTGCCGCCAGCGAGGACGAACTGGTCGCCGAGACGCTGCCGCGCCTCGATGCGTTGATCGCCGAGGGCGTGACAACCGTCGAGGTCAAATCAGGCTACGGTCTCGATGCCGACAATGAGAAGAAGTCGCTGCGCGCCGCCCGCCGTTTGGCCAGTGAGCGCCCGGTCACGGTCCGCACGACCTGCCTCGCCGCCCACGCGCTGCCGCCGGAAGCCAAAGGCGACAAGGACGCTTTCATTGATCTCGTCGCCGATACGATTTTGCCGGAAGTCGCCGCCGAAAAGCTCGCCGACGCCGTCGATGGTTTTTGCGAGGGCATCGCCTTCTCGCCGGAACAGATCGCGCGCGTCTTCGACAAGGCGAAGGCGCTCGGCCTGCCGGTAAAACTGCACGCCGACCAGCTCTCCAACCTGCACGGCGCGGCACTTGCCGCCCGCTACGGCGCGCTGTCGGCCGATCACTTGGAATACACCGATGAGGAGGGCGCCGCAGCGATGGCAAAGGCCGGCACGGTCGCGACGATCCTGCCCGGCGCCTACTACTTCATCCGCGAGACGAAGAAGCCGCCGGTCGAGTTGTTCCGCCGGCATGGCGTAAAGATGGCGGTCGCCACCGACAGCAACCCCGGCACCTCGCCGCTCACCTCGCTGCTGCTCACCATGAATATGGCAGCGACGCTCTTCGGCATGACTGTCGACGAATGCCTCGCCGGCGTCACCCGCGAGGCGGCGCGCGCGCTGGGGCTTCTGGGCAAAACCGGCACGCTGGAACCCGGCAAATCGGCCGACTTGGCGATTTGGGACATCGAGCGCCCGGCCGAACTCGTCTACCGCATGGGCTTCAACCCGCTCCATGCCCGCATCTGGAGAGGACAATGACCGAACTCATCCTGAAGCCCGGCAGCGTGACGCTTACCGACTGGCGCGCTATCTATCGCGGCGCGGTACCGAAGCTTGACGCGGCCTGCCGGCCGAAGATCAAGGCCAGTGCGGAGGCGGTCGCGCGCATCCTCGCAAAGGGCGAGCCCATTTATGGCATCAATACCGGTTTCGGCAAATTAGCCAGCGTCCGCATCCCGGCAAACGATCTCGAAACGCTCCAGCGTAATATCGTGCTTTCGCATGCCGCGGGCGTCGGCGAGCCGATGCCTGTCGCGGTGGTGCGGCTGATGATGGCGCTGAAGCTTGCGAGCCTCGCCCAGGGCGCGTCCGGCGTTCGGGCCGAGACGATCGACCTGCTGCAAGGGATGCTCGCCAACGACGTCATCCCGGTGGTGCCGGCGCAAGGCTCGGTCGGTGCCTCCGGCGATCTCGCGCCGCTCTCGCATATGACCGCGGTCATGATCGGCGTCGGCGAATGCTTTACGCCGCATGGCCGCTTTCCGGCCAAGGTTGCCTTCGTCTCGCATGGGCTGGAGCCGGTCACGCTCGGCGCCAAGGAGGGTCTTGCGCTGCTCAACGGCACGCAGTTCTCGACCGCCTTCGCGCTGGCCGGCCTGTTCGAGGCCGAGACGCTTTACCAGTCGGCGCTGGTCGCCGGCGCGCTGTCGACCGACGCCGCCCGCGGCTCGGACGCGCCCTTCGATCCGCGCATCCATCTGTTGAGGAAACATCGCGGCCAGATCGAGACGGCCGATGCGCTGCGCAACCTGATGGCCGGCAGCGCCATTCGTGAATCGCACCGCGTCGGCGACGAGCGCGTGCAGGACCCGTACTGCCTGCGCTGTCAACCGCAGGTGATGGGCGCGGCGCTCGATGTGCTGCGCAAGGCGGCCGATACGCTCGAGACCGAGGCCAACGGCGTGACCGACAATCCGCTGATCTTCGCCGAGGACGATACCGCGCTTTCGGGCGGCAATTTTCACGCCGAGCCTGTCGCCTTCGCCGCCGACACGATCGCGCTCGCCGTCTGCGAGATCGGCTCGCTGTCGGAGCGGCGCATCGCCATGCTGGTCGATCCGGCACTCTCCGGCATGCCGGCCTTCCTGACGCCGAAGCCTGGCCTGAATTCCGGTTTCATGATCCCGCAGGTGACCGCGGCGGCCCTCGTTTCGGAAAACAAGCAGAAGGCCTATCCGGCGAGCGTCGATTCCATCCCGACCTCGGCCAACCAGGAAGACCATGTCTCGATGGCCGCCCACGGCGCGCGCCGGCTGCTCGGCATGATCGAGAACGCGACCGCCGTGATCGGCATCGAGCTGCTCGCGGCGGCCCAGGGCTGCGATTTCCATGCACCGCTGGCGTCCAGCGATGCGCTCGAAGCCGTGCGCAAGCTGGTCCGGACCGAAGTGCCGCATCTCGACAACGACCGGCATTTCCACCCCGACATGGAAAAGGCGATCGCCATGGTGCGCAGCGGCGCCGCGGTGAAAGCGGCGAGCGCGGTGAAGTTGCCGGGGATTGCGTTGTGAGGCTTCACGCCATGAGAGGTCGAGTTCCTTCGCGCCCCCCTCTGGCCTGCCGGCCATCTCCCCCACAAGGAGGGAGATCATCGGTTTCGGCGCCCCACCCAATTCTTCGACGCCGGCGATTGGCGAAAGCCAAGATGACAGCCAATCTCCCCCCAAGTGGGGGAGATGCCCGGCAGGGCAGAGGGGGGCGCCGTGGAGCTCCAACTTACGGAGATCTCTCATGACCGCCACCCCATGGCTCACCATCACGCGCGGCACCGCACCCCTGCTGGTCTCGATCCCGCACACCGGCATCGATCTCGCCGGCCTCGAAGCCCGGCTCGTCTCGCCTTGGCTCGGGCGCCGCGACTGCGACTGGTGGATCGACAAGCTCTATGATTTCGCCACCGACCTTGGCGCGACTGTGGTCCACACGGCCATCTCGCGCACCGTCATCGACGTCAACCGCGATCCCTCCGGCGTCTCGCTCTATCCTGGACAAGCGACGACCACACTCTGCCCGACAGACACGTTCGATGGCGATCCGCTCTACCGCATGGGCGAGGAGCCGACGCCATCCGAGATCGACCAGCGCCGCGAGACTTATTTCGTACCGTACCACGCCGCCTTGCAGGCCGAGATCGACCGGCTGCGCGGCATGCACGAAAAGATCGTGCTCTATGACTGCCACTCGATCCGCTCGGTGCTGCCGCGCCTGTTCGAAGGCACGCTGCCCGTCTTCAACCTCGGCACCAATGACGGCAAGAGCACCGACGCGTCGCTGCAGGAAAAGGTGGCCGCGATACTCGCCCAGACCGGTGAAAGCTGGGTGATCAACGGCCGCTTCAAGGGTGGCTGGATCACGCGCAGCTTAGGCCAGCCGCAGAACGGCATCCACGCGCTGCAGATGGAGCTCGCCAACCGCGGCTACATGCGCGAGCCGAACAAGAAAGGTTCGCCGGAAAACTGGCCCGTGCCCTATGACCCCAGCTACGCCGCGCCGATCCGCGCCACGCTGAAGACCATCCTCGAAACCGCGATTGCCTGGGCCGTGCGCTGACGCGTCCGCCGCACGTCATCAAAAGGGAAGTGACCACATGACCGATCCTCGCCACAACATCCGCGAAGTGCGTGCGCCGCGCGGCGACAAGCTCAACGCCCGCTATTGGACGACCGAAGCGCCGCTGCGCATGCTGATGAACAATCTCGATCCGGAAGTCGCCGAGAATCCGAACGAGCTGGTCGTCTATGGCGGCATCGGCCGGGCGGCGCGCACCTGGAACGATTTCGACCGCATCGCCGCTTCGCTGAAGACGCTCGGCGAGGACGAGACGCTGCTGGTGCAGTCGGGCAAGCCGGTCGGCGTCTTCCGCACCCACAAGGATGCGCCGCGCGTCCTGATCGCCAACTCCAACATCGTGCCGCACTGGGCGACCTGGGAAAAATTCAACGAGCTCGATAGGAAGGGCCTGATGATGTATGGCCAAATGACGGCCGGCTCCTGGATCTATATCGGCACGCAAGGCATCGTTCAGGGCACCTACGAGACCTTTGTCGAGGCCGGCCGCCAGCACTATGGCGGCAACCTCAAGGGCAAGTGGATCCTGACCGCCGGCCTCGGCGGCATGGGCGGCGCCCAGCCTCTGGCCGCCGTGATGGCCGGCGCCTGCTGCCTCGCCATCGAGTGCAATCCGGACTCGATCGATTTCCGTCTGCGCACCCGCTATCTCGACGAGAAGGCCGAGACGCTGGACGAGGCCATGGAAATGATCGAGCGCTGGACCAAGGCTGGCGAGGCGAAGTCGGTCGGCCTGCTCGGCAATGCCGCCGAGATCGTGCCGGAAATGTTCAGGCGCGGCATCCGCCCGGATATCCTCACCGACCAGACCTCGGCGCACGACCCGATCAATGGCTATCTGCCCAAGGGCTGGACGATGGCGCAATGGCGCGAGAAGCGCGTCAGCGATCCGAAGGCGGTGGAGAAGGCCGCGCGCGCCTCGATGCGCGAGCATGTCGAGGCGATGGTGGCGTTCTGGAATGCCGGCGTTCCGACGCTCGACTATGGCAACAACATCCGCCAGGTGGCCAAGGATGAAGGTTTCGAGAACGCCTTCGCCTTCCCGGGCTTCGTGCCGGCCTATATCCGCCCGCTGTTCTGCCGAGGCATCGGCCCGTTCCGCTGGGCGGCGCTCTCGGGCGATCCGGAGGATATCTACAAGACCGACGCCAAGGTGCGCGAGCTCACGCCCGGCAACACACATCTGCACAATTGGCTCGACATGGCACGCCAGCGCATCTCGTTCCAGGGCCTGCCGGCGCGCATCTGCTGGGTCGGCCTCGGCGACCGTCACCGCCTCGGCCTCGCCTTCAACGAGATGGTCGCCAGGGGCGAGCTCAAGGCGCCTGTCGTCATTGGCCGCGACCATCTCGACTCCGGCTCGGTCGCCTCGCCGAACCGCGAGACAGAGTCGATGAAGGACGGCTCGGACGCCGTTTCCGACTGGCCGCTGCTCAACGCGCTGCTCAACACCGCGTCCGGCGCCACCTGGGTGTCGCTGCATCACGGCGGCGGCGTCGGCATGGGCTTTTCGCAGCATGCCGGTATGGTGATCGTGGCCGACGGCACGCCTGACGCGGCAAGGCGCCTGGAGCGCGTGCTGTGGAACGACCCGGCGACCGGCGTCATGCGCCATGCCGATGCCGGCTACGACATTGCCATCCAATGCGCGAAAGAGCACCAGCTCAACCTGCCGGGCATCCTGGGCTGACGCGATGCGCATTCTTCGTGCCGCCGGCTACCGCGTCATGCCGTGGAAGAATGGCGGCGGCACGACCACCGAGATCGCCGTCTCGCCTGACGGCGCCGGTCTCGAGGACTTCGACTGGCGCATCTCGATGGCGCGCGTCGAGACCGGCGGGCCGTTCTCCAGCTTTGTCGAGGTCGATCGCACGCTCGCGGTGCTGGAAGGGGACGGCATCGTGCTCGACATCGCCGGCCGGCCGCCGGCGCGGCTGACGGCAGCTTCGGCGCCGCTTTCCTTTCCGGGCGACGTGCGGACCGGTGCCGCCTTGATCGGCGGCCCGATCACCGATCTCAACGTCATGACCCGGCGCGGGCGCTTCAGTCATGCGGTCGAGTGCTTGCCGCTCCAGGGTCAGATGGAAATCCTGCCGGGCGACGGCACGACGATTGTTTTGCCGGTTGGCGGCAGCGTCAAAGTCCCGATGGATGCCGTCTCGTTGTTAGGACCGCTCGATGCGCTCATCCTCGCTCGGACGAGCCCGAAGCTGCGCCTCGAGCCCGAAGGGCAGGGGCAGGTCTTCGTCATCAGGTTCCTCGGTCTGGCCGCCAACGGTTAACGGCTGTTGCCAAACATGATCGCGGCGTCGGCGAAATATCGCCCGGCCCCTTGCATGTATCACGAAAAAGCCCGAATCCTGCCCCTGATCGAACCTGGGCAAGGAAGCGTGGGGCGTTCGCCCTTGAGTTGTCGAAAGGGGACGCCCCTGTCATGGAGCGCAAGAAAACTTTCGGCCGAACCTGACATGCAACCAATTGCATTTGAACCGGTTTTAGGGCCATTGCCGTGGCGGTGACGCCGCATCGCGCCCGCCTTACGGAATAATCAATGAACATTCAGACGAACCCCACCAAGATCGAACAGACAAGCACCGGCCTCCCGACCGTCACGGAAGCGCCGATACGCTCCAATTTCCTGCCTGAAGACCGGCTGCGCGTGCTTGGTGCCGCGCTGGCCAAGGGCGAGGTCAGGGACCTGTTCGGGCTCTCGCCGTTCGAATTCCAGGCCCGCATCCGCGACAGCGCCAGGAAGATTCTCGAAGTCTACCGCTCGACCAATGCTGCCCAGGCCAAGGGCGAGACGATCACGCCGGCGGCGCAATGGCTGCTCGACAACAATTATCTGGTCGAGGAGACCATCTTTCAGGTCAAGCGCGACCTGCCGCGCCGTTTCTACCGCCAGTTGCCGACGCTCAAGCTTGCCGACGGCACGGCGTTGCCGCGCGCTTTCGCCGTCGCCTGGAGCTATGTCGAACATTCGGATAGCGCCGTCGCGGCCACCATGTTCAAGGCGATCGTCGAGGGCTTCCAGTCGGTCGAGCCGCTGAAGATCGGCGAGCTCTGGGCGCTGCCGTCGCTGCTGCGCTTTGTGTTGATCGAAAACCTGCGCCGTATCGCCGTGCGGGTCGAGCGCACACGTAAGATGCGCCAAATAGCCAACGAGGTCGCCGATCGCGTGCTCGCGACCGACGACAATGCCGATCGCACCAGGATCCTGTCGACCTACGCCGCGCATGCGCAGGACACGACTTTCGCCACCCAGCTCCTCTATCGCCTGCGCGACGGCTCGCAGAACGCCGGCCGCGCGCTGGAATGGCTGGAGGGCGAGCTTGAGAAGACCGGCTCCGACGCCGAGGAGATCATCATCTCCGAGCATCAGACGCTCTCCAGCGGCAACGTCACCACCGGCAACATCATCCGCGGCCTGCGTCTCATCAACGACGTCGACTGGACAGTTTGGTTCGAGGGCGTCAGCCGCATCGACACGCTGCTGCGCGAGCGCACCGATTTCGCCGCGCTCGATTTCTTCTCGCGCGACCAGTACCGCACCGCGATCGAGCAGCTCGCGCGCCGCTCCGACCTCTCCGAATACCGCGTCGCCGAAAAGGCGATCGAGCTTGCCGGTCACACGCCTGGGGTCACCGATGCGTCCGGCGTGCCGGAAACCGCCGACCCCTCGGTGCATACCGATGTCGGCTTCTTCCTGGTCGGCCCGCGCCGGCCGGAGCTGGAACGGGCGATCGGCTATCGGGCTCCGTTCTATGTAACCTTCAAGCGGGCCTTCACCGCCACCGGCTGGCTCGGCATCGTGGTGCCCGTCTTCCTGCTGACGGTGCTCCTGCTCGTGCTGTCCGGCAACGCGCTCGCCAATCTCGGCCTCTCGGCGGGGGCGATCACGCTGATGCTGGCGCTGTTCGCGGTGCCGGCGAGCGAGGGCGCTTTGGCCTTCTTCAACACAGTCGTGGCGCTCTTCCTCAAGCCGACACGCCTTGTCGGCTATGACTACAAGCATGGCATTCCCGCCGAGGCGCGCACGCTGGTCGTGGTGCCCTCGCTGATCGGCTCGCGCGACGACGTCGAGGAAAACATCCGCAACATCGAGGTGCATCACCTCGCCAACACGGCGGAAGAAATCCACTTCGCGCTCTTGTCCGACTGGCCGGATTCCAAGACCGAGATCGACGCCGCCGACATCGAGATCCTGCAATATGCCCGCGACGAGATCGCCAGGCTGAACGCCCGCTACCCGTCGGAAGGCGCGCCGCGCTTCTACCTTCTCCACCGCCGCCGCCTCTACAACCAGGCGCAGGGCTGCTGGATGGGCTGGGAGCGCAAGCGCGGCAAGCTGCACGAGCTGAACCTGCTGTTGCGCGGCGACAGCGACACCACCTTCCTGCCGCTCGACGTGCCGCTGCCGGATAAAGTCACCTATGTGATGACGCTCGACGCCGACACGCGTACCACGCGCGACGCGGTCTCGACGCTGGTCGGCAAGCTCGCGCATCCGCTGAACCGTCCGCATTTCGATCCGGCCAAGCGCGTCGTCACCGCCGGCTACACCATCCTGCAGCCGCGCATCACCGCCTCGCTCACCAGCGGCGACGATGCCTCCTTCTTCCAGCGCGTCTTCTCGGCCAATCGCGGCCTCGACCCTTACGTCTTCGCCGTCTCCGACGTCTATCAGGACGTGTTCGGCGACGGCTCCTTCACCGGCAAGGGCCTTTATCATCTCGATGCCTTCGAGACGGCGCTGAAGAACCGCATCGAGGAAAACACCATCCTCAGCCACGATCTGCTCGAAGGCGCCCTGGCGCGCGCCGCGCTCGTCACCGATGTCGAGCTGGTCGAGGACTATCCGACCCGCTACTCGGTCGACGCCTCGCGCCATCACCGCTGGGCGCGCGGCGACTGGCAGCTGCTCGGCTTCATGTTCGATCCGCGCTCGGGCGTTCCGGCTCTGTCGCGCTGGAAGATGGTCGACAACCTCCGCCGCTCGCTCACCCCGATCTTCTGGGTGATGGCTTGCGTCGCCGGCTGGACGCTGCTGCCCTTCACCCAGGCCGCGCAGTGGCAGGCGCTGTTGATCCTCAGCCTGTTCATGGCCCCTACCTTCGACATCGTGAACGGCATCCTGCCGAAGAGCGGCGACCAGACGCCGCGCGGCCACTTCTCGGCGCTAGCGCGCGACACCGTTTTCGGCACGGCGCTGGTGGCGCTGAAGGTGCTGCTGATGGCGCATCTTGCGTGGATGATGGGCGACGCCATCATCCGCACGCTCTACCGGCTCTTCGTCAGCCGCCAGAACCTCCTGGAGTGGCGCACGGCCTCGCAGGCGCACAAAAGCGGCGGCAGCGATCTGGGTGCCTATTACAGCATGATGTACGGCGCGGTGATCATCGGCGTCGTCGGCCTCGCCATTCCGGTGCTTGCCGATTCCACCGGCGCGTTCGTCGCCTTCTTCTTCGCGATTTTCTGGATCGGCTCGCCGGCGGTTGCCTGCTGGATCAGCCGCTCCGCCGAGACCGAGGACCGGTTGCGCATTTCGGCGTCCGACATCCATGCGCTGCGCACCGTGGCGCGCCGCACCTGGCACTATTTCGAGACCTTCGTGACGGCCGAGCATCATCATCTGCCGCCCGACAACTACCAGGAAAGCCCGGCGCCGGTGGTGGCCCCGCGCACCTCGCCGACCAATATCGGCGTTTATCTGCTCTCGGTGGTGTCGGCACGCGACTTCGGCTGGATCAGCCTGTCCGACGCCATCACCCGCATCGACGCCACGATGACGACCATCGAGAACATGCCGCGCGATCGCGGGCATCTCTACAACTGGTACGACACGACGACGCTGAAGCCGCTTTATCCGCTCTATATCTCGGCGGTCGACAGCGGCAACCTTGCCGGCCATCTGGTCGCAGTGGCCGCGGCCTGCGCCGAATGGGCCGAGGCGCCGTCCGTCCACCTGCAGGGCGATTTCGAGGGCATCCTCGACACCGTCACCATCCTCGACGAGAGCCTTGAGGATCTGCCCGATGACCGCCGGCAGTTGCGGCCGCTGCGCCAGCGTCTCGCCGACCGTCTCGACGGCATGCGACGCGCGGTGATGACCATCAAGGCGCAGCCCGAGATGGCCTCGATCCGCACCATCAACCTCGCCGTGCTCGCCGGCGAGATCCGCAAGCTCGCCACCGCGATCCACACCGAGGCGGCGTCGCCGAAGAGCGACGTCATCGCCGACTGGGCCGCAAGGCTGGAGGCGACCTGCGAGGCCCATGTGCACGATTCGCACAATGACGAAAGCGCGGTCTCGGCGCTGCGCACCAAGCTGCTCGCGCTGCGCGGGCGCTGCCGCCGCTACGCCTTCGAGATGGATTTCTCCTTCCTGATGCGGCAGGAGCGCAAGCTTCTGTCGATCGGCTACCGCGTCGAGGAGCACCAGCTCGACGAGAGCTGTTACGACCTGCTCGCTTCCGAGGCGCGGCTGACCAGCCTGTTCGCCATCGCTAAGGGCGACCTGCCGACGGAGCACTGGTTCCGGCTCGGCCGGCCGATCGTCGAGATCGGCTTCAAGGGCGCGCTGATGTCCTGGTCGGGCTCGATGTTCGAGTACCTGATGCCGCCGCTGGTGATGAAGGAGCCGCACGGCTCGATCCTCAATCAGACCAGCAAGCTCATCATCAAGCGCCAGATCCAATATGCGCGCTCGAAGAACGTGCCCTGGGGCATCTCGGAAGCGGCCTACAATGCCCGCGACCGCGAGCTCACCTACCAATACACCAATTTCGGCGTGCCCGGGCTCGGCCTGAAGCGCGGCCTCGGCCAGAACACCGTGATCGCGCCTTACGCCACTATCCTGGCGGCGCAGTTCAGCCCGCGCGAGGCGGTGCAGAACCTCATGCGGCTCCGCTCGATCGGCGCGCTCGGCCGCCACGGCTATTACGATGCGGTCGATTTCACGCCGCAGCGCGTGCCGGAAGGCACCGACCACGCTGTCGTTCAGAATTACATGGCGCACCATTCCGGCATGTCGATCGCCGCCGTGGCGGATGCCATCTTCGAGGGCCGGCTGCGCGAGCGTTTCCACAGCGATCCGGTGATCGAATCGGCCGAGCTGCTCCTGCAGGAGAAGGCGCCGCGCGACATCCCGACCGCCACCGTCAGGACCGAGGCCGACGAGCGCGCCAAGGACGAGACTGAGACCGAGAGCCCGGACACCCGCATCATCCTCGATCCGATCAAGGCGCTGCGCGCGACCAGCGTCATGTCCAACGGCCGCTACTCGGTCATGGTCACCGCCACGGGTTCCGGCTACAGCCGCTTCGGCGAGCTTGCCGTCACCCGCTGGCAGCCGGATCCGAGCGAGGATCGCCTCGGCTCCTACATATTCCTGCGCGACACCGCGACCGGCGACTGGTGGTCGGCCACCGCCGAGCCGAAGCGGGCTGAGAACGAGCGCGTCCAGACGCTGTTTGCCGACGACAAGGCGAGCTTCACCAAGTCGGTTGGGTCTCTGCGCTCAGAAGTCGAATGCATCGTCATTTCCGAAGGCAATGGCGAAGGCCGCCGCATCACGCTTTACAATGACGGTCCAACCGACCGGCACATCGAGGTGACGTCCTTCGCCGAACTGGTGCTGGGCAACGAAGCCTCGGACAACGCCCATCCGGCGTTCTCGAAGATGTTCGTCGAGACCGAGATCGCGCCAAACAACGGCGCCATCTTCGCCACCAGGCGCAAGCGCGAGAAGAGCGAGCCCGACCTCACCATGGTGCATTTCGTCACCGACCCGTCGGGTCCGTCGCGCGATGCGGAGGCCGAAACCGACCGGCGTGCCTTCATCGGCCGCGGCCGTACCATCGCCAACGCCGTCGCCTTCGATCCCGGCGTCAGGCTCGGCGGCGGCCAGGGTTTCACGCTCGATCCGGTCGCGGCTTTGCGCCGCCAGGTGCGCGTGCCGGCGAACAAGAAGATCTCGCTGACCTTCTGGACCGTCGTCGGCGCCAATCGCGGCGAGCTCGACGAGGCGATCGGCCGCCTCGACCATCAGGAAAGCTTCGCCCGCCAGGCCATGCTCGCCTGGACGCGCAGCCAGGTGCAGACGCGCCATCTCGGCCTCAGCCTGACCGATGCCGCCAACGTGCAGAAGCTGGCCCGTTACCTTATCTATCCCGATCCGTTCCTGCGGCTGCCCGCGGAATCGATCGCCTCGGGCCTCGGCCGCCAGTCGAGCCTCTGGCCGACCAGCATCTCCGGCGATTTTCCGATCTTCCTGGTGCGCATCGGCGACGTCGCCGACCTCGAGATCGTCGCCCAGGCGCTGCGCTTCCAGGAATACATGCGCGCCCGCGGCATGATGATCGACTTCGTCGTCGTCAACGAGCAGGCGTCTTCCTATGTGCAGGACCTGCAGCGCGCGGTGGAAACGCTGTGCGAGAACAGTCGCCTGCGCGGACGCGAGCTTGGCCCCCGCCAGCACATCTTCGCCGTGCGCCGCGACCTGATGGACGAGCCGACCTACAAGACCCTGCTGTCGGTCGCGCGCGTCGCGCTCCACACCCGCAACGGCACCATCTTCGACCAGCTCGAGCGGGCCGAGACGGCGGCATTGCAGGCCCGCGACGCGCTGCAGCAGGCGGAAGGCGTTCCGGCGCGCCAGCCCGCGCCGCCCTTGCCCGAACCGACCCTGGCAAGCCAGGGCCCGGATATCGCCGCCGATGGCACCGGCCTCAGCCTCTGGAACGGTTTTGGCGGCTTCGACGGCGACGGCCGCCACTATGTGACGCGGTTGACCGGGCGGCGCACGACGCCGCAGCCGTGGATCAACGTCATCTCCAACGCTTCCTTCGGCTTCCATGTTTCGGCCGAAGGCGCGGGCTTCACCTGGAGCCGCAACAGCCGCGACTATCAGCTGACGCCGTGGTCGAACGATCCGGTGTCGAACCGGCCGGGCGAGGGCTTCTATATCTACGATCAATTGAGCGGCAAGGCGTTCTCGCCGATGGCCGCGGTGGTGCGCGACCCTTCGATGACCTACGAGACCTGGCACGGCCAGGGCTTCTCCACCTTCCGCTCGAAGCGCGGGCCGCTGTCGATGGACCTGACGCAGGTGGTCGACCCGGCAGATCCGGTGAAGATCACCCGGCTGCGCATCCAGAACACCGGTTCGGCACCGGCAAGGCTGCGCGTCTACGCCTATGCCGAGTGGGTGCTCGGCGGCCATCGCTCGCGCACGGCGGCGACCATCGTGCCGACGCGGGACGCGGCGACCGGCGCCATGCTGGCGCAGAACCCCTATGGGCTCGATTTCGGCGAGCGGGTGGCCTTCCTCGCCGCGACGGCGCCGGTCCATTCGGTGACCGCCGACCGCGCAGAGTTCATCGGCAGGCACGGCACGACCGAATATCCGCAGGCCGTGCTTGGCGGGATCGGCTTGTCCGGCCGGGTCGAGGCGGGCGACGATCCGTGTGCGGTGATCGCCAGCGACATCGACATCCCGGCCGGCGGCGACGTGACGCTATTCTGGCTGCTCGGCGATGCGGCGACGGCCGCCGAGGCGAGCGCCTTGGTCCAAACCCACCGCGGCAAGGATTTCGACCAGCGTCTGGCCGACAACGAACGCGTCTGGCGCGGCTTCCTCGACACTATTCAGGTCGAGACGCCGGACAAGGCGCTCGACGCCATGGTCAACCACTGGCTGCCCTACCAGAGCCTGGCCTGCCGCATCCGCGCGCGCTCGGCCTTCTACCAGGCGAGCGGCGCCTTCGGCTTCCGCGACCAGCTGCAGGACACGCTGGCCTTGCTGGCGCACGATCCGAAGCTGGCGCGCGACCAGATCCTCAATGCCGCTCGCCGGCAGTTTCCGGAAGGCGACGTGCAGCACTGGTGGCTGCCGCGCACCGATGCCGGCGTGCGCACCATGATCTCCGACGACGTGGTTTGGCTGGCGCACGCCACCGCCCGCTACGTCGAGGTGACGGGCGATTCTGCGATCCTCAAGGAGCAGATACCCTTCATCGACGGGCAGGAGCTCGGCGAGGGCGAGCACGACGCCTTCTTCACGCCTGAGATCACCAAGACCACCGCCTCGCTCTACGACCACTGCGCAAGGGCGCTTGATCTCGCCATCAAGCGCAGCAGCCCGGCCGGCTTGCCGCTGATCCTCGGCGGTGACTGGAACGACGGCATGAACCGTGTCGGCGAGGGCGGCAAGGGCGAGAGCGTGTGGCTGGGCTGGTTCCTCTTGAAGACGCTGGGCGACTTCGCCCCCGTCGCCAAGGGGCAGGGTGACGGCAAGCGCGCCCAGGCCTGGACGAAGCACGCGGACCTCCTGAAGCGGGCGCTGGAAAGCACGGCCTGGGATGGCCAGTGGTATCGGCGCGGCAGCTTCGACGACGGCACGCCGCTCGGCTCTCACAACTCGGACGAGTGCAAGATCGACTCCATCGCTCAGTCCTGGAGCGTGCTTTCGGGCGAGGGGGATCCGGCGCGATCGACCACGGCCATGGAACAGGCGACGAAGATGCTCGTCGATGACGAGCTCAAGATCGTCAAGCTGTTCACGCCGCCCTTCTCGAACAGCCACAACGATCCCGGCTACATCAAGAGCTATCCGCCGGGCGTGCGCGAGAATGGCGGCCAATACACGCACGCCGCGACCTGGTTCGTCATCGCGCTGGCCGAGATGGGCCGCACCGACGAGGCCTATCGCTGCTTCTCGATGCTGAACCCGGTCAACCATGCATCGGACGAAGCGGCGGCCGAGCACTACCGCGTCGAGCCCTACGTGGTGGCGGCCGATATCTACGCCGGCGAAGGAAAAGGCGGCCGCGGCGGCTGGACCTGGTACACGGGCTCGGCCGGCTGGCTCTATCGCGCCGCGGTGGAGGGCATCCTGGGCATCGAGCGGCGCGGCAAGCAGATCACGTTTAGGCCGAAGCTGCCTGGGCACTGGGATGGCTACGCCGCCACGCTCAAGATGTTCGACGGCGAAATCAAGGTTCGCGTCGCCCGCGACAAAAAGACCAAGTCGATCTCGCTCGAAGTCAATGGTTCGAAGACGAAATCGGGATCTTTCGAGCCGAAGGCCGGCGAGAAGACCGAGGTCGTCGTCAAGATACCTGCGTAAAATCAACGGCTTGGCTGGCAGACCGCGCATCCCCAGGGGTGCGCGGCCAAGCTCGGCGTTTTACTTGGCAATGATCCTGCGCCGCATCTCCCGAGCTCCTTTAGAACCGGCTAAGCAAGCGCCTTGTGATTAAAAATGTGGCAGCGCGGGGCAAGTGCCATTATTTTGCCGCAAGGCTGACATTTCACCTTTTATCTCAAACCGTTAGGTGATCACGCCAGATTTCGCACCGTCGTCATCTTTTGTTCGCTAAATGGGAACGGAAGCGATAGACGGGCATTGTTTTGCGACGCGTTAACCGGTACGTGTCAAAAAATGGTGCAGTGCACAAAACCGGGATTGAGCACGACTGAAGAGTTTGGCGGAGTAGCTGAAGTGACACTTCTGCAGATCTACTTGAGAGCGCTGGGTTATCTGGCAGCCGACAAGAAGCGCGTCGCGGTCATCTGCGGCGCCAACATCGCTCTTGCCATGATCGCCATCGTCGAGCCGATCCTGTTCGGCCGTGTGATCGACGCCATCTCGAGCCACGGCTCGGTGTTCTCCACGCTTGCCGTCTGGGCCGCGCTTGGCGCCTTCAACATCGTCGCCTTCGTGCTGGTGGCGCGCGGCGCCGACCGTTTTGCCCATGCCCGCCGTTCGGAAGTGCTCTGCGAGTCCTTCGAGCGCGTCATCACCATGCCGCTCGCCTGGCACCACCAGCGTGGCACCTCCAATTCGCTGCACACGCTGCTGCGCGCCGTCGAGACGCTGTTCAGCCTTTGGCTCGAATTCATGCGTCAGCATCTGTCGACGGCCGTCGCGCTGGCATTGCTGATCCCGACCGCGCTTTCCATGGACATCCGCATGTCGATGGTGCTGCTCGGCCTCGGCGCGCTCTATCTCGGCATCGGCCGGCTCGTCATGCGCCGCACCAAGGCGGGGCAGGCGGCCGTCGAGCGCCACTATCACACCGTCTTCGCCCATGTGACCGACTCCGTCAGCAACGTCGCCGTGCTGCAGAGCTACAACCGCATCGGCCACGAGACCGCGACGCTGAAGCGCTACGTCAAGAACCTGCTCGACGCGCAGAACCCCGTGCTCGACTGGTGGGCGATCGCCAATGCGCTGCATCGGCTGTCCTCGACCATCTCGATGATGATCGTGCTCCTGATCGGCGCCTATCTCGTCACCCATGGTCAACTGCGCGTCGGCGATGTGATCGCTTTCACCGGCTTCGCCACGCTTTTGATCGCCCGCCTCGACCAGATGTCGGCCTTCGCTAACCAGATCTCGGAGGCGCGCGCCAAGCTCGAGGACTTCTATCGCCTTGAGGACTCGGCCGCCGACGCCGCCGAGCCGGACGGCCTGCGCGAGCTTACCAACGTCACCGGCCACGTGCGCTTCGAGAACGTCAGCTTCGAGTTCGCCAACTCCGGCCACGGCATCGAGGACGTGTCCTTCGAGGTTCCGGCCGGCAAGACGGTCGCCATCGTCGGCCCGACCGGCGCCGGCAAGACGACGCTCATCAACCTTCTGCAGCGCGTCTTCACGCCGGCCAGCGGCCGCATCCTGATCGACGGCATCGACACCCGCACGGTGACCCGCAAGTCGCTGCGCCACTCGATCGCCACCGTCTTCCAGGACGCCGGCCTGCTCAATCGTTCGATCGAGGACAACATCCGTGTCGGCCGCGCCGACGCGAGCAACGACGAGGTCCACGCTGCTGCGGACGCCGCCGCTGCTCAGGACTTCATCCTGGCCAAGAGCAGCGGCTACGACACAGTCGTCGGCGAGCGCGGCGGCCAGCTGTCGGGCGGCGAGCGCCAGCGTATCGCCATCGCCCGCGCCGTGCTGAAGGACGCGCCGATCCTGGTGCTCGACGAGGCGACCAGCGCGCTCGACGTCGAGACCGAGGACCGTGTCAAGGAAGCGATCGACGAGCTGCGCCGCGACCGCACCACCTTCATCATCGCCCACCGCCTGACCACCGTGCGCGACGCCGACTTGGTCGTCTTCATGGACAAGGGCAAGGTGGTCGAATATGGCGGCTTCACCGAGCTGTCGCTGCGCAACGGCCGCTTCGCAGCCCTGCTGCGCGCCGGCGGCCTGCTCAACGACGAGGAAGTCCGTCGCCTCAGCCGTCCGGTGACCGAAGCGGCGTAAGTGGGAAGCCTCTCCTTCTCCCCTTGTGGGAGAAGGTGGATCGGCGCGCAGCGCCGAGACGGATGAGGGGTATTGGAAGAAACTCAACGCCTCACTCCGTCCAGCACCCCTCATCCGTCGCCTTCGGCGACACCTTCTCCCGCAAGGGGAGAAGGGAAGGGCGCTCCCGCCTGCGACAACCGTCCAATTGCCCCGGACATATTGCCGGTCTATTTAGGTTGGCATGAGCGACACCACTTCACGCCTCGCCGGCTGGATCGATCTCGCCAACCCGACGCGCTTCGTCGGGCTGGCCGACAAGGTCATTCCGTGGCTGGCGGCGATTGCCGCCATCCTGCTCGGCGTCGGCCTCTATATGAGCTTCACGGCTCCGGAAGATTTCCAGCAGGGGATCACTGTGCGCATCATGTATATCCACGTGCCTTTCGCCTGGCTCGCCATGATGTGCTACACGATCATGGCGATCTCGGCGCTCGGCACGCTGGTCTGGCGCCATCCGCTGGCCGACGTGGCGCTGAAATCGGCGGCTCCGATCGGCGCCGTCTTCACTGCATTGGCACTGATCACCGGCTCGATCTGGGGCAAGCCGATGTGGGGCACCTGGTGGGTATGGGACGCGCGGCTGACCTCGGTCTTCGTGCTTTTCCTGATGTATCTCGGCATCATCGCGCTGACCCGCGCGCTGGATGATGCCGGCCGCGCCGCCTGGGCTGCCGCCATAATCACGCTGGTCGGCTTCATCAACATCCCGATCATCAAATTCTCGGTCGACTGGTGGAACACGCTGCACCAGCCTGCCTCCGTCTTCCGCCTCGGCGGCCCGACCATCGACCCTTCGATGCTGTGGCCTTTAGCTGTCATGGCGCTCGGCTTCACCGTTTTGTTCTTCGCGCTGCACCTGATGGCGATCCGCACGGAAATTTTCAGGCGCCGCGTGAGTGCGATGCGCAGGGTTGCGGCAAGGCAGGCGGAGCGGGCTCCCCCTTCTCCCCTTGTGGGAGAAGGTGTCGCCGAAGGTGACGGATGAGGGCTGTTCCAGGGAACGCCAGCGTCTCACTCCGCTGGAGCACCCCTCATCCGTCTCGGCGCTTCGCGCCGATCCACCTTCTCCCACAAGGAGAGAAGGGGAAGACCACTCATCCCATCTTCCCCCGCGCCGTCACCGGCAGCGTTTCCAGCACCTTGTCGCCGTCGATCAGGTGCACCTGGTCGAACAGGTTCGTCACCACGCAGCAATGATCGGGCACGACGCGCACGCGCTCGCCGATGTGAAGCTTGGCACCGTCGGAGAGCGTGACATTGCCATGCTCCTCGCTCAAGCCGGTGACGCGGGCGCCGGGCACGCCGAGCAGCTCGCCGAAATCGGACAGCCCCAGCGTGTCGGAAGAGAGCGCCTTGCTGCCGCTGTCGAGGATGGCGCGGGTCGGCGTCGGGTGGCTGACCACGGTGGCGAGCACCGTCAGCGCGCAATCGTCGAGCGTGCCGACGCCTTTGGCGACCTGGTAGCGGTCGAGATAGATGTAGGTGCCGGGCCTGTATTCGGTGACGACGCCGTCCTCGCCCGAGCGCCACATGTCCGGCGTGCCGCCGCTGGAGATGCGCCGGCACTCAAGCCCGTCCACTGCAAGTGCGTTGCGAGCCTTCCTTAGCCATTCCTCCGCTTCGGCGGCGCGGCCGGCGGCCGGGTAGGTCATCAGCCCGCCGAAGGTAAGCCCGTTGGCTCGGTCGATCACTTTCGCCAGCACCAGCGCTTCGGCCGGGCTCTGGACGCCGCAGCGGCCCATGCCGGTGTCGCACTCGACCAACACCGTCAGCGGATGGCCGGCATCTGTGAAGGTGGCGGCCAGGCCTTCCAGCGTCTCATGGCTGTCCGCCGTCACCGAAAGCGTGACGCGGCCATGCAGCGCCTTCAGCCGCTCCAGCTTGGCGCGGCCGAGGATGTTGTAGGGGAGAAAAATGTCGGTGAGCCCGGCATCGGCCATCACTTCGGCCTCGCCGATCTTCTGGCAGGTGATGCCGACGGCGCCGGCCGCGACCTGCTTCTTCGCCCAGTAAGGCAGTTTGTGCGTCTTGATATGCGGCCTGAGATCCAGCCCGTGGTGGTCGGCATGCGCCTGCGCTCGCGTAATGTTGGCTTCGGCGCGGGCCGCGTCGATCAGGATCGCCGGGGTGTCGAGGTCGTTTATGCTTGGCATGAAAATCACCGTTCAAAAGCATGTCTCCCGAAAGTGGGAACGGTTTCGGGAGACATGCGCAATCAAAAGACGGGTTGGGTTATGGGCCCGATCCGGCCGATTGTCACCGGGCCAGAGCCGTCAGTTTGCGTCGACAGCGGACGGGCATTGGGCTATTCGGATGGGCAGATTTCAGCAGGCAGCGGCCGGAAGGAGAAGACCCATGAAACGCTCGACCATCAACGACATCATCCGCGACGCCGACGCCTTCATCCGCTCCTTCGGCTACATCATGCCGCCCTTCGCCTATTGGTCGCCGGAAGAGATGAAGGCGCACAAGGCGGACTCCTCGGCCATTTTTTCCTCGCGCCTCGGCTGGGACATCACCGATTACGGCCAGGAGAAGTTCGACGAGCTGGGCCTCTTCCTGTTCACCGTCCGCAACGGCCGCTACGCGGACATGAAGCTCGGCATGGGCATGCTCTATGCCGAAAAAATCATGATCTCGCGCAAGGATCAGCTCTCGCCGATGCACCGCCACAACATCAAGGCCGAAGACATCATCAACCGCGGCGGCGGCAAGCTGGTGCTGGAGCTGTTCATGCACGATCGCGACGGCGGCATCGATCCGAAGGCCGAAGTGTCGGTGCCGGTCGACGGAACCATCCACCGGTTGCCAGCGGGCGGCCTCTTGAAGCTCGATCCTGGCCAGAGCGTCACGCTGCTGCCCGGCGTCTGGCACGCCTTCTGGGCCGAGGGTAAGGACGTGCTGATCGGCGAGGTCTCGACCGTCAATGACGACCTCACCGACAACGTCTTCCGCGACCCGATCGGCCGCTTCTCAAACATTGAAGAGGATGTCGCACCGGTGCATTTGCTGGTGTCGGATTATGAGAAGTGGGTGGGGTAAGCGAGGGCGCGTAGCGTAGTATCTGCACTACTTCGTTAAGCTGGCGCTGCCCCTCATTGCCCTGCCGGGCATTTCTCCCCGTATAGTGACGGGGAGAAAGACGCCGTCACGCATGATTTCGCCAAACACCGGCGTTGCAGAACTGGCGCCGGCGGTGCGGCCAGCACTCTTCTCCCCGTTCACGGGGAGAAGGTGCCGGCAGGCGGATGAGGGGCGGCGCTGACGTTTCCAAGATATCGCTAAGATTACCGCGCGTACTTATCCGCCTTCCGATTCCCGAGCAGCAGCTTGCGCTCCAGATGCGCTTTGAGCTCGCCGTAATAGGCGGTAAGGAAGGCCTTGGAATCGGCGGGCTCCACCTTGGCGCCGATCTTGCGCCCGATCGTTTCCGCTACCGCCCTCATCGCGAAATAGTCGTCACGGCGCAACACTTCCTCCAGCTTGTGCAACTCGGAGATGCCATAGGCGTCGAGCTGTGCGGCGCTGAATTGGAAGCGGGCCGCGATGGGATCCTTGCGCTGTGACAGATCCTCGAGCAGCGCCACCTTCGGCGCCTCGACCACCCAGGTGCCGGCGAGCAGGTCGCCGATCCTCAGCCGGTCGCGGTTGAACAGCGGAAACAGCGAGAACAGCAGCGCCCAGACCAGGCCGAAAATGGTCGACAGCGTGTCGGCCACACCGGCGCTACCGCGCGCGGCGAGGATCGAGAGCGGCAGGAACACTTCGATCTCGCGCATCAAGTTGCGCGCGATGACCTGGTCGAGGGTAAGACCGGCGCCGCTTCGCGAAGCAACGCGGATGCCGACCATCCGCTTGCCGGGCGTCGCCGCCCGCCGTCCCGCCTCGAAAGCGATGAAATAGACGTTGCGCAGCAGGAAGATGAAGACGATCCAGATGATGAACAGCGGTTCGGCGTCTTTCACGCCGAGGCCGCCCAGGCCGAACAGCGCGACGATGCTGACCACGATCGCGGCGACAATGATGATCACCACATCGAGCAGGAAACCCGAAGCTCGCGTGCCGGCATCCGCCAGCTTCACGCGCAGGTCCACGCCCTCCGGCGTGACCAGCGGGCGCACGAGCGCGGCGGAGTCCCTAACTGTCGCCATGCCGCACCATCCGCAACAGATAGAAATAGCAGATCCACAGCGCCAGCATGCCGCCGCCGATGGAGTAGCGAGCGACGTCGCTGGTGATCGTCTGCCGGCCGATTCCTTCGAGCAAGCAGGCAAACAACAGCATCACGGCGACGCCGACCATGGCGGTTGCCGCAATCTGTCCGGCCCGAGCGGCCGCGGCCATGCGGGTCAGCTCGCCTGGAAAGGCGATGCTGGTGCCGATGCGCATGCCGGCCGCGCCCGCGATCGCGATCGCGAACAGCTCGGTCGTGCCGTGGATCGACAGCCAGCCGCCGAGTTGGAAGCCGAGCCCCTTGGCGGCATAGATTTGGAAGATGGCGCCCAGCATGCAGCCGTTCATCAGGATGATCAGCACGCTCGGCACCGCGAAGGCGAAGCCGAGCGCGAAGGCCAGGATCGACACCTGCGTGTTGTGGGTGAAGAGATAGGCGGCGAACCCAGAGAGGAAATGGCCGCCGCTGTCACCATAAAGCACGCTGCGCAGCATCTCGGCGGACGAATCCGGATTGCGCCCGCCGGCGAGACTCGGCGCGATGATGGCGTCGTACCAGCGCTTGTCGGAGGCGACCAGCCAGTAGCCGGCGATGGCGCCGATCACCGTGAGCGCGACCGACGTCCACACTTCGCGCCACAGGTCGCGGATCGCCGCCGGCCAGTCGTGCAGGAAGAAGTCGCCGATGCGCGTTCGCAACGATCGCCGCGCGCCATAGAGGTAGAAATAGCCGCGTAGGCAGAGCGCTTCGAGATAGGCGATCAGCGCGCTGTCGAGCGAGGTCGCGCGCGCCACCGAAAGCGAGGACAGTGCCGAGCGGTAGAGCAGAGGAAGCGACAAGAGCTCGTCTTCCGACAGCGCTCGCGGCGCGCGCTTTTCGACGCGCGCAAGCAGCGCCTCGAACGCCTTCCAGTCGGCCTCGCGCTCCTGGCGAAAGCTCGCCAGGGATTGGCGGACGGCATCGGCGCCGGCGGGCAGCGTCATAAGAGGTTTTCCTCCTTGAGCTGGATATAGCGCTCGACCAGCGCCGGACCGAGCCGCTGGTGGTCGGCTTCGATGACATGGGCACCGAGCAGTCGCAGCCGCCCAATCACCACCTGCCGCTGCCTGAGCAGGTCGCCGGCGGTGACCGCGCGGGCGACATCCTCCGGCGCCGCCGGCGCCATGTCGGCCAGCGACTCCAACTCGACGTCCTTCATCAGCATGAACAGCACCAGATGCCGCTCGGTCAGCCGCCCCACGGTGCGCAGCATCAGTTCGGCGCTGATCGGATCGACGAAATCGGTGAGGACGATGACCAGCGAGCGCCGGTCGAGCTTCGCCGCAAGCGTCGTCAGCGCCAGGGTGAAATTGGTCTCCTCGGTCGAATAGTCGATCTCGGCGGCGCGCTTCTGGATCATGGTGAAGCTCGGCGAGCCGCGCACGGCGCCGCTGGAGACGCGTGGCCTGGCGTCGAAGGAAAACAGGCTGACGAGGTCGCCGCCCTTCAGTGCGATGAAGGCCGACAGAAGCGCCGCCGTGACGGCGCGGTCGACCTTCGGCAGGCCGTCGACCGGCTCGCACATCAGGCGGCCGCTGTCGATGGCTAGAACGATGTTGTTGTTCTCCTCGATGCGGAATTCGCGCGCCAGAAGCTTGCCGTGGCGGGCGCTCCGCTTCCAGTCGATCATGCGCCGGCCCATGCCGGGCTGGTAATCCTTCAGCGCCTCGAACTCGCGGCCCTGGCCGGCGCGCTTCTCCGCATGGCCGTCGGCAAGGGCGGAGCGCTGCAAGAGCGTGATCGCCTCTTCGCGCGCGCGGCTGACGTCCGGCAGCACCGCTATCTTGCGGTCCATCGGCAGCACGGCCTGGTTCCAGACCAGCCCGAACGGTCCCTGCCAGCGCAGCCACAGCCTGTCGAAGCTGGCGATGCCGCGTCTGACCGCATCGAATTCGAGGTCGAGCGTGCCGCCATTCGCCGGCAGCGCGCCGCCGGTGCCGTCGACCGGCGCCAGCCGCTGGTCATGCCCTACGCGCGCCTGCAGTCGGCGCGTCCGGGCGCCGAGGCCGGCCGCGATGTGGAGCGTGAAACGCCCGCCGACGCCGACCTGCGGCGGCGCGGTCAGCGTGGCGCCGAGGGAAGAGCGCCCGCGCCCGGCCGCCGCGTCGACCGCCAGGAAGGCAAGCAGTGCGCAGATCCACAAAAGCCCGAGATACCAGACATGCGGCAGTGCGAGCGCGATCAGGAAGACGGGGATGGCTCCCGCCGCCGCTGCCCACACCGCTCTGCCGCTCGGATAGATCAACGCGGCGCTTCCGTCTGGTCGACGAGGTCGGAGACGATCTGCTCGACCAGGCGCCCATCGATCTGCGCCGCCGGCGAGAGGATGACGCGGTGGCGCAGCGCCGGCACGGCTAAAGCCTTGACGTCGTCGGGGATGACATAGCTGCGGCCGTCGAGCGCCGCCCTGGCGCGCGCGGCCCGCGCCAGCATGGCGCCCGCGCGGGGGCTGGCACCCACCTCCAGATCCGGGCTCTCGCGCGTGCCGCGCACAAGGGCCGCGATATAGCCGACGACGTCCTCGACCAACATGACGCCGCCGACCGTAGCCAAGGCCGCTTCGAGCGTGGCGCGATCGGTCTGGGCCGTGATGCCGTACTGTTTGATGTCATGCGAATCCGCGCCGCCCCCATGGTGGATGATGATGGCGCGCTCTTCCTGCGCGTCCGGATAGCTTACCCGGTGCTTGAACAGGAAGCGGTCGAGCTGCGCTTCAGGGAGCGGATAGACGCCCTGATGCTCGATCGGGTTCTGCGTCGCCACCACCATGAAGGTGCGGCCAAGTGAATGCGTCGTGCCGTCGAAGGTGACGGCATGCTCCTGCATGGCTTCGAGAAGCGCGGCCTGCGTCTTCGGCGGCGTGCGGTTGATCTCGTCGGCGAGCAGCAGGTCGCAGAAGATCGGGCCGCGCGTCAGCGTGAACTGGCCGGTCTGGAAATTGTAGATGTTGGCGCCGACGATATCGCCGGGCATCAGGTCGGGCGTGAACTGGATGCGCCCATAGGAGACGCCGAGCGCCTGGGCGAAGCAGCGCGCGGTCATGGTCTTTGCCGTGCCCGGCGGGCCTTCGAGCAATATGTGGCCACCGGCGAATAGCGCCGTCAGCATCAGATCGACCGTGTCGCGCTGCCCGGTGATCGCTTTCGCCACCTCTTCCCTGATCGCGCTCGCCAGGGCTTTCACATCATCGACGTTCACCAAGCCTCCTTGCCGTCCAGTCATGCAGCTCTTCCGCTGCTTCATGCATTCCGGCCAATGTGTTGGAATCGTTAACAGCCTTGAATCGCGCGCTAAAGCCCAGTGGTTCGCCTTTGTCGCGGGAATCCAGCCAGCGGTCGAGCGCCTCGCCCTGCAGGCCGTGCGGCGCGCCAAGCAGCGCGGCGGCGCGGTGGCGCATCAGCACCGCGTAGCGGTCGCCAAGTTCTTGCAATCGCCCGGCGCGCTTCAGGAGCATCGCCGTGGTGTCGACCAGCGCACGCTTGCCGAAGGCAATGGCACGCCCCTCGGCGCGCGGCGGGCCGAAGCGGCCAAGCCCGTGCAGGAAGGCAAGTGCCGCCGCCACCAGCACCGACAGCGTCAGCGCCAGGAAAGGCGGCTCGACCAGGAGCTTGCCGAGATCGTAATTCTGGCCGATGCCGTGCAGCGTCAGGTCGAACATCACCGCGCCCTTGGCGGGCTCCAGCATGGCGATCATGTCGAGCGCCGCGGCCGCCTTCTGCTCGTCCCTCAGCGCCGCGTTGTTGATGAGATCGGGATCGGTCAGGATGTAGAACGGCTCGTTGTCGAGTTCGGTGAGAACGGCCTTGCCGTCACCCGCCGAGATCAGCGGATGCTCGTCTGCCACCCACTGGAGCTCTTCCGGCACGGCGATCTTGCGGCCTTCGACATCGATCTTGTCGACCGTTGGCTTGCCTTCGCCGAGCTTCGCCTTGGCGAGGCGGCCGAGCCAGTCGTTGACCACCGTGCTGGGCAGCCGCTCGACCTTCGACTCCCAACCCTCATGGCCGGCTTGCGGAATGGTGACCCATTTGGGCAGCACGAACAGCGTGTCCTTGCCCGAGCGGAGTTTGACGATGCGCTGCAGCGCTGCCGGGTCGCTGCCGGGCGCGATGGTGACGATCAGCAGGAAGGTCGATGCCAACGGGGATTCCAGGTCTTTCTCGCCGCGCGCCATGGGCGGCGCCTGCCCGTTGGCGAGCTTCAGCCATTCGACTAGCCCGGCATAGCCGGTGCCGCCCTTGGAGAAAGGCGTGCCGCCGCCCTCGGGCTGGCGGAAGTCGGGAGCGTAGGTGGACAGGAGAAAGAACCCGGCGGCGGCCAGCAGGCTGGCGAAGATGCCCCAGAACAGCGTCCCGCGGCTGAACGGCGCCTCGGCTGCCTCGATCGTCTCGGCGCTCATGCCCAGGCATCCCGGAAAGCGAAGCGCTCATAGGCGCCGCGTGCCTGCTGCCAGCCCTCGGCGCCGACCGGACGGCGGGCAAACAGCGCCGCCTCGACGATCCGCGCGATCTCGCTGAAGGCCGCGCGGGGGCGGGAAGGGATGGAGCTTGCGGCGGCGATGTCGCGCGCGGTCAGCGATGGGCGCAGGAAATCGGGCAGGCGGGTGGCGATGTCGGCGACGCTGCGGCGTAAAAGCAGGTGCACCGCCTCGTCATAGTCGCCGCGCGCGGCGAGCGCATCGGCCTCGGAGAGCAGGATTTGCGCGACGCCGGCATCCGGGCGCCATTCCTCTTTCGTCTCATCCTCCTTGCGCGCGCGCCGCCATGGCAGCCGCCAGGCGACACCCTTCGCCTCGAGGACGAGCAGGAATGCGATGATGGCGACGCCGGTGATCACGGCGCCCCAGAACAAGTAGATCATATAGGGGCCGAGCTTCGCCAGGGCCTCGATCAGGGGCCTCAGCCATTCCGGCGGCTCCGGCCGCGCCAGCGTCGGGAGATCGAACTGGATGGAATCATCCGCCAGCAGCTGCTTGTGCATCCTGGCCAGCCATTCGGCGTCGGCCGTGTCCGCTTCTGTCACCCGCGCGTTCCCCCTGCAACCTGCGGTTCGGCTTCGACACTGGCAATATGCCCAAACAATTGCAAGTGCACTGGACGCGGCCCATCAATCTTGGCAAATTTACTTTGAAATTGCCGAATTGGGTGCGGCGGCTCGGGGGAAATTATCATGACCACTGCGACATTGGGACGACCAGGCAGGTTCGAGATCGGCAAGGTATTCAACAGCACCTTTGCCGTTATTACCCGCAACATAGGACTCTACGTCGGGCTTGGGCTTTTGTTTGCCGGCGTGCCGACGCTGCTGATCAGATTGTGGACCCAACCGCAGATGGAAGCGGTAATGAATGGCGATCCGAGCGCCATGGCGGATCCCAACCTGGTGCTCCGCAACTCCTATCTCGGCATCCTCGCGGGCCTGATTTCCTTCGTCTTCACGCTGCTGCTCCAGTCGTCGCTGGTGCGGGCAACGATCGAGGATCTGAACGGAAGGCGGCCATCTTTCGGTGATTGTATCCAGATTGCCATCCGCTTCCTGCTGCCGACGCTCGCGATCGGCCTGCTCGTCGGCATCGGCTCCGCGCTTGCGATGATCGCGCTGATCGTTCCCGGCATCATCCTGTGGCTCGGATGGTCAATGTCGGTTCCGGTCCTCATCCAGGAACGGCTGGGCGTGTTCGGCTCGATGTCGCGCAGCCGTACGCTGACCAAGGGCAATCGTTGGTCGCTGTTCGGGCTCTTCCTGATCCTGCTCATCATCGCGATGGTCATCCAGTGGGGGATCCTGGTGGTGCTGCTCCTCTTCGGCGGGATCCTCGCCGAACTGGGAGCCGCGCTGGTGCAGGCTGTGGTGTCGATGGTGCTCTCCGTTGCCACCGCGGTCAGCTATGTCGAGCTGCGCCAGGTCAAGGAAGGCACCAGCATCGACGAACTGGCGAAGATCTTCTCGTAGGGAATGGCTCGGGCCGCCGTCCGCAGATGTGTGCGGGGGTCGTCTGCTCAATGACAACAGCAAATGGCTGTCTGCACGCTCGTCCGGCAGAGGCAGGACGAGGTAATCGGCACATCCACCGCAAGGTTTGCCTGCAGACCGATAGTTCCTTGGTCTCGCCGTTCTGCCTGTTACTGGCCGCGCGTCTGTCCGGGTCCTACTGATCGGCAGCACCCAGACAGACCACGCGATGATCAGCCCTCCAGCCAGACCTTCTCGAAATGCTGCTCGAGCGCCTGGTGCTGTTCGCAGCCATGCACGCCCTTGCGGTAGGTGCGGTAGACGGAGCGCCAGTAGGGCTGGATGATGACGCCGGAGTCGCGCAAATTCTGCTCGATCTTGGCCATGATCTCTTTGCGCTGGGTAGCGTCGGGCGTTGCCAGCGCCTTGTCGAGAAGCTCGTCGAACTCCTTGTTCGAATAGGCGCTTTCGTTCCAGGCCGCGCCGGATTTATAGGCGAGCGCCAGCACCTGGACACCGAGGGGACGGCCGAGCCATTCGGTGCAGGAATAGGGAAACTTGCTCCAGTCGTTCCAGAAGGTCGCGGCTGGCAGCACGGTGCGCTTGATCTTGAAACCCGCCTCGCGGATCTGGGCTGCGATCGCATCCGCTGTGCTCTTTTGCCATTCGATATCGACCGAGATCAGCTCGTATTCGTGGTCGGCCTTGCCGGCTTCGGAGAGCAGCTTCTTCGCCGCCTCGACATCGCGCCTGGCCGGGCCGATATCGGCGAATTCCGGATGCATCGGGCCGACATGATGGTTGTCCGCGGGCTTGCCTCGGCCGTCGAGGCCGAGCTTCAGCACGGCCGCATTATCGACGGCGAGTTGCGCGGCGCGGCGCACCTTGACGTCGTCATAGGGCGCGTTGCCGACATTGAAGCGCGCGACGATGGTCGAACCGGTAGCGATCTCGGAGTTCTGCAGGCCCATCTTGTCGGTCTGCGACACCGCGTCCGAAGCGGTCTCGTGATCGGTGTCGATCTCGCCGGACTCGAAGGCCGACAGCATGGCGTTGGGATCGGAGCCGTAATCGACCCATTTGATGCCATCGAGATAGAACTCGCCCTTCCACCACGGCTTGTCCTTGCGCTTCACCTCCGCGCCCGTCTCGGCGTCCCAACTCACCAGCTCGCAGGGGCCGGTGGTGATGGCCAAAGCCTTCTTCGGGTCGCCATCGCCCTCGTACGAGCGGTGCATGATCAGTGCCGGATAGTCGGCCATGCCGGCGATCAGCGAAATGTCAGGCTTGGGCAGGTTGAGCTTGACGGTGTAGTCGTCGACCTTCTGGATGCCGCCGTCGACCGGCTTCTTGGTGTCGGCATTGACCAGCGCGCCCATCCGCGCTGCGACCGAATTGCCGGCGACCGAAGCATCGCACCAGCGGTTGAGATTGTGGATCACGTCGTCGGCATTGAAAGTGTCGCCGTTCGACCAGGTGATGCCTTTGCGCACGTGGAGCGTGATCGTCTTGGCATCGTCGCTGGTTTCCCAGCTTTCGAGCAGCCACGGTTCGAAGGTGAAGTCGGTTTTCCAGCGTACCAGATATTCGTTGCAGTGGCGCGCGACGTTCGACATCTCGACGCCGTCGAAGGTGCGCGGGTCCTTGAAGCCTTTGACGTTCATGGCAACGCGCAGCACGCCGCCCTTCTTCGGCTCGTCGGCGTGGGCAGGCGAGGGGGTAAGCCCTCCCAGCGCCAGCGCGCCGGCGGCGCTGACGCCGAGGCCGGCCATCAGCGCCAGATATTCGCGCCGGCTGATCGCGCCTTTCCTGAAATCGTCGGCGGTCGGCCTGGCTTGCGGGTGCAGTTTTCTGTCGGTCAGCATGAATTTCATCGTCGTTCCCTCTGTTGTTGACGCATGTCGTCCCGCGCGGCGGTTTGGGGCAACGACTTTGCACGAAAGGTCGGTGCGCGCCCCAGTTGCCGTCGGGCGCGGGGGCGGATGCGGCCGCCAGGGCGCCGTTGCCTGCGAGCAGATGATAGGTCTGCTTTCCGCGGCGAAATGTCTGGTTTTCCGCAGTTCTTGTGCGCTGTTCCGCAGGACGTCGATACAGCCGATCTCTCACCTTGTGGGGGAGATTAGCGCTCCATCGCCGGCACCCAGCCTGGCGATGTCGTCAATGATCCTCGCGAACGCCGCCGCCGCGCGCGGCACCGTCGGCCTCGCTCGCAGGAAGGAGTGCACCAGGCGCGGCTCCTCGCGCCACACGGCCTGCCCGTCGGCGGCGAGGATCTTATCGCGGTAGGTCTCCCCATCGGACGAAAGCGGATCGCATTCGGCGGTGATGATCACTGTCGGCGGCAGGCCGGAGAAATCGCGGTCCTTGAGCGGCGAGAAGGTCGGGTCGTCAGGTGACTGCCCTGGCGCCGAGCGGACACGACGATAGAAGTCGATGTCGGCGAGCGTGAGCAGCGGCGCCTTGGCGTGCTCGACATAAGAGCGGCCGGTCTCGTCACCGCCGAGGCCAGGATAGATCAGCATCTGCCCGACGGCGCGCCGGGCATGGTGGCGCGTTGCCTGCACCACCGCCGCTGCGAGATTGCCGCCGGCGCTTTCGCCGCAGAGCACGATCGGCAGCGTGCTCGTCGCAACGACCCATTCGAACACGGCAAATGCATCGTCGAAGGACGCCGGATGGAGATGCTCCGGCGCAAGGCGATAGTCGGCCGAGACGACCTCGAAGCCGGTGCCGGCGCAGATCTCGGCGCAGATGTCGTCATGGCTGTCGAGACCGCCGAGCACGAAGCCACCCCCGTGATAATAAACGACGATCGCCGCTGCCGCCTTGTTCGCCATGCGGTAGCGCCGGACCGGGACGGCATGCGAAGCCGTGGCAACGAGCCCGTCGCTGGCGGTCACGCCTTCCCGATGGCCCTGGTGGAACGCCACGCACATCTTGTCGTAGACCGCGCGCTGCTCGGCGATGGGTGCGGCCATGATCTCCGGCGGGTACCAGCTGTTGACGCTGTCGATATAGTCCCAGAGCCCCGGGTCGAGCCGGTCGCCATATTTGCCGCGCCTTGCCGCTGGCTCGCCGGCCATCGCCGTCAGAGCTCGGCGTAGAGCTGCGCCGCGTTCTCGAAGGTGAAGCGCAGCGGCACCGAGCCCTCGACCTGCCAAATGCTCACCGTGTCGCCGGCCATTAGCCGGCAGGCGTCGAGCGTGTTGGTGACGGCGCCGCCATAGAGCCGGTTGGCGAGGTTGAGAATGCCGGTCTGGTGCATGGCAGCGGTGGCGCTGCCGCAGGCATCCTTGACCAGGAGCACGCGGAAGCCGAGCGCTATGGCGTCCTTGACCGTGGCGTCGATGCAGGCCTCGGTCCACACGCCGACAATGACCAGCCATTCGATGCCGGCGGCCTGGAGCTTGATGGCGAAATCGCCCTTGCCGAAGACGCTCGCCTGCGCCTTGATGAGCATCGCTTCGCCGTCTTGCGGCGCCACTTCATGGCAGATCGCCGTCAGCGGGTCGTCCTTGTCGGAGAAGACCGACTTGCCGCTGTCATCCACGGGATGGAACGGCCGCGCCTCGGCCAGATCGACGACATAGGCCCAGTGGTAGAGCGGCACGAAATTGCGGCGCGCCGCCTCCTGCAGCCGCTGGACGTTGGCGAGGATCTCGGCAAAGCCCTCGACCAGATAGCGTTTGTCCTTGCGATGCTCCTCCTGGAGATCGACGAATACCGCGGCCACCGTGCCGCGCCGGATGGAAATGGGATTCTTCATGCGGATGTGCTGTCGATGCGTTGGCGCTACTTGTCAAGAAACTCGTCTTCATAAGGGAAACGCGAGAGCAGCTCGGTGCCGGTCTCGGTGATCAGAATCTCGTCCTCGAGCTTCACGCCCTCGCGGCCGCCTTTCTCGCCGATATAGCTTTCGACGCTGACCACCATGCCGGGCTGGATGATGCCGTCACGGCCATAGGTCTCGTAATCCATCGCATGCGCGATGAAGGGCGTCTCGCCATGCATGCCGACGCCGTGCATGACCGAGGTGTAGCGCTGGTCGACGAAGCGGTCCGGGATCTTCCAGGCCTTCTCGGCGATCTCACGGAAAGCCATGCCGGGCTTCACGATCGAAATGTTGTGCTGCACCTGGTCGTGCGCCATGCGGTAGAGCGACTTCTGGTAGGGCGTCGGCTTGCCCGGCCCGCAGCGGAAGGTGCGCGAGAAGTCGGAATAATAGCCGTAGCAGCCGATCGTGTCGGTATCGAGCGCGACCAGCTCGCCCGGCCGGATCTTGCGGCCGCTCGCCTCGTTGAACCACGGATTGGTGCGCTGTCCCGAGGTGAGCAGCCGGGTCTCGATGAACTCGCCGCCCTGGCGGATCACCTCGTGATACATGATGGCGAACAGCTCGTTTTCGGAGACGCCGGGCTTGATCGCCTCGCGCACGGCCGCCACCGCGGCTTCGGCGCCGGCCATGGACACCTGCAGGCATTTCACCTCCTCCGGCGTCTTTACCGCGCGCACGGCCAGGATCTCGCCCTGGCAATCCTTCACCTCGCAGCCGCGCTTTTCCAGCGCCAGCGCCTGCAGATGGCTGCAGCGGTCGAGGCCGAGCTTCATCGAGCCGCCGCCATGTTTTTTCAGAAGCTCGGTGATCTCGTCCGCGAAAGGCCCGGCGGTCTCGTCGTCGCGGCCGGAGACCGAGGACCAGACAAGCTTCGACGGCCGCGCCTCGTCGATCGTGTCGAGCACCATCGAGACATGGTAGCTCTGCGGATATTCGAACAGCACGATCGGCCCTTCGGTCGGGATGAAGAAGTAGCGGGTCGAGTTGCGCAGGAAATAGCCGAACATGTTGCGCGAGCCGGTGGCGTAGCGCTGGTTGTAGGGATCGAACAAAACGGCGCCGCCATAACCCGCCTCGCGCAGCCAGGCGCGCAGCTTGGCCAGCCGCCCCTTGCGCAGCGCGTCGGCGTCGATGAAGGACGGCTCGGTGTCGGACAGCCACATGCCGCCGGCGGGATCGGCCGCCGCCGGATGGCGCATGCGGTCCTTGAAGTCCACATCCTCGGTGCTGTCCGGGTCGAAGACGACGATGCTCATGGAGGCCTCCTGTTCTTCGCGAACATAGCCGGGCCGAGGTTGAAGATTGTGCGGCATTCCGCGATTGTTGTGCTGGATGCCGCAGCCGCGTCGACGGGAAACGAGAAGCGCCGCGATCCTTCGCACCCCCCTCTGGCCTGCCGGCCATCTCCCCCCTCAAGGGGGGAGATTGAAAGCTTCAGCGCCGGCTCTCGACGTTGGCGATTGGCGAAAGCGACCGCGACGGCTGATCTCCCCCCTTGTGGGGGAGATGTCCGGCAGGACAGAGGGGGGCGCTGTACCGCCAGCGTCTCGGTGTTTCAGCACCGTGAAGGGCTAATGCCGCCGCGTCGCCTTGGGCGCGTGCCCGTGCTCTTCCCTAAACGCCCGCGCAAAGCTCGACATCGAGGCAAAGCCGCAGGCTAATGCCACATCGCGCACCATCAGCGTCGAATGCGCCAACAGGTCGGCCGCCCGCTTCAACCTCAGCCGCCGGTAGTACCCGTTGGGAGAAAGGCCCAGCTCGGCGCGGAAATTGCGCTCGAGCTTATCGGGAGATACGCCCAGACGCTCCGCCAATTCCGCCATGCCAAGCCGTTCCTCGACCGCGTCCTCCATGATGGCGATGGCCGACAGCACCAGCTCGTTCTGCACCCCGGTGCGCAGTCTGAGCGGCATCAGCTTGCGGTCGATGCTCGATCGCAAAGGCGAGTGCACGAACCATTCCGCCACGCCCGCCGCAAGCTCGGCGCCGTAGTCGCGCGTGATGATCTCCAGCATCATGTCGAGGCTGCCGACGCCGCCGGCCGAGGTGAAGCGCTTGCGGTCGATGACGAAGAGGTCGCGCCTGAGATCGATATCCGGGAAAGCCTCGGTGAAGGCAGCCTGGCTGGTCCAGTGCAACGTGCAGGCGTGCCCGTCGAGCAGTCCCGCACGGGCGAGGAAGAACGCCGCATCCGCCACCGCGCCGATATGCGCGCCGCCGCGCAGGCTCTTCCGGATCCAGCCCATCGCCTCGTCGGCCACGACATGGTCGGCATCGCCGCCGGAGCACACGACGATGCGGTCGACCTTCGGCGCATCGGCAGCCGAGAAACCGGGCTGAATGACGACGCCGTTGGAGGCCTCGACGGTGCCCTCGTCGGCGCCCACGATCACCCAGCGGTAGCAGTCACGCTTGGCAAGAATGTTGGCGGCGCGCAGCGGCTCGACGATCGAGGAAAACGCCATCATCGGAAAGCCGGGAAACACCAGCACCGCGAAGGTGAGGGGAGCTTCGCCGCCTGGAGATAGCTTTGCCTGGCTCATGGCTGGCGGCCGTAGCGCGGCAGCACTATGTCGGCGGTGAGCGGCGCCAGCTCCGTGCCGCTCGCCAGCTCCGGGCTCAGCCAGATCATCTCCTCGATCTCGGCCGCCGGGACCGGCTCGCCGGCGATCGCCAGTTCGAAGAGCTCGGCCTCGACCCGGGCATCCGGCTCATTGGCTGCGGGCGCCGAGAAGGAACCCAGATGCGAAGCCGCGGCCGGGTCGACGACGATGCCCAATTCCTCCCGCAATTCGCGCGCAAGAGCGGCGACAGGCGCCTCGCCCGGCTCGATCTTGCCGCCAGCCTGCATGAAGGCGTTGGTGCCGCGCTTGCGCACCAGAAGCAGCTTGCCGTTGTCATCCCGGATCACGGCGGCGGCGATCCGGATCGTTTTGGCCAGGGCGGTCTTGGCATGGTTGGAAGTCACGATAGGCTGTTCCCCGGCGGCGGCTTCGGTGGCAGAGAGGGCGGACTGTAGCGGGCGCATCTGCGCCCTTGCAACGGAGAAACGACCAGGATGTTTGCGGCAACCAAGATCGACACCAGCAACAAGCCGGCCTTCTACGACGAGCTGGCCACGCAATTGAAAGCGCTGCTGAAAGGCGAGGCCGACTCGATCGCCAACGCGGCCAACACCTCGGCGCTGATCTACCAGATGGTGCCCGACCTCAACTGGGCGGGCTTCTATTTCCTACAGTCCGACGAAGAGCTGGTGCTCGGCCCCTTCCAGGGCAAGCCGGCCTGCGTGCGCATCGCTGTCGGCAAGGGCGTCTGCGGCACCGCCATCGATCTCGGCATGTCGATGCTGATCAAGGACGTGCACGATTTTCCCGGCCACATCGCCTGCGATGCCGACTCGCGCTCGGAACTGGTCGTGCTGCTGCGCGACGCCGAGGGCGTGTTCGGGGTGCTCGACCTCGACAGCCCGCTGCCCGGCCGCTTCGACAAGGACGACCAGGCCGGCATCGAAAAGCTCGCCGCGATCTATGTCGCAGCGAGTTCCTTTGAGGATTAGACGAGTTTCACCAGCGTCAAGCTGAACGCTGCGATGAAGATGAAAGCCGAGAAGGCCAGCATCAGCGGGCGCAGGCCGCGCGAGCGCAGCTGCGAGATGTCGGCCTGAAGGCCCATGGCGGCGAGCCCCATGGTCAGCATGGCCTGTGCGGCCAACGCGATCCCCGAATGAATCTGTGCCGGGATCGCGGCCAGGCTGTTCAGCGCCACGACCGCGACGAAAGCCGCCACGAACCACGGCATCGGCGGCTTCGCGGCGGAAGCTTCACTGCGGCGCGCCATCAGGCCGAGCGCGATCACCGTCGGCGCCAGCATGGCGACGCGCGTCAGCTTGGCGACGGTCGCCGTTTCGCCGGCAAGCGTGCCGTTCTGGAAGCCGGCACCGATTACCTGCGCCACCTCATGGATCGACGCTCCGGCCCACAGGCCGAAACCGTGCTGGTCGAGGCCGAACAGGGGCGCCAGCAGCGGGAAGCCGAGCATGGCGACGGTGCCGAACAGCGTGATTGCGGCAACCGCATAGGTCACATCCTCATCCCGCGCGTCGGTGACGATGTTGGTAGCGACGATCGCCGAGGCGCCGCAGATCGAGGTGCCGGCCGCGATCAGTTGCGCCAGCTTGGCGTCGACGCCGATCAGCCGGCCGAGCGTGACGGTGAACAGTAAGGTCGCGCCGAGCGTGGCGGCGACGATGCCGACGCCGCCGAGGCCGATGCCCGCCACCTGGCCGAGCGTGAGCTGGAAGCCGAGCAGCACGATGGCGAAGCGCAGCAGCCGGCGCTGCGCGAATGCGATCCCAGCCTTGGCATGAACGGGTGCGCCGAGAGCGTTTGAATAGACCATGCCGGCGACGACGGCGAGGATCATCGGGCTGAACAGCGTGAGGCCGGAGAGATTGCGCGCCGAATAGGCGACGCTGGTGATCATCGCCGTCAGCACGATTCCCGGCACGATGCTGGCATAGATCGGGGCAGAGCTTCCAGGGTTGGCCGAATTGAGCCCATTTGGAAGATCGTTCGTGGCGGCGGGCAGGAAAGACAATTGAATTCTCCTGGCGTGTTCGCCAGGGAAATGCCATTCCTAAACCAATCTTTCCAACGAATTATTCGAGTTATAATGATCGATTTTCACGAACGATTGGCGCCAGGATTGCGGGCTTTTGGGCGACGGCCGACGCCCGACTTGACAACGTCGCGGCTCCCGATCCAGCTTCGCGCCATGACCGCCTTCTTTGCAAACTCGCAGCGACGCTGCCGTTCACGGGAGCGGCAAGCTGATTGCGTTAAGACAAAGGCCGGCTAGTAAGCAAAACCGGTTCGTCCATCACCAGCCCGCCCATCGAAACGATCGGCGGGTTTTTGCATTTTGGAGCGCTTGAATGACTGTTCAGATCCTGTTTCGGCCGGCCGTGCCGCCGCCATCAAGGCCATCGTGCGGGCGGCCTATGCCAAATGGGTGCCGGTGATCGGCCGCGAGCCTTTGCCGATGCGCGCCGACTACGACAAGGCGCTGCAAGAGCATCAATTCGACCTCGCCGTCGAGAACAGCCGCATCGTCGGGCTGATCGAAACCATGGCGCATGACGATCACATCTGGATCGAGAACATTGCCGTGGCGCCCGATGCGCAGGGCAGGGGAATCGGACGGCTGCTTCTCGACAGCGCCGAGCGGCAAGCGATCGAGGCAGGTCGTCCGGAACTTCGCCTGCTGACCAACGGCGCCTTCGAGGCCAATGTGCTGCTTTACCGCAAGCATGGCTACGCGATCGACCGCGAAGAGCCGTTCATGAACGGGACGACCGTCCATATGAGCAAGAAGCTGACCACGTAAAGGCGCGCCGCCTGATCGGATTCAGACGACGCGCTTCGTCGATGTCGCTTTCCTGAAATCGCTGCACATTTTTGGGCGGTATGCATCAGGAATTCAGCGCACTGGCTCAATCACCTCCGCTTGCGTTTGACAGGGCGATCGCCGCATCGTTATCTCCGACGATATACGACGATCACCTCGCCACGATTGAAGCCCGGCGGCCCCTAGGAGCGAAGCATGTCACACAATCTGCAGTTCTACATCGATGGCGCCTGGGTCGATCCTGTGGTGCCGAACAATTTCGATGTCATCGATCCGTCGAACGAGGACGTCTTCGCGCAGATCTCGCTGGGCACCAAAGCCGATGTCGACAAGGCGGTCGCCGCCGCCAAGCGCGCCTTCGCCAGCTTCGGCTTCACGTCGGTCGAGGAGCGGCTCGACATCCTGAACCGCGTCATCGACGTCTACAAGAAGCGCAGCAAGGACCTTGCGCTCGCTGTCTCGCGCGAGATGGGCGCGCCGCGCCAGATGGCGCTGGACAGCCAGGTGGGCGTCGGCCAGGCGCATCTGGAGAAGATGGCCGAGGTGCTGAAGACCTATCAGTTCCGCCATGTGAAAGGCTCCTCCCTCATCGTCAAGGAGCCGATCGGCGTCGTCGGCATGATCACGCCGTGGAACTGGCCGCTCAACCAGATTACCTGCAAGGTCGGCCCGGCTCTCGCCGCCGGCTGCACCATGGTGCTGAAGCCTTCGGAGATCGCCCCGCTCGATGCCATCATCTTCGCCGAGATCATCGATGAGGCCGGCGTGCCGAAGGGCGTCTTCAACCTCATCAATGGCGACGGCCCGACCGTCGGGCAGGCCCTGGCCAGCCATCCTGATGTCGACATGATGTCCTTCACCGGCTCGACTCGTGCCGGCATTCTGGTCGCCAAGGCCGCCGCCGACACGGTCAAGCGTGTGCATCAGGAACTCGGCGGCAAGTCGGCCAACATCCTGTTTCCGGATGTCGACCTCGAACGGGCCGTCGCCAAGGGCGTCGCCGGCTGCTTCGGCAACAGCGGCCAGTCCTGCAACGCGCCGACCCGCATGTTCGTGCCGCGCGACCGGCATGACGAGGCGGCCGGCTACGCCAAGACGGCGGCGGAGAAATTCACCGTCGGCCCGGCCGATACGCCAGGAACAAAGCTGGGTCCAGTGGTCAGCCAGCAGCAGTTCGACAAGATTCAAGGGTTGATCCAGAGCGGCATCGAGGAAGGTGCGACCCTGGTCACCGGTGGCCCCGGCCGCCCGGCCGAGCTCAACCGCGGCTACTATGTCCGCCCGACCGTTTTCGCCAACGTGACGCACGACATGCGCATCGCCAAGGAAGAGATCTTTGGGCCGGTGCTGTCGATCATGCCTTACGACACGGTCGAGCAGGCGATCGAGCAGGCCAACGACACCGTCTTCGGCCTTGCCTCCTACATCCAGGCCAAGGACATCGAGAAGGCGCGCCAGGCGGCGGCCCGCATGCGCTCCGGCAACGTCTACATCAACTACCCGACCTGGGACGCCGGCCTCCCCTTCGGCGGCTACAAACAGTCCGGCAACGGCCGCGAATACGCCGAATACGGACTGGAGGATTTTCTGGAGATCAAGGGCATCGCGGGATACGAGGCGGCCGAGTAGGCTTTGGCGCTAAGCTGACCCCAAGCGTCGGCTGCCAGACGATTTGGCAAGGGCGCGGTCTCGGTCGCGCCCTACAATTTTGAGCCGCTCCAACCGACTCAGGGCGGCCAACTCAGGAATTTGTCCGCCGAGCAAAATGCTCATACGTCACCCGCCAAGGGTTGCTCTCGGCAGATCTTTCCTCGCCGACCCAGTGGAAGCTGTCGGCCGTGATCTCGGTGAACCGCCATCGCGTTTGCAGGCCGCGCGAGTCCTCGCCGACCTGAACGATATCCTTGCCTTCGGCCCGCCCGATCTGGCGCGAATAATCCTGGTTGAGCGGATCGCTCCAGATGATGTGCCAGCCGCCGATCCCGGGATCGAAGATGCGCAACGTCGTGCCGTACATGGTGGAGGGTGCCGGGCGCTTGGGCCTGATCCAGATGTCCTGAATCGCTCGACCTTCGAGTACCCAGCCAAAATGGCATTCTCCATTCCATTCCTGGATTGTGCCGTCGTCGAGGTGGTGGACGGTGTCCATCTCCCAGCTTCCGATCAACCATCCATAGAGGTCCATGTCTTTCGCTCGGTCTGCCGGAGGACCTTCAGATCCGAGAGCCGCGAGAAACGGGGAAATTATGCTCGTCATGATTTTTTCTCCGATGGATAGGCGCGCAGCGACAAGGCGCTGCAACATTGCCGACCCGATCGTCGCAGCGTTGCGGGCTCCAGGTCTTGGGTGAAATTGCTGTAGTGATGCCGTGGATGAGATCATGGCGAGGCCAGCCGGCGGGCAGGGGTCTTCCCTTTCACCCCGGAAGGCGAAATTGTTGGGCAGCCTAGCTAAATCCGGCCGCCGCACCGCCGACGGTCGTTCGGCGGCCGATCGCCTCTTCTTCTCCCGCCGTCCTACTCGTGCCTTGCCTCGATGATCCCGACCATGGCGCGTGTAAACTCGACCATGCTGTTGGCCGTGATGGCTGCATTGTCGGGGCTCTGCCCGATATGTTCGGCTGCTCCGCAGCATGAGCGGCGGATACGGTCGTAGTGCGGGTCTCTTTCATCGTCCGGCAAGGCTGCCAAATTCAAGGCTCGACGGTGAAGCATGCGTAACAGCTGCGCCAGCGCGGTTTCGACACTCATGCGTTTTGCTCCGCATCGGTCGAACGTCTCGGCGTACAAGCGCCGGATCGTCGATCAGGGGGCGGTTCTCGTCCCCGGCGCGGAAAGGTTGCGCCATAGCCGTTAATATATTGTTGATCGCTAATATGTTTAGCGAGGCCTTTTAGGAAGGTTCGCGGATGCTACTGGGCGCGGCGGAAGCAAATCATAGCAGAACGCGTGCAACCGAGATCGATGACGATGTCTCCGGTGCCTCGAATAGTGTCGCCGATATTTCAAAATCTAACGATCGGCAGAATGCACCAGTAAGGATGCTTGGTAAGGGTTGATTCAACCGTTGCTGGTATATAGAAGGTGGCGGCTCCGACTAGGGGTAGGGTTGCCTGAAAGTCGGAGCCGCCTGCGCGGCCGATGGGTAGTGGATCCGCGCTGTCCCAGAATAGGACAGCGCGGTCTACGATTCGTTAATCCGACGACTGAAGCCGTACAAAACCGGCGGATGCGGCATTCGCCGTCACCGGAAGCGGGGCTGCAACCTTTCAAAAACACAATGCGAAGGTCTTGGCCGGAGAGGTGCTCGGCAACTCACCCTGCCGCGCTGTCGGCGATCCAGTCGGTCAGGCTGCGTGCGAAACTTCGCGGCACGATAAGGTCGCAGGCGGTTTCGGCTGTGCGTAAGAGAAGCACCGGTATGTGGTGAAAGGACGCGTGCCAGGCGCGGCCGGGAGCCGCGGCGGGCGACGACCAGTCGACGGCGACACATTTCGAGAGAATTTCCTGGAGACGCGCTCCATCCATGCTGAGGCGCACCCGACCTTCGTCGAGCATAACCGAACAGCCCAGTTCGGGATCGATGGTCGAGGGCGTCGGCTTTATGCCGGTTTCGAAAATCAGCCAGAAACGGCGCGGAGCAACGCGGACGATCAGGACGTCGGCATGGCGAACGGTCTCGCCGACCGCTGCGGGCAGGCGCGCGCCCAACGCCTGCGAGACGCTTGCTTCGAATCGTGCCAGCGTTCGGTCCCAGCCTTCGATCTGGACGATCGGGCAATCGGCCGCCGACAGGTTGAAGTCCTTCAACAGGTCGAAATCCTTCAACGAGTCGAAATCTTTCAACGACAGAGCCTCAGCCATGCAGTCGCTCTCCCTTGGGATCGAGGAACACGGGCGACACGATACGGGCGCGAACAATCTCGGCCCGCATCGGATAGGCGGCGACGACCTCGCTTCCCTCCGTCGCGACATTGCCCGCGAGCAGTGCCAGTCCGACATAGCGGCCGAGCTCGGGGCTGAAGGTGACGGAGGTGATCCGGCCGTGCCCGTGGCCGGCGACGGCATCGTTGGGCAGAAACAATATCGCCCCGCCGCGCAGTCGCTTGCCCTCATCGATGCATTCCAGCCCGACCAGCCGCTGGCGGTCGGGCGAAAGAAATGCCTGGCGATGCCGCATGACTTCGCCGACGAAGCCGGTGCGCTTGCCGGCCATGCGGCCAAGGCCAAGATCGTCGAGCGTGGTGCGACCATCGATCTCCGGCCCGGCGACGTGGCCCTTCTCGACGCGCAGCGCGCCGAGCGCCTCGACCCCGTAGGGTTTCAGCCCAAACGGCGCGCCCACTTCGCGCAGGTGGCTCCAGAGCCGCTCGCCGCGGCTGGCGCCGACATAGATCTCGTACGCGCGCTCGCCGGAATAGCTGAGGCGGATGATGCGCAGCGCGCGTCCGTCGAACTCGGCCTCGATGAAGCCCATATGGGGCAGCGCCTCGTTCGAGACGTCGAGCCCCGGGAAGGCCGCGGCAAGGATATCGCGGCTCTTCGGGCCGGCGATCGAAATCGCCGCCCATTCGTCGCTGACCGAGGTGACGGCGACACGCAGCTCCGGCCATGCGGTGTCGAGCAGAAATTCCAGCCGCGACTGCACCTCGGCCGCCTTGGCGGTCGAGGTGGTCATGAAGAACCGGGTTTCCGAGAGCCGCGTGGTCGTGCCGTCGTCGAAGACGATGCCGTCGTCGCGCAGCATGACGCCGTAGCGCGCGCGGCCGACCGGCAGCTTGGCGAAGCCGTTGGCATAGACACGGTCGAGGAAGGCCGCGGCGTCCGGCCCCTGCACGTCGATCTTGCCGAGGGTGGAGATGTCCATCAGCCCGGCGGCTTCGCGCACCATGCGCATCTCGGCGACATAGGCTTCGTTCACGTCGCGCCCGGCGCCGCGGTAGAAATAGGGCCGCATCCAAAGCCCGACCTCGAGCATTTCGGCGCCGTCGGCCAGATGCCGGTCATGCATCGGCGTGCGGCGGATCGGCTTGAAATGGTGGCCGACGGCGCGGCCGGCCAGCGCGCCGATCGCGACGGGCGCGTAGGGCGGACGAAAGGTCGTGGTCCCGGTTTGCTGGATCGTCGCCTGGCGCAGCGCCGCCATGGCCGAAAGTGCGGCAAAATTGCTGGTTTTGCCCTGGTCGGTGCCCATGCCGAGCGTGGTGTAGCGCTTCAGGTGCTCGACCGATTCATAGCCCTCGCGATGGGCGAGCTCGATGTCCTTCGCGGTCACGTCCATCTGGAAGTCGACGAAGGCCTTGCCGCGTCCAACGGACGGGATGGCGCGGAACGGACCGGATGCCGCCTCGCCGAGATCGAGCTTGAGCGGCGCCGGCACGGCTTTTGATTTTCCGCAGGACGATGCGGCTTCCGCGCCGGCGCGGTGGCCGTCCTCGATGGCGGTGACAGTCGAGAAGCGCCCTATCATCGCGCCGGCGCCGAACTGGCCTGCCGGAAAGCCGCCCGGAACGAAGCCGTCGATCTCGCCGCGATAGACCGGCTTGACGCCGAGATGCGAGCTAAGGTGCACGCTCGGCGACCAGCCGCCGGACAGGCATACGAGGTCGCAGGCAACTTCCAGCTTGCCGTCCGGCCCGGCCAGCCGCGCGGCCTTCACCGCATGGCCGCCGCGCAGGTCGGTGATCAAAGTGCCGGGTCGGATCGCCACGTTCAGGCGGGTCGCATCCGCAGCCAGGCTAACGGGCGGGGCGCCGCGCTGATCCGCGACCGTCACCTCGGCGCCGGCGGCGGCGAGGTCGAAGGCGGCGCGATAGGCGCCGTCATTCGTGGTGGCGATGACGATCTTCTTGCCCGGCAGGACCGCGAAGCGGTTGAGATAGGTCCGGGCGGCGGACGCCAGCATGACGCCCGGCCGGTCGTTGTTGGAAAAGACCAGCGGCCGCTCGATGGCGCCGGTGGCAAAGACGATCGAGTGGGCGCGAAGCATGGTGAAGACCTGGCGCGCTCCGCTTTCCGCCGCCGGATCGTCGCGTCGCTCGATCAGCCCCAGCGTGTTGCCGTCGAAGGTGCCGAACGCCATCGTCCTGCGCATCAGGGCGACATTGCCGAGGCCGGCCAGTTCGGCCTCGATCGCGTTCAGCCAGCCGGCCGCCTCTCCGTCCGGGCGTTCGGACAAAAGCTGGCCGCCGAGCAAAAAGTCCTGCTCGATGAGAGCGACGCTCGCGCCGGCGGCCGCAGCCGCGCGCGCCGCGGACAGGCCGGCCGGGCCGCCGCCGACGACGGCGACATCGGCAAATGCATGCTGCGCCTCGTAACGGCCGGGATCCGGCTCGGTGCCGGCGCGACCCAGGCCCGCCGCCTTGCGGATGAAATGCTCGTAGAACATCCAGGCGCGCCGCGTCGGCCCCATGAACGTCTTGTAATAGAAGCCGGCCGAAAGGAAGGGCGAAAACAGCCCGTTGATGCTCTGCATGTCGAAGGCGAGCGAGGGCCAGCGATTCTGGCTTTCGGCGGTCATGCCGTCCGCCAGTTCGAGCGTCGTCGCCGGCAGGTTCGGCTCGCGCAGCCCGCCGGTTCCGAGCGTGACCAGCGCGTTCGGCTCTTCCGGGCCGGCCGAAACGATGCCGCGGGGCCGGTGATATTTGAAGCTGCGGCCAGTCAGCGTGATGCCGTTTGCCAATAGGGCGGAAGCGAGCGTGTCGCCCTGGCAGCCGACCAGTTCGCGGCCATCGAAGACGAAGCCCAGCGGCTGCGCACGGTCGATGCGGCCGCCGGTGGCGAGGCGATTTCTGTTCATGCGGGCATTTTCCTTGCCGTTTTCCGGGCAAAGCCGACCGATTGGATGGCGTGATTTCTGGTGTCGCGCTCGACGATCAACCATTGCCGGCAGCCGGACACGTGCTGCCAGAACTCGCGGTGCGGTCCGGCCGGATTGTTGCGCACATAGACATAGCGGTACCAGGCTTCCGGATCGGGATCGTCATGCGCCGGACGCGCTACCGAAGCGTCGCCGCCGTAACGGAACTCTTCATGGTCGCGCGGGCCGCAGCACGGGCATTCGATGCGAAGCATTTGTCTTGCCCTCTATTGCAGCCAGGCCGAAGGGCCGACGCCGGCCTCGTCGAGCGTGCGGCCGGTGCGGAAACGGTCGAGGCGATAGGCGGCGATCAAGGGATGCGGCTTGCCGGTCGCAAGGGTGTGCGCGAAGCACCAGCCCGAGGCGGGCGTCGCCTTGAAGCCGCCATAGCACCAGCCGCCGTTGAGATAGAGCCCGTCGATCGGCGTCGGGCAGATGATCGGGCTTGCGTCGGGCGTCATGTCCATGACGCCGCCCCAATGGCGCAGCAGCCGGACGCGCGAGATGCAGGGCATCAGCGCGATTGCCGCTTCCGCCACCTCGCGCACGACGCCGAGATTGCCGCGCTGGGCATAGGAATTGTAGCCGTCGAGATTGCCGCCGAAGACCAGCCCGCCCTTGTCGGATTGGCTGACGTAGAAATGATCGGCGCCATAGGCCACGACATGGTCGACCAGCGGTTTCAGCGGCTCGGTGACGAAGGCCTGGAGCACGTGGCTCTCGATCGGCAGTTCCAGCCCGGCCTTCCGGCCGAGCACCGAGGTGTGGCCGGCGACCGCGAGGCCGACCTTGCCGGCGCCGATCCGGCCCTTGCTCGTCTCGACGCCGACGATCCTGTCGCCGTCGCGGACAAAGCCGGTCACCTCGCAGTTCTGGATGATGTCGACGCCGTGGCCGTCGGCGGCGCGCGCATAGCCCCAGGCGACGGCGTCGTGGCGGGCGGTGCCGGCGCGGCCCTGCAGGATCGCGCCATGGATCGGAAACCGTGCCGTGTCGGAAAAATCGAGATAGGGCACGAGCCGCCGCACCTCGTCGCGGTCGAGGATGTCGGCGTCGATGCCGTTCAGCCGCATGATGTTGGCGCGATGGCTGAACGTGTCGAGCTGATCGGCCGAATGGGCGGTGACGATCTGGCCGCGCTGCGAGAACATCACGTTGAAGTTCAGCGCCTGCGACAGGCCTTCCCACAGCTTGACCGAGAATTCGTAGAACTGGGTGTTGCCGTCGAGCAGGTAGTTGGAGCGGATGACGGTGGTGTTGCGGCCGACATTGCCGCCGCCGATATAGCCTTTCTCCAGCACCGCGACATTGCGGATGCCGTGGTTCTCGGCCAGGTAGAATGCGGTGGAAAGCCCGTGCCCGCCGCCGCCGACGATGATCACGTCATAGGTTGGTTTCGGCTCGGCCGCGCGCCAGGCGCGCTGCCAGTTCTTCTGGCCGGACAGGCCGTTGCGGAAAATCGAAAACGCCGAGTAGCGCATGGTCATGGTCTAGCGGACGATCGGGCCGGTCGGCGTGCGCGTCAGCACCTCGGCGCCCGTCTCGGTCAGAAGCACTGTGTTGGAGATGAAGTCGTCGCCGCGGCCGGTGCCCATCAGCCAGGACAGGATGTGGAAGCTCATGCCGGTCTCGATCTCGAGATCGGAATCGTGCCGCAAGCCCGTCACCGAATTGCCGCCGGTCCAGGACGGCGGTTGGCCGATGCCGACGAGATAGCCGCAATGATGCCGACGGTAGTGCGACAGGCCCGCCTCGTCGGCCACGCCTTGCCAGGCGGCGTAGACCTCGCGCGCCCTGGCGCCGGGCCTGAGCGCCTTGACGACGGCGTTGAACGCCTTGGCCGTCACCTCGGCCATGGCGGCGTCCTCGTCCTTGATGGTGCCGATGCGGATCAGCCGGCCGAGCGGTGCGTGATAGCGCGAGACGCAGCCGGACAGTTCGACGAAGACCGGCTCGCCGCGGCGATAGACGCCGTCGCCCCAGGTCGTGTGTTCCTCGCCGAGCCGGGCGGCGGGGCGGATGAATGGGCCGAAGCCGGGCGCATGGCCGCCGGCGCGCGCCATCGCCGCCACGCATTGCGCGGCGACCTCCTGCTCGGCGGCGCCGTCGCCGATCGCCGCGATCGCAGCTTGCGCCGCCGCATCCGTGACCTTGGCGGCGCGGCGCATCAGCGCCTGTTCCTCGGCGCTCTTCACCCGCCGCATCCCGTCGACCAGCCCGGAGACATCGCTCCACTTGGCGTCGGCCTGCGCCTCGAGCTTCAGGGCAAGGCCATGGCTGAGGCCCGAGGTCCAGTGTTCGAGCCCGATGCGCTTTTCCGTCAGGCCGAGTTCGGTAATGACGCGGGCGGCGAGATCGGCGGCCGTCTCGCTGTCGGAATGGCCGCGGAACTCCGCCGCCTTCACCTGGTTCTCGATCGTCACCTTCTCCATAGACCGGGTGACGAGAACCGGCAGCCGGTCGAGCGGGACGATGAGAAGATGCGGCGCGAAATAGCCCCAATGGTCGAGGCCGGTGAGATAGAAGATGTTTTCCGGCGAGGCGAAGACGGCGGCATCGAGCCCGCGCTCGGCCAGCGCCTTGCGCACCTTCAACAGGCGGCCGGCGATCTCGGCTTCCGAAAAGGGATTGCGGTCCATTCTGTATCCTCGAATTGCCTGTTGTGGAGCTTTAGTGGTCAGTCGATGACGATGAGGTCGCGGGTCACATCGCAGAGCCGCTCGCCACCGCCTTCGGCAACGACGAAGGACTCCGAAATGGCGACGCCGAAATCGTCGAGCCAGACGCCGGCCATGAAGTGGAAGCACATGCCGGGCTGAAGCTCGGTCTTGTCGCCGGGCCTCAGGCTCACGGTGCGCTCACCCCAGTCCGGTGGGTAGGCGAGGCCGACCGGATAGCCGACCCGGCTTTCCTTCTTCAGCCCGTTCCGGCGCAGCACCGCCTGCCAGGCGGCTTCGACCTGTTCCGCCGTGTTGCCGGGCCGCGCCATTGCGAGGCCGGCGTCGACGCCCTCGACGATCACCTTGGCCATATCGGAAAGCGCGGCCGGCGGCTTGCCGAAATGCACGGTCCGGGTCAGCGCCGCATGGTAGCGCCGTCTGACGCCGGCGATCTCGACGATGGCAAGCCCGCTGTCGGGGAGCGGCGCGTCCGACCAGGTCAGATGCGGCGTGCTCGTGCCTTCGCCGACCGGCATCAGCGGGCAGATGGCGGCATAGTCGCCGCCGGCGCCGGCCACGCCCATGATCTGCGCGTGATAGATCTCGGCGATGACATGGTTCTGCGGCACGCCGGGCCGCATCTTTTCGATGGCGCGGTTCATGGCATTGCTGCAGATCGCGCCCGCCTCGCGGATCAGCCGCAGCTCGCTTGCCGATTTCACCAGGCGCGCCCAGTTGACGAGGTCGCGATTGTTGGCGAACCGCGCCTCCGGCAGCCCCCCGACGAGATGGGCATGGCAGCGCGCTGTGTAGTAGTGTGCATCCATCTCGACGCCGATCCGCGCCCGGTCCCAGCCGCGCGCCCTGATCAGCCCGGCGAGCTCGTCATAGGGATGCTCGGCGGAATGCTGCACCAGCCGCTCCGAGAACGGCACGATGTTTCGTTCGGGCAGGCCGGTGGTCATGCGGGCGCTCTTGGCGTCCTGCGCCCTGCCGAACCAGATCGGGCGGTCCTCCTCCAGATGGACCAGCACGCATTGCGGCACGTAGAAGGACCAGCCGTCATAGCCGGTCAGCCAGCACATGTTGGCGGGATCCTGGCAGATGATGAGATCGAAGCCGGCCTCGTCCATGCGCCGCTTCACGTCGGCCAGGCGCTGGTCGTACTCCGCCTTGGTGAACCCGCCCGACCCGCTCAAAACCGTCTTTCCTCCAATCCCGCGCGGGACGCGGCTTGCCCGCCGCAATCCCGGGAAAATTGCCTTAATTGTGCACAACTGTTGAATGTTTCAGCCGTATACCGGGAGATAAACGGCTATTTGTCGAGAATCGTACAGCGCATCTTGCGATATGTCCAGATCAGTTGTATACGTCTTGCGTGCTTGCGGCGATGGTGGAGAAACGTCGTTTCGAGCCAAACAATCATTGAAAGCAAAGGGGAACGCATGTTCATGTCACAGATATCCCGCCGAGCGGTTGTGAAGGCCGCTGCTTGCCTTGCGCTCGCCGCGACAGCATTCACATCGGCCCACGCGGAGACGACCCTCGAGCGCGCCAAGAAGGACGGCTACATCCGCGTCGGCTTTGCCAACGAGGCGCCGTTCGGTTTCGCGACGCCCGACGGCAAGCTGACCGGCGAAGCGCCCGAGGTCGCCAAGGCGGTGCTCGCCAAGATGGGCATCAAGCAGGTCGACGGCGTGCTGACCGAGTTCGGCTCGCTCATTCCCGGCCTCAAGGCCGGCCGCTTCGACATCATCGCCGCCGGCATGTTCATCACGCCGAAGCGCTGCGCCGAGATCAATTTCTCCGAGCCTTCCTACGGCATCGGCGAGGCCATGCTGGTGACGAAGGGCAATCCCAAGGGAGTGAAGGACTTTTCCACCTTCAAGGACAATGCGGATCTCAAGCTCGCCGTGATGGCCGGCGCCGTCGAAGGCGGCTTCGCCAAGGACGCGGGCGTGGCCGCCGGGCAGCTCGTCACCTTGCCCGACCAGTCCAGCCTGGTCGCGGCCGTCCAGTCGGGCCGCGCCGATGCCGCCGCGCTCACCGCGCTGTCGATCGCCGAGATGGCCAAGAAGGCCGACGGCGTCGAATCGACCAAGCCGTTCGGCGAAGTCGCCGGCAAGTCCGTGAAGGGCCATGGCGGCTTCGGCTTCCGCAAGGAAGACACCGATTTGCAGAAAGCGTTCAACGCCGAGCTGAAGAAGTTCATCGGGTCGCCCGAGCATATCGCCCTGGTCGAGCCGCTCGGCTTCGGCAAGGACTATCTGCCGAACAAGACCACGGCGCAGCTCTGCAAGGGCGAATAAGGTTCCCAACTGCTGGCGGCGCGAAAGCGCCGCCTCTTTTTCAGGAGCAATTCCAGGAAAAGTGTGTGACGGTTTTCCGTCCGGAATTGCGTGAAAACAAACAGCTAGAGCGGTTCGGCGTTTCCGTGAAACGGTGAAACGCTCTGAAGCAATTCCAGGAAAGGTGTGAGCTGTTTTCCGTCCGGAATTGCGTAAAAACAAAGAGATAGAGCGGTTCGCCGTTTCCGCGAAACGGTGAAACGCTCTAGGAGCGCAGATGGGAATTCGCACACTTGTCGCCATGCTGGTTGTCGCGCTCGCCGTGATCGGCGTGCTGGCGACGCAAGCCTCTTACAGGCTGTTCCTGCCGGGGCTGCTGCAGGGCGCGCTACTGACCATCGAGATAGCCGTGCTCGGCAGCCTGCTCGCGGTCGTCATGGGCCTGCTTGCCGCGCTTGCGCGCATGTATGGCCCGGCGCCGCTCAGATGGCTGGCGACGGTCTATGTCGAGATCTTCCGCGGCACCTCGGCGCTGGTGCAGCTGTTCTGGCTGTTCTTCGTGCTGCCGCAGTTCGGCGTGACGCTCGACGCATTCCTGGTCGCCGTGCTGGCGCTCGGCCTGAATGTCGGGGCGTATGGTTCCGAATGCGTGCGCGGCGCCATCCAGTCGGTGCCGCGCGGCCAGTGGGAAGCCGGAACCGCGCTCAATATGAGCCGGTCGCAGATGCTGCGCCGGATCATCCTGCCGCAGGCTTTCATCGCCATGATCCCGCCCTGGGGCAATCTGTTCATCGAGCTTCTGAAATCGACCGCGCTGGTCTCGCTGATCACGCTCACCGATCTTGCCTTCAAGGCGCAGGAGATGAACCAGAACACGTTCAAGACCATTCCGATCTTCACGCTCGTGCTTTTGATGTACCTCGCCATGTCGCTGGTCATTTCCATCGGCATGCGTCTCCTCGAAAGGCGCGCCTCGCTCGGCCTGGCGCGGGGGAGGGCGGCATGATCTGGGATTGGAATTTTACCTTCCAGATCCTGCCGGTGCTGGCGCAGGCTGCCGTCGTGTCGATCGAGGCGACGCTTCTCGGCTTCGTCATCGCGGCGACGCTCGGCCTGGTCGTGGCCGTGATCCGCATCGCCGTGCCGTGGACGGCCTGGACGATCTCCGTGCTGGTCGAGCTGATCCGCTCGACGCCGCTGCTCATCCAGATCTTCTTCATCTATTTCGTCTTTCCGAAATTCGGCCTCGTGCTCGACGCTTTCACCGCCGGCGTCATCGCCATCGGCATCCACTACGCCGCCTATTGCTCGGAGGTCTATCGTGCGGGCTTCGACAACATCCATCGCGGCCAGTGGGAAGCCTCGATCGCGCTCAATCTCTCGTCCTGGACGACCTTTCGCGACATCATCATCCCGCAGGCGATCCCGCCGATCGTGCCGGCGCTCGGCAACTATCTGGTCGCGCTGTTCAAGGAAACGCCGCTGCTTTCGGCGATCGCGGTGCTGGAACTGATGCAGACCGCCAAGATCATCGGCTCCGAGACATTCCGCTACACCGAGCCGATCACGCTGGTCGGCCTGTTCTTTCTGGCGATGAGCCTCGTATCGGCCGCGCTCATCCGTGCCCTCGAACGCCTGCTCAACAGAAGGACCGTGCGATGACCGAGCAACCGATGGTCCGCTTCGACAACGTTTCCAAACGCTACGGCGCGTTGACCGTTCTCGACGGCCTGAACCTCGACATCGCGCGCGGCGAGAAGGTGTCCGTCATCGGTCCGTCCGGCTCCGGCAAGACCACGGTCCTGCGCATGCTGATGACGCTGGAAACAATCAACGACGGCGTCATCTGGGTCGAAGGCGAGCCGCTGACGCACATGCAGCAGAACGGAAAGCTGGTGCCCGCCAACCTCGCCCACATCCGGCGCATCCGGGCGAAGATCGGCATGGTGTTCCAGTCCTTCAACCTGTTCCCGCACATGACCGCCATGGCCAACTGCATCGAGGCGCCGATCACCGTGCTCGGCATGAAGCGGGCGGATGCCGAGGCGCGCGCGGCCGAGCTTCTCGACATGGTCGGGCTGTCGCAGAAGAAGAATCATTATCCATCCCAGCTCTCCGGCGGCCAGCAGCAGCGCGTCGCCATCGCCAGGGCGCTGGCGATGCGGCCCAAGATCATGCTGTTCGACGAGGTGACGTCGGCGCTCGACCCGGAACTTGTCGGCGAAGTGCTGCAGGTGATAAGGCAGATCGGCCGCGAGCACGATCTGACGATGCTCATGGTCACCCACCAGATGGGCTTCGCCAAGGAGTTTTCCGATCGCGTCTGCTTCTTCTATCAGGGCAAGATCTGCGAGCAGGGGCCGCCGAGCGAGCTTTTCGGCGCACCCAAGAATGAGCGGACGCGGCAATTCCTGCACGCCGTGCTGGAGGCTGGATGACGCTTGACACGGATGCCTCGCCCGCGACCATGACCGCGTCGCCCCCGCGTCCGCTTTCGGCGCGAGAACGGTTCGAACGCATCTACCTGATCCTGCGCGACCGCATTTGCCTGCTCGACTATCCGCCGGGAAGCCGGCTCTCCGAGGAGGAACTCGCCCAGGAATTCGAGATCAGCCGCACGCCGGTCCGGCGCGTGCTGGCGCGCCTTGAATCCGAAGGTCTGGTTCAATCCGTCCATGGCGTCGGCACCATCGTCACCGACGTCGATATCGAGGAATTGCAACAGGTCTATCATCTGCGCCTGGAACTGGCGCTCTTGGTCGGCAAGCTTTCGCCGATTCCGCGCACGGCGGCGGACCTCGATCGGATCCGGGCGCTCATCGCCCGCTGCGATTCCGACATGCTCAATCCGGACCAGCGCGCCTTCCTGCAACTCAACATGGATTTCTTCACCGAACTGTCGGGCATGACCGGGAACCAGCCGCTGCGCGAGATCAGCGAAAGGCTGTATTTCCAGGTGGCGCGCGTCGTCCTCAAGATGATGCCGCAGCTGGGCCTCGTGGAGGAGTTCACCGCGTTCCGCCGCGAGATGGAGGAGGTCCTGGCCGCGGCCGAGATCGGCGACTGGGAATCGATCGGACACATAAGGCGCGCCCACATCTCCATGAGCTTCCTGCGCATGATGCGTCACGCAGGGGCGGTGGGCGATTAGGATAAGGCGCTGCGCCAGCCCTTCTTATGCGGGGAGCGTCGCGGATCGCTGACACTTACTGGCGATCCGCGCAGGTCGCAGCCGCGGCATTCGGCCTTCCCGGAGCGGTTTGCAACACCAGAGCAATTCCAGGAAAAGTGTGTAACGGTTTTCCGTCCGGAATTGCGTCAAAACAAAGAGATAGAGCGGTTCGCCGTTTTCGTGAAACGGTGAACCGCTCTAATTCCAGGTGACGCGAACAGGGCCTTGGAAGTTCTCGACCTGGTCAACCGTCTTCATCAACGCAATCCGATAGGCGCTCTTGTTTGCCAAGTCGTCCCAGATGAAGAACGCGACAACAGCGGCGGCGATCAATAGGATCGGTCGCATCGGAACCTCCCTCAAAGCCCCTCGTACGCGTGCCGCTATTATGATCTTGCTGAGCTTTTAATACAAGAAGTTGCTAATATATGCTCATTGATTAGCCGCGCCACCCAGCCTTTAAAGCCATGAGGGGGCAAGTGAGGTCGCCACGGCGACCACGACCAAATCCAGACAACCGCCTGGTCGATCAGATGCCGTCTGCGGCCTTGGCTCTTGCGCTTTCGTCACCTTGCCGGCCGGGTCGGCGCCGATATTGAGTTTGTCCGCGGCCCCCTCTTAAGCGGGCTGGAGCCTTCCGGCTGATAAGACTTCGCCGATGGAGCTTTGGCCGGATCGTCCCGAGCGTGCGCGCATCCTCAAAACGAGCAGCCGCGCAGCCGCAAACGGCGTCGCGACGAGAAAGGCGAACGTGACGGCAAGGAAAACCGATGGAATGCAGATCATCCCACTGGGATCGAAGCAAACAGATTCCATGATGTACCCCTTCAAAAATCACCTGTTGCGCGCGGGTGGCCTTCCCTGACCTAACGATGCTCCTCGTTTAAAGGGAATTCAAGCTATTGCTAATTTCCCGAGCGCTGTCGCCCATGACTACCACCCTAAGTGGATTATCTGAGACAGATCGGCGATGTCGCCATAGATCGTCGAACCTTTGACGAGAAAACACTTGCCGGCCAGGACCTCGAAGGGCCGGCTTGACGCGGTGCAAACCGGTGCGACCTTACGGTCCGTGGCTTCGGCACAATGGACGCTGATCGCGAGGATAGCGATAGCAATGAGAGTCGTTTTGCTCATGTCTAACCCCCAAAGCCCAACTGGCTTCTAGGGCCGCAAAACCGGGTTGCCGTCCCTCAAGGTAGCATCCGGCGACAATGTGTTTCATTCTGTCGATTGGAGACGTGGGCTCATCTATTTCCGGTAGGCGCAAAAGGGTTCAACCTCCGCCACGGATCTGGCGTAGCTACGGGCCGGCATCCGTGCGCGGGCGAGTGTACGTCGTCAAGTTGGCGCGCGACGCCCATAAACGCGACGTTGGAAGCTTTCGAGGTTCCACTTGGTCTTGGTAAGTGCTTGAAATTGCTTGGCTGGGGAACCTGGATTCGAACCAGGACTAACGGAGTCAGAGTCCGCTGGTCTACCGTTAACCTATTCCCCAGCAGGCGCGTCGGTAACGCGCGAAGCGGGCGGCTCAAGCGCCGCGAGCGCTGCCTTGTAGCCGCCGCCCGAAAATAGTCAACCCCGCGCCGCAGTTCAACCGCAGCCTTTTTCGCCTTCGGCCGCGAAGCGCTTGGGAAGGCTCAGTGGTCGCCGCGGCTGTATTGCGAGTGCTCGAAGAACAGCACCACGCAGAGCCCGATGAGCAGCGGGATGATCAGGTAGAACATGCGGAACACCAGGAGTGCCGCCAGCACACCGACCGGATCCATGTCCGAAAAGCCGGTGAGGAAGACGACCTCGAACACGCCAAGCGCGCCCGGCGCATGCGACAGCAACCCCACCGAGAAGGACACCATGAACACGCCGAGCACGACGAAATAGCCGGGGTTGCCGGCCGCCGGCAGGGCAAAGTAGATGATCGCTGCGGCCGCCAGCAGCTCGACCGGGCCGACAAGCAGCTGCCGCGCTACGATCGGCAGCGCCGGATAATGGAGCTGGAAGCCGCCGATCTTGAGCGGCTTGAGATGCAGCCAGCTGCCGAAGGCGTAGGCGCCGACCAGGATCAGCATGGCGAGGCCCGCGGCTATCGCCGGTCCGTGATGCGGCGCGCCTGAGAAGCGATCGACGATCTGCGGCTCCAGCACCAGCACGAGCCCCCCGATGAACAGGCTGGAGAGCACGAAGGTGATCCAGCAGATCGCCACCAGCACGCCGACGTCCTGGCCGGTCAGGCCCCTGGTGCCGTAGGCGCGGTAGCGGATCACGGCGCCCGAGATCACCGAGCCGCCGATGTTGTGTGACAGCGCATAGGTGGTGAAGGAGCAAAGCGTGACGAACAGCCACGATACCTTTTTGCCGATATGCAGCAGCGCGATGTGGTCGTAGCCGGCGAGCGAGGCATAGGCGACGATCGAGCTCAGCGCCGCCAATATCCAGCCGCGCGGCGGAATGGCGGCGATGCCGGCCCATACGTCGTCGATCGAGATGCCGCGCAGCTCATGCCAGAGCAGGAGCAGCGAGAAGATCACCGCTCCGATGCCGATGGCCGGCCAGAAATAACGCCTCCAGTTCATGGCGAGATCGTCATTCGTTGCAGCTCATGGATTGCTTGTTGCCCGGCCTCTGTCCCTCCTCTTGAGACATGCCCGATCGAAGCCGGCTATTCAACTGCGAAGCACCGTTCCCTTGCGGGAGACGGGTGGCGGCAAAAATCGGACCATGCGCTCTTGGTGATTGTCAAACGCGCTGCTAGTCTGGCGTCAACTTGAAACAAATCGAGGTGCCTGCTGCGTCCTTTCCGGTTCGCGCGGCGCCGGAAGGAACGGAAGTGGAAGACCACGACACCGGCGCCGGCGCGTCGGAAGTGGGCCTGTCTGGGGCATCGCGGGTGGAGCAGCCGAGCCCGCCCGCGGCGCGGTTCAGCCGTCATGCGGGCGCGCATGCCAGACATGCCGACCCAAGACATGCCGACCCAAGACATGCCGACCCAAGACATGCCGACCATCAAGGCGAGAACCCGAAGGGCAAGACGCGCAAGCGCCGCAAGCGCAGGCGCGGCCGCAAGGTTTTCGCGCGCGACGAAAACGGCGCCATAGCGCCATCGGCGCCTGCCGTCTCTCCCGCCAGCCATGCGCCTCAGCCGGTGGTAGCAACGCCGCAACCACGGCCACCGGTTTCAAATAGTCCGCGTCCGCCGCTGCAGGAACTGCCGGTGTTCGCCGCGCTCGATCTCGGCACCAACAACTGTCGGCTGCTGGTGGCGGTGCCCGGCCGCCATGGCCAGTTCCGCGTCATCGATGCCTTCTCGCGCATCGTCAGGCTGGGCGAGGGGCTTTCCGCCAGCGGCCGGCTCGGCCAGGCCGCCATGGACCGCGCCGTCGAGGCGCTCAAGATCTGCGGCGACAAGCTGCGCAACCGCAAGATCAGGAAGGCGAGGCTGATCGCCACCGAAGCCTGCCGCTCCGCCGCAAACGGCGTCGAGTTCCTCGACCGCGTCGAACGCGAGGCGGGTCTCAAGCTGGAGATCATCGACCGCCAGACCGAGGCTCGCCTGGCCGTCTCCGGCTGCGGCTCGCTGGTCGAGCGCGACACGCGCGGCGTGGTGCTGTTCGATATCGGCGGCGGCTCGTCCGAGATCGCCCTGATCGACCTCAGCCGAGGCCAGCGCTCGCCGCGGCTCGCCAACCACATCGTCTCCTGGACGTCGCTTCCCGTGGGCGTCGTCTCGCTTGCCGAGCGTTTTGGTGGCCGCACGGTGACGCGCGAGACCTTCACCGCGATGGTCGACGACGTCGCGGTGCGGCTCAAGGCTTTCGACGGGCGCGACCGGCTCGCGCATGTGCTCGCCAGTCCCCAGTTCCATCTGCTTGGCACCTCCGGCACGGTGACGACGTTGGCCGGCGTCCATCTCGATCTCGAGCGCTACGACCGCCGCCGCGTCGACGGGCTGTGGATGGACCGTCAGAGCGTCGACCGCATGGTGGAAAAGCTGATCGGCTGGGATTTCCAGCAGCGCGTCGCCAATCCCTGCATCGGCGCCGACCGCGCCGACCTCGTGCTTGCCGGATGCGCCATCCTGGAAGCGATCCGCGGTGTCTGGCCGTCCGAGCGGCTGCGCGTCGCCGATCGCGGCCTGCGCGAAGGCATATTGAGCGAGCTGATGGCCGATGACGGCGTCTGGCGCCATGATGGGCGGCGCGCATGATCCCAAAAAGTGGCTGCGTTGTTTTGATGAGCAGTCGACCCCCACTCCGTCAAGCTTCGCTCGACACCTCTCCCCAGATCGACGGGGGAGAGGAAAGGCGCGAGCTTGTGTCGCCTGGCGTCCTTCCTCACGGGATCTTGCTCGGGCAAGAAATCAGGCAATGACCAAGAAATCTGAAAAGCCGGACTCGGCCGGCATGCGCGTGCTGAAGACGAGGATCAAGAAGAAGAGCGGCCTGAAGGAGTCCTCGCGCCGCTGGCTCGAGCGCCACATGAACGATCCCTATGTGCAGCGCTCCAAGGCCGACGGCTATCGCTCCCGCGCCGCCTATAAGCTGACCGAGATCGACGACAAGCATCATCTTCTGAAGCCCGGCATGAAGGTGATCGATTTGGGCGCCGCTCCGGGCGGCTGGTGCCAGGTGGCGGCGGCGCGGACGAAGTCGACGGCGGAAAATCCGCATGTCGTCGGCATCGATTATCTCGAGATGGACGCGGTGCCGGGCGCCGTCATCCTGCAGATGGATTTCCTCGATCCGGAAGCGCCGCAAAAGCTGTCCGAGGCGCTCGGTGGCCGGCCCGATGTCGTGCTGTCCGACATGGCGGCTCCCACCACCGGACACCGCCGCACGGATCATCTGCGCACCATGCACCTATGCGAAGTGGCGGCCGATTTCGCGCTCCAGGTTTTGAAGCCCGGCGGGCATTTTCTCGCCAAGACCTTTCAGGGCGGTGCGGAGAACGAGCTCTTGTCGCGGCTGAAGCAGAATTTCCGCTCGGTCCACCACGTCAAGCCGCCGGCTTCGCGCGATGAATCGGTGGAGCTTTATCTGCTGGCGAAGGAGTTCAAGGGGTAGCGCCTTTTCCTTCTCCCCTTGTGGGAGAAGGTGGCCTCGCGAAGCGAGGTCGGATGAGGGGTGTTCCAGGGAACGCTAACGCCTCACTCCGCTGGAACACCCCTCAACCGTCTCGGCGCTGCGCGCCGATCCACCTTCTCCCACAAGGGGAGAAGGAAAAGCTGCCTACTTCCCAGCAGTGCCCACCGTCTCCAGCGTCTTCGGCGTCGTCAGCCGGCCGTGGCCCGACACCCCGTTGCCGGCATCGGGCGCCAGCCGCATGAAAGTGAGCGAGGCGATCGCCGACACCGCCGCGACGATGAAGAAGGCGATGTGGAAGTCACTTAAGGTCAGCGGGCCGCCACGGATCGAGGTCGATACTTCGAGGATGCCGCCGGCCAGCGCCACGCCAAGCGCGATCGACAGCTGCTGGAAGACGGCGGTTATCGGCGTCGCCTTGCTGGTGTCGGCGGGGGAAATCTCGGCATAGGAAAGCGCGTTGACGCCGGTGAAGAACATCGAGCGGATGAAGCCGCCGACCAGCAGGATGGCGAGCATCAGCGCGTAGGGCGTCTCGGGGGTGAAGAGGCCGTAGATGGCGATCGAGCCAGCGGCGATCAGCGAACCCCAGATCAGCACTCGGCGGAAGCCGGCGAGCCGGAAAAGCAGCGCGGTGACGAACTTCATGCCGATGGCGCCGACCGCCGAGACGAAAGTGATCATGCCGGACTGGAACGGCGTCAGCCCGAAGCCGATCTGAAACATCAGAGGCAGCAGGAAAGGCACCGCGCCGATGCCGATGCGGAACAGCGAGCCGCCGAGCACGGAAGAACGGAACACCTGGTTGCGGAAGAGCTCCAGCGCAAGCAGCGGATTCTTGGCGCGCCGAGCATGCAGGAGGTAAAGCACGCCCGAAACCAGGCCGACGGCAACGGTGATGAAGCCGGCGATCGGCGGCAAGGCGGGAAGGCTGACCACCGAGAGGCCGAAGACGATGCCTGACGCGGCGAGGCCGCTGAGCACGAAACCCGGAAAATCGAGCGGGGGCGTCTCGGCGGGCGCGGTCTCCGGCAAATAGCGGGTGGCGAGCCAGATGCCCAGAAGCCCGATCGGCACGTTGATCAGGAAGATCCAGTGCCAGGTAAGATAGGTGGTGATGAAGCCGCCGATCGGCGGTCCGACCAGCGGTCCGACCAGCGCCGGCACCGTCAGCCAAGACATCGCCGCGACGAGCTCGTTCTTGGGCGTGGTTCGCACCAGCACCAGGCGCCCGACCGGCGTCATCATGGCGCCGCCCATGCCCTGCAGGAAGCGCGACACCACGAAGGCCGGCAGCGAGTTGGCAAAGGCGCAGGCGACCGAGCCCGCGATGAAGACGGCGATCGCGGCGCGAAACACGCTCTTGGCGCCGAACCGGTCCGCCATCCAGCCGCTGACGGGGATGAAGATCGCCAGCGACACCAGATAAGCCGTCAGCGCCAGCTTCAGCGCAATCGGGCTGGTGTGGATGTCGACGGCGATCGCCGGCAGCGAGGTCGCGATCACGGTCGAATCCATGTTCTCCATGAAAAGTGCGACCGCCAGGATGAGCGGGATGATGCGGTTCAAGGGAACGCCCTGATTTGTCTTCGCGATTTCCAGGCCAGGCTGGGGGCGAGCCGGCAAGCCCGGGCGGTACCACGGCTACGCCCGGATGTCGCATTAAATTGCTGTCACTTTTACGCGACCGCAACCTCCATGGCGCAACTCTCGATCGCATGCCATTATATCTTCCCGCCAGTGGCGGTGTCGCAATGCTTAGGAGCAGCGTCGTCTCTCGCTGTCGTAGAGACTACAGGTATCAATATGGACGAAACTGTTTCGGCTGCCGACGTCGAACGCAGGTTTTCCCTCATGCTGCGCAGGGTCCTTGAGGGACAGAGCTATGTCGTGATCAGCGATGGTCGGCCAGTGGCTCGGATCATTCCCGCTGACACGCACCGAGCCGAATTTTCCCGCTCCCGCGCGGCGCTGCTGTCGCGGCTTGAGCGACAGCCTCTCGTCGACGCCGGCCATTGGACCCGTGAGGATGCCTACGATGGACGGTGAAGGTCGCGTCGCCGCGGAATAGGAACTTGGACGTCCCGCAACGACCGGCTTTTCAACGCCGACGGGACGTGTTACCAGCCAGCGCCAATCCTGAAAGGGAAGATGAGAGTCGGCGCTGGCCATTCCGGTCCAGCGCCTTTTCCGCATTCAAAAGGACTGGCCATGGCAAAAATCATCGAGACGTCCACCGGCGCGCTGGCGCTGACCTTCGACGACGTGCTGCTGCAGCCCGGCCATTCCGAGGTCATGCCCGGCCAGACCGACATCCGCACCCGCATCGCCGGCGACATCGATCTCAACGTGCCGATCCTTTCGGCGGCCATGGACACGGTCACCGAAGCGAGGCTCGCGATCGCCATGGCGCAGGCCGGCGGCATCGGCGTCATCCACCGCAATTTCTCGCCGGCCGAGCAGGCCGAGCAGGTCAGGCAGGTGAAGAAGTTCGAATCCGGCATGGTGGTGAATCCCGTCACCATCGGCCCCGACGCCACGCTCGCCGACGCGCTGGCGCTGATGCGCGCCCATGGCATTTCCGGCATTCCGGTGGTCGAGAATGGCGGCACCGGCGGTCACACGGTGGGCCGGCTTGTCGGCATCCTCACCAACCGCGACGTGCGCTTCGCTTCCGATCCGTCGCAGAAGGTCTACGAGCTGATGACCCGTGAGAACCTGATCACGGTCAAGGAGAATGTCGACCAGGACGAGGCCAAGCGCCTGCTGCACAAGCACCGCATCGAGAAGCTGGTGGTGGTTGATCGGAAGGGCAATTGCGTCGGCCTGATCACCGTCAAGGACATCGAGAAGTCGCAGCTCAACCCGCACGCCACCAAGGACGCGCAGGGGCGGCTTCGTGCCGCCGCCGCCACTAGCGTCGGCGATGACGGCTTCGAGCGCGCCGAACGCCTGATCGACGCCGGCGTCGACCTTCTGGTCATCGACACCGCGCACGGCCACTCGCAACGCGTTCTGGATGCCGTGACGCGGGCAAAGAAGCTGTCGAACTCCGTGCGCATCCTGGCCGGCAACGTCGCCACCGCCGAAGGCACGCGGGCGCTGATCGACGCCGGCGCCGACGCGGTCAAGGTCGGGATCGGCCCGGGATCTATTTGCACCACCCGTATCGTCGCCGGCGTCGGCGTGCCGCAGCTCTCGGCGATCATGTCGGCTGTGGAGACGGCCGACAAGGCGGGCGTGACGGCGATCGCCGACGGCGGCATCAAATATTCGGGCGATCTCGCCAAGGCGCTCGCCGCCGGCGCAAGTGCCGCCATGATCGGCTCGCTGCTTGCCGGCACCGACGAGAGCCCGGGCGAGGTCTATTTGCACCAGGGCCGCTCCTTCAAGGCTTATCGCGGCATGGGTTCGGTCGGCGCAATGGCGCGCGGCTCGGCCGACCGCTACTTCCAGGCCGAGGTGCGCGACACCTTGAAACTGGTTCCGGAGGGCATTGAAGGGCAGGTTCCCTACAAAGGACCTGTGGCTGGCGTGCTGCACCAGCTTGCAGGCGGCCTGAAAGCCGCTATGGGTTATGTCGGTGGGCGCGATCTTGCCGAGTTCCGTGAACGCGCCACCTTTGTGCGCATATCAAACGCCGGACTTCGTGAAAGCCACGCCCATGACGTCACGATCACCCGCGAAAGCCCGAACTATCCGGGCGGACTTTGAGCAGGCCGGCGAGCGGCCTGATCGCCAGAGCCTCTTGCGTGGCTTGACTGTCACGGTCTTGCGCCTGTCGCGTCACGCGGCGGCGCTCTCCATCGCGTCCGCCGCGATCTTCATCGCCATGACGGCGCTGGAGTTCTTCTATTTCCGCCGCCTGAGCGGCGGGCTCCCATCGCTCGACATGCGTATCACCGGCTTCACGCCTGATGAGGGCATGGCGTGGCTGACGGCGCTCGGCCGGCGGGGCGGCGAGATCATCATCGTCTGGCATTATCTGACTTTTGACCTGCTGTTCCCGGCGCTGCTGTCGCTCACCTTGCTCAGTCTGATCCTGGCTTTCGGCCGGCGGCTGAGTAATTTCCGCGCCATGCCTGCCCAGTTGCAGGCGCTGTCGACATTGGTGCTGGTTCTGCCTTACACGCTCGCCGATTATGCGCAGAACTTCGTGATCGCGCGGCTGCTGTCGGATTTCCAGTTGGCCAATCCCGATTCGCTGTCCTTCGCCTCATCGCTGACGGTGACCAAGTTCGCGCTCCTGGCCATTCCCGTCGCGGTCGTCGCGGTGTTCGCGCTGGCAGTACAACGGCGCTGAACGGTCTCTCCTTTCTCCCAGGGAGAAGGGAAGGCGCTACAAATCGAACACCGCTATCCTGCGCTTGTCGAACTTGATGCCGATCTCGCCTCGCACCAGCCTCAGCGCCTGTTCGCCGAATACGGCCCGCCGCCAGCCTTGCAGCGCCGGTACGTCGGCGTCGTCGCCCTCGGCGGCGATGCGGTCGATGTCGTCGCTGGAGGCGAGCACCTTGGAGGCGACGCCTTCCTTTTCGGCGACGATCCGGAGCAGCACCTTGAGCAGTTCCGCTGCCGCGCTCGAGCCCTCGGGCGGCTGGAACGTCTTCGGCAGTTTGGGCATCGCTTCCTTCGGCATGGCGAGCGCCGTGTTAACCGCGCCGAGCAGCGCCGTAGCTGTTGCCGAACGCTCCCAGCCCTTCGGCGTCGTGCGCAGCCGGCCGAGGGCCGTGGCGTCGCGCGGGGCCTGTTGCGCGATCTCGTAGATCGCGTCGTCCTTGAGCACGCGGCCGCGCGGCACGTCGCGCTCGCGCGCCTCGCGCTCGCGCCAGGCGGCCACCGTTTGCACGATCGCCAGTTCCTGCGGCTTGCGCAGCCGCATCTTCAGCCGCTTCCAAGCGTCCTCCGGATGCGGATCGTAGGTCTGGCGCGAGGTGAGGACGTCCATCTCCTCGTTCAGCCAATGGGCGCGGTTCTCGCGCGTCAGCTCGGCGCTGAGATGCTGATAGACCTTGATCAGATGGGTGACGTCGGCGAGCGCGTATTCGAGCTGCTTGTCGGAGAGCGGCCGGTGCCGCCAATCGGTGAAGCGCGAGGATTTGTCGAGCCGGGCGCCGGTGATGCGCTGCACCAGCTGATCGTAGGAGACGCTATCGCCGAAGCCGCAAACCATGGCCGCCACCTGCGTGTCGAACACCGGATGCGGCACCAGGTCGCCCAGATGGACGATGATTTCGATGTCCTGGCGGGCGGCGTGGAAGACCTTGACCACCGCTTCGTTGGCCATCAGCCGGAAGAAGGGTTTGAGGTCGATGTCCGGCGACAGCGGATCGATCAGTGCCGTCACACCGGGCGCGGCCATCTGGATCAGGCAGAGGATCGGCCAGAAGGTCGTTTCGCGGATGAATTCGGTATCGACCGTGACGAATTCCGACTTTTCGAACGCCGCGATGACGCTCTCGAGTTCTTTCTGGGTGGTGATGACGTGCATCAAATCGCTTTTGGCATCATATCAGGCTCCTTTCAATTTCAGCCGCAAACGCTTTCGTCAAGCGGCAGCTAGAGCAATTCCAGGAAAAGTGTGTAACCGTTTTCCGTCCGGAATTGCGTAAAAACAAAGAGATAGAGCGGTTCAGCGTTTCGGTGAAAACGCTGAGCCGCGCTAGTCCTGCCTGTCTGAATCGCCGCCCCACCGCGCCAGCCGCGCGAACAGCGTCGAGGTGCGCAAAAGCGCGGTGAAGCGGCTGCGGCTGCCGGCTGGCACACTCGACCGAACCTGCATGCGGTAGAGGATCACGACGATGAGAACGGCGTAGACCGAGGCGCTGAAGACGAACAGCGCGCTCGGCCCGAAATATTGCATCACCGCCGACGCCGCAATCGGACCGCCGATCGCGCCGACGGAATAGAACAACATCAGCGCCGCGTTGATCAGCACGAATTCCCCTTTATCGGCCCGGTCGTTGGCATGCGCGGCGGATAGCGAATAAAGTGGCATGGCGAAGCTGCCGAAGATGAAGACGATAACGAAATTGAGGAACGGGTCGGCGCGCGCCACGAAGGCCAGTGCCAGCGCGGCAAGCATGGCGCAGCACGTCGTCGCCAGCAGCACCGAGCGCCGGTCCCGGCGGTCGGAGAGATAGCCCAGCGGATATTGGATGAGGGCGCCTCCGAATATGCCGACGCTGACGAACGTCACCACATCGGCAACCGACATGCCGATCTCCTCGGCGTAGACCGGCGACAGCGTGCGAAAGGCGCTGTTGGTGACGCCGACGGCGATGCAGCCGATCGAGCCGAGCGGCGAGATCCGCCAGACGCGCGGCAGATCGAGCTTGACGTCTTCCGGTGGCGCCGGGTTCGAGCGGTCTGCGAGCGAGACCGGCACCAGCGAAAAGGTGATCATCATCGACATGACGGCGAAGATGGCGAAACCGCCGGCACCAAAGATCGGAATCAGGAACTGGGCGCCGGTCACCGAGCCGATGTCGACCATGCGGTATATGGCGAGCACCCGGGCGCGGTCCTTGTTGCCGACGCCGGAATTCAGCCAGGCTTCCATGACGGTGAACAGCCCGGCGAAGCAGAAGCCGCCGGCAAAGCGCACCGCGCACCACATGACGGGGTCGATGACAAGCACCAGAAGCAGCGTGCCGACCGAGGCGATTGCGGCGAGAGCGGCAAAGGCCCTGACATGGCCGACCGCCTTCAGGATACGGGTGACTGCCAGGCAGCCGAGCAGGAAGCCAGCGAAATAGAACGTGCCCATGAGGCCGATATCGGAAGCGGAGAAACCTTCCCGCGCGCCGCGCAATGCGATCAGTGTGCCCTGCAGCCCGTTGCCGCCAAGCAGGATGCCTGCGGCGATGAGGAGCGGGATAAGCGGGCGGATGGAAGACATCGAAGAGGGACAATCACAGGTCTGTGATCCTTCTTGGACCATAGATCCCGTCAATGCCAGGGGCAAATGCGACACAAACACGGTCACATTCTCGCACCCGACGGAGGACATGAGCTGCCAATCGGGTAGCGGCCCTAAGCTTTGCTAGCTCGTATTTCCATCTCCTGCTCGATTGTGGATGGCGCCTCGCCTGGAATCGCATTGATACTCTCCGCGGTCGGCCTTCGGCCGAGAGAGCCCGCGGTCAGCAGGCTGAGCGCGATGAAGGGAATGCCGATTCCATAGGCGGAGCGGATGCCCCAATGGTCCGACACGAAGCCGAGCAGTGGCGGGCCGAGCAGGAAGGCGATGAAGGAGATTTGCGAAAGTGCCGCGACGTTGATCGCGGCCGGACGATCCGTCCGTTGCGCGGCCGCGGAGATCGCCAGCGGGAAGAGGGCGCTGCTGCCGATGCCCAACAGGGCAAAGCCCAACATCGACACCGGCGGCGCCGGCGAGAAGAAGACCAGAAGAACGCCGGCCGCCATAGCGGCCAGCAGCACGCGCGCCACGCCGCTTGGCGAGTGACGGTCGACAAAGGAGTCCGCGAAGAAGCGCGTGGTGGCCTGCGAGAAAGCGAACAGCGCCACTGTGAAGCCGGCGACGAAGGGTCCTGAGTCGAACACGGTGCGCATGTAGATCGCCGACCAGTCGATGCTGGCGCCTTCCAGGAGCATCGCCGAAAGCGTCACCGCCACGAGAACAAGGATTGGTAGCGTCGGCCGCGCGAACGCCGGCGCCTTGTCGCCAGTGCTGGCGAAGCGGGCGGGCGCCGGCTCGTAGCCGCCGAGAAACAGCGCCATCGCTATTCCCACCATCGGCACCGCCAGCGCCAGATGGAGTTGCGGCGAGAGGCCGAGATGCGCCAGCGTACCGCCGAACAGCCCGGCGCCGAAGAAGCCCGCGCTCCAGAACGAATGTGCCCGGTTCATGATACGTCGCTTGAGCAGGAACTCGGTCCTGTCGGCCTCGACATTGAGGATGATCTCGACGCTGCCGATCATCAGCCCGACCGGCAGCAGCATGAGGAACAGCGCGATCGGCCCCGGTGCGTGCACCGCGATGGAATAGACGAGCGCCAGAAGCGGAACGAGCCAGAGCAGCGCGCGGCGAAAGCCCACGCGCTCCAGGATCGGCGTGGCGAGCGTCAGCGCGGTCAAGGTGCCGATCGGCGTCCCGATCAGGCTGAGACCCAGCGCGCCGTCCTCGATGTCCATGGCGCGCTTGATGTCCGGCAGCCGTGGGAAAATGTTGCCCATGGCGAATGAGTAGATCGCGAAACCGGCATAGACGCGGTGCTGAGGGGCGAGTTTCAAGCCAAAGGTCATTTGCAGCATTTCCGTAGGGGAGGTGGGACGGCATCGCCGATCCAATGCGTTATTCCTTGCACAAACATGCAAAACATGCAAGAACGTGCACAACAAAATAGGATCGTGCATGCTGACCGAGGAACGGCACCAATTCATTCGCGACCGACTGGCGGCGGAAGGCAAGGTGTTGGCCGGCGAGCTCGCCAGCCGCTTCGGGGTTTCTGAGGATACGGTTCGCCGTGACTTGCGGGAACTCGCCAAGACAGGGCAGTTGCGCCGAGTCTATGGCGGCGCAGTCGCCTTGGCGCCGTTCGCCGCGGCAACGATCAGCCAGCGCAGCGGTCACGCGGTCGAGGAGAAGCTGCGCTTGGCGAAGGCGGCGGTGGGCGTGCTCGCATCGGGACAGACCTTGTTCATCGACGGTGGCACGACGAACGAGGCGATCGCGAGAGCGATCCCGCGCGACATCGAGTTGACCGTGGCCACCAATTCGCTCGGCGTCGCATCGGCGCTTGCCGATCTTCCGCGCGTCGACCTGATCATGGTCGGCGGTCGCTATGTCCGCGACCTCGGCACCTGCGTCGGCGGCGACACGCTTGCCGCCGTGGCGCAGCTCGGCGCCGATCTGTTCTTCCTAGGCTCCTGCGGCCTCGATGCCTCGCGCGGCGTCACGGCTTTCGATTCGGCCGAAGCCGAGGTGAAACGCGCCATGGCCAGGAACAGCGCCGGCATCGTCATCGCCGCTACCAACGACAAGCTCGCCACCGCGGCGCCTTATCGTGTAGCGGCATCCGATGCGATCCGCCATCTGGTGGTGGAGAAGACGGCGCCTTCTGCCATCCTCGCCGATTTCGAACGCCTGGGTGCCGAAATCCACTTTGCCTGATGTCGGGCGCGCCCGAGTGTGACCGCTTGCCTTGACAAAGCCGGCCTCTCATGCGTTTTTCGCGCCAATTTTCGAGCCGGGCTTTTGCCCGCAATTCCGGGCTTCATCAATGACAATGCATCGCTACCGCAGCCATACCTGTGCCCAATTGAGAAAGAGCGACGTCGGCAATTCCGTCCGCCTGTCGGGCTGGGTGCATCGCGTGCGCGACCATGGTGGGCTGCTCTTCATCGATATGCGCGACCATTATGGCCTGACCCAGATCGTCGCCGATCCGGATTCGCCGGCCTTCAAGGTGGCCGAGACCGTGCGGGGAGAATGGGTGATCCGCGTCGACGGCGAGGTCAAGGCGCGCCTGCCGGAGACGGTGAACCCCAACCTGCCGACCGGCGAGATCGAGGTGTTCGCGCGCGAGATCGAGGTGCTGTCGGCGGCCAAGGAGCTGCCGCTGCCGGTGTTCGGCGAGCCGGACTATCCGGAAGACATCCGCCTGAAATACCGCTTCCTCGACCTGCGCCGCGAGACGCTGCACAAGAACATCGTTGCGCGCACCAAGATCATCGCCGAGATGCGCAAGCGCATGGGCGAGGTGGGCTTCACCGAGTTCTCGACGCCGATCCTGACCGCCTCGTCTCCCGAGGGCGCGCGCGACTTCCTGGTGCCGTCGCGCATTCACCCCGGCACCTTCTACGCCCTGCCGCAGGCGCCGCAGCAATACAAGCAGCTGATCATGGTCTCCGGCTTCGATCGCTACTTCCAGATTGCGCCCTGCTTCCGCGACGAGGATCCGCGCGCCGACCGTCTGCCCGGCGAATTCTACCAGCTCGACCTCGAGATGAGCTTCGTCGAGCAGGATGACGTGCTCTCCACCATGGAGCCGGTGCTTCGCGGCGTCTTCGAGACTTTTGCGGCCGGCAAGCCGGTGACGCAGGAATTCCGCCGCATTCCCTTCGACGAGGCGATGCGCACTTACGGCACCGACAAGCCGGACTTGCGCAACCCGATCGAGATGCAGGCGGTCTCGGATCATTTCCGCGATTCCGGTTTCAAGGTGTTCGCCAACATCCTGGCCAACGATGCGAAGGCCGAGGTCTGGGCGATTCCCGCCAAGACCGGCGGCAGCCGCGCCTTCTGCGACCGCATGAATTCCTGGGCGCAAGGCGAGGGACAGCCCGGGCTGGGCTATATCTTCTGGCGCAAGGAAGGTGAAAAACTCGAAGGCGCCGGTCCGATCGCCAAGAACATTGGCGAGGAGCGCACCGAGGCGATCCGCCAGCAGCTCGGCCTTGCCGATGGCGATGCCGCCTTCTTCGTCGCCGGCGACCCGAAGAAATTCGTCGCCTTCGCGGGCGCCGCGCGCACGCGCGCCGGCGAGGAGCTGAACCTGGTCGACCGCGACCGCTTCGAATTGTGCTGGATCGTCGACTTCCCGTTCTTCGAATGGAACGAGGACGAGAAGAAGATCGACTTCGCCCACAACCCGTTCTCGATGCCGCAGGGCGGCATCGACGCTCTCGGCGGTCAAGAGCCGCTGGGCATCAAGGCGTTCCAGTACGACATGGTCTGCAACGGCTTCGAGATTGCTTCCGGCGGCATCCGCAACCATCTGCCGGAAACCATGGTCAAGGCCTTCGAGATGGTTGGGCTCGATCGCGCGACGGTCGAGGAGCGCTTCGGCGGCCTCTATCGCGCCTTCCAGTACGGCGCGCCGCCGCATGGCGGCATGGCGGCCGGCATCGACCGCATCGTCATGCTGCTGGTCGGTGCCAAGAACCTGCGCGAGGTCACAATGTTCCCGATGAACCAGCAGGCCTACGACCTGTTGATGAATGCGCCCTCGGAAGCGACCCCGCAGCAGCTGCGCGAACTGTCGCTGCGCGTCGCGGTGGCGAAGAAGGAAGGTTAGGAACCACGGTCAAACGGTTCGACTTGCTCGAAGAATCGGCCCCCAGTAAAAAGCCCGGCATTTTGCTGCCGGGCTTTTTTGTTGGAGTGTTTCGTTCGATCAGTTCTCGTTCGCCTTGACCTTGACGCCGAGCGTCTTCGGCAGGTCGAGCGGGTTGGACATGGCACCCGCCATGATCAGCGCGAACGGCACCGACGACGGCGGCTCGGCCGAAATTTCGAGGCTCTTGGGGTCGTCGAGGAACTTGTTGACCGCGGCCGATACCTCGGCCGTCAGTTCGGGATTGTTGAGTTGCGCCATGCCGAACGGCACGATCGCCTTGGCCTGGTTGGCGACGTCCTTGGCCGACATGCCTTGCTGCTTGCCGACATAGTCGAGCACCTTGCCGGTCAGCGAGGCGTCTTCGAAGCGAACCGATGCGCCGTTGAAGGAAAGCTGCTGCAACAGGCCGAGCATGGCCATGCCCTGCGCTGAGTTGTCGGCGCCCTCGGGCTGCGCGGCGAGTTGCTTCTGCATGGCCTGCATCGACTTGATGAAGTCGAGCGTGTAGCCGCCGAGATTGAAAGTCATGCCGAGCTTGCCGGCATTGTCGACGGCGATGTCATATTTCGATAGCTCCATCTTGCCGTCGTTGGGCTGCCAGGTGCCCGCCATCGAGATGTTGCCGGAGATGTTCTGGTAGCCGAGCGCCTCGATCGCTTCCTTCGACTTCGGGTCGTCGACCAGCGTCAGGTCGGCATTGAACTTTCCCGTGTTGGCGGTGAAGTCCATCGCTTTGCCGTCCGCCGGCGGGGTGATCTGGACGGCAAGCCCATCCATCGAGAAGGCCGTCTTGTCGCCGACCTTGACCGTCAAGTTGGAGAGCTCGGCCGACTTGTACATCACCAGCGAGCCAAGCGGGTCGGTGCTGCCCTCGGGTGGCACCTTCATGTCGTGGATGATGAAGGGGCTGAGATTGAGCGTCACGCCGTCCTGGGTACGCTCGAAGGCGGAGGTCGAGACGGTCGCGATGTCGAAGCTGCCATTGGCCTCGGTGACCCCCTCCAGCTTCACGTCGCCGATCGGCAGCGCCTCCTTCTCGGCAGCCGGCTTGATGGAGACGCCCTGCAATACGACGTTCGAATCGTCACCCGAGACACCGGTCCAGGAAATATCGACGCCCTGGGCGGCAAGCGTTGCCTTGACGCGCTCGGCCACGGCCGGATCGGCGGCGAAGGCGGCGTTGAGCGGCAGGGTCAGCAGAAAGGTTGAAAAGGCCAGTTTCTTGAGCATTGAGCGTTGGATTTTCATTTGGCGAGTTCCCTGTCCTGAAAAGTGTTTTTGAATTCCTGCTCCATCACCATTCCGCGACGAACGGGACGGGAAAAAGGCGTTTCCCGGCACATTTGTCGAAAAGGGCGATGAAAAGCAAACCCGGCCGGCACGCTTTGCATGGTGCGGTGAATTTGTCATGAAGACCGCGGCTCTCCTCCGCCCGCGTTGCATGCTCAGACCGTGTTGCCTGCCCAGATAGAAGGCGCATGTAACAGATTGATGTTGGCCGGCGCCCCGACACAGCCGATGCCAGTTGCAGATTGCCGGCAAACTGGAATGTTCGCCTTGCCGCTTCCGTGAAATCCTTCACATCGCCGGCGGCGGTTTGCTTGCCCGCATTGCGCGCGACGAATCCGCCGACTTCCAACCCGGCGCTTGCCGCGAATCACCCGCTCGGCTAGTCCAAATCCATGGGAAAAAGGCATTTGCCGCCCGAAGATGGTGGCGGCGACAACATCGAACCGGTCGATCTGAAGGAAGCGCTCGAGAAGCGCTATCTGGCCTATGCGCTGTCGACCATCATGCACCGGGCATTGCCGGATGTGCGCGACGGGCTGAAGCCGGTCCATCGCCGCATCATGCACGCCATGCGGCTCCTGCGGCTGAACCCCGATCAGGGCTTCGCCAAATGCGCCCGCATCGTCGGCGAGGTGATGGGCAAGTTCCATCCGCATGGCGACCAGTCGATCTACGACGCGCTGGTGCGCCTCGCCCAGGATTTCTCCATGCGCTACCCGTTGGTCGACGGGCAGGGCAATTTCGGCAATATCGACGGCGATAACGCCGCCGCCATGCGCTACACCGAAGCGCGCATGACGGAGGTGGCGACCGAGCTGCTTGCCGGCATCACCGAGGACGCCGTCGATTACCGGCCGACCTATAATGAGGAGGACGAGGAACCGTCGGTTCTGCCCGGCGCCTTCCCGAACCTGCTCGCCAACGGCTCGTCCGGCATTGCGGTCGGCATGGCGACTTCGATCCCGCCGCACAATGCCGCCGAGCTTTGCGACGCGGCGCTGCATCTGATCGAGCATCCTGACGCGCCGGTGGCGAAGCTGATGGATTTCGTCCAGGGACCGGATTTCCCGACCGGCGGCATCATCGTCGACAGCCGCGCCTCGATTCTCGAAGCCTATGAGAGCGGCCGCGGCGGGTTTCGCGTGCGCGCCAAGTGGGGGCAGGAGGATCAGGGCAGGGGCACCTGGAGCATCGTCGTCACCGAAATCCCCTATGGCGTCCAGAAGGCCAGGCTGATCGAGAAGATCGCCGAGCTGCTGATGGCGCGCAAGCTGCCGTTGCTCGAAGACATTCGCGACGAGAGCGCCGAGGACATCCGTATCGTGCTGGTGCCGAAGAGCCGCACCGTCGATCCCGGCATCCTGATGGAATCGCTGTTCAAGCTCACCGAGCTCGAAAGCCGTTTCCCGCTCAACATGAACGTGCTGTCGCGCGGCAAGGTGCCGAACGTGCTCTCGCTCAAGGGCGTGCTTAAGGAATGGCTCGACCACCGCCGCGAGGTGCTTCTTCGCCGCTCCAGGTATCGGCTCGGCGAGATCGAGAGGCGCCTGGAAATCCTCGCCGGCTATCTCGTCGCCTATCTCAACATCGACGAGGTGATCAGGATCATCCGCGAGGAGGATGAGCCCAAGCAGGTGATGATGGCCCGCTGGTCGCTCACCGACAACCAGGCCGAAGCCATCCTCAACATGCGGCTGCGCGCCCTGCGCAAGCTCGAAGAGATCGAAATCCGCAAGGAGCATGACGGCCTCACCGAGGAGAAGAAGCAGATCGAGGCGCTGCTGGCGTCGGACGCCAAGCAATGGGCGACGATCCGTTGGGAGGTCACCAAGGTCCGCGATCAGTTCGGACCCGAGACAGATCTCGGTAGGCGCCGCACCCATTTCGCCGACGCGCCGGAGCATGACCTGACCGACATCGCGCATGCCATGATCGAGCGCGAGCCGGTCACCGTCGTCGTTTCGGAAAAGGGCTGGCTGCGCGCGATGAAGGGTCACCTGACCGACCATTCGCAGCTTGCCTTCAAGGAAGGCGACAGCCTGAAGCTCGCATTCCATGCGCAGACCACGGACAAGATCCTGGTCTTCACCACCGGCGGCAAGTTCTACACCATCGGCGCCGACCGGCTGCCGGGCGGCCGCGGCCATGGCGAGCCGATCCGTATCATCGTTGACATGGAGAACGACCAGGACATCGTCACCGCATTCGTCCACGATCCGAAGCGCAAGCTGCTGCTCGTCTCCTACGATGCCAACGGCTTCATCGTCTCCGAGGAAGAGGTCGTCGCCAACACCCGCAAGGGCAAGCAGGTGATGAACGTCAAGGCGCCGGACGAGGCCAAGCGCTGCATTCCGGTCGCTGGCGACCATCTCGCCATCGTCGGCGAGAACCGCAAGATGCTGATCTTTCCGCTCGCCGAAATCCCGGAAATGGCGCGCGGCAAGGGCGTGCGCCTGCAGAAATACAAGGACGGCGGCGTGCTGGACCTGAAGACCTTCACGATTGCAGCGGGGCTGACCTGGCAGGATTCGGCCGACCGCACCTTCACCAAGTCGCGCGAGGAACTGGCCGAATGGATCGGCGCCCGCGCCGCCGCCGGCCGCATGGTGCCGAAGGGTTTCCCGAGAACGGGCAAGTTCGGGTAGCGCGACCTAACCTTCTCCCCTTGTGGGAGAAGGTGGACGAGCGAAGCTCGGCCGGATGAGAGATGTTGGAAGGATCGCTACCTTCTCGGACGTAAGTGCTTCAAGTCCTTCAATGTTCTGGCGCCGCGTTTCTTCCAGCACCCCTCATCCGTCTCGGCGCTGCGCGCCGATCCACCTTCTCCCACAAGGGGAGAAGGAAAAGCGCTATTTGGACTATCGTCACGATTGCTGCACTATCATGGTGCATAAGCACTCATTGAAACCATCGGGAGAAACGCCGGGTTGAAGCGGGCTGAAATCCAGAAGCCGGGGCAGCGCCTGTTCGGTCTGTCGACGCCGATCAGGGCGGCCGTCATCCCGCCGCTCTCGGCGGCGCGCTGGCTCCTGGTGCTGATCGTCGCCGCCGGCGTCTATTTCTTCCACGGCTTCCTGTTCCCGGTGCTTGCGGCGCTCGTCATCGCCTTCGCCAGCTGGCCGCTCTACCGCAGGCTGCTTACCGCCGTCGGCGGCAACCGCACTATCGGCGCGACTTTTGCCATCCTCTTCATCCTGACCTTCCTGGTCGTGCCGATCGCGCTTGCCGGGACCTATGCCATCAACGAGCTTCGCGAATGGGTGGTATGGGCGATTGAAACCAATCGCCATGGCTCGGCGACACCGCAATGGATCGCCACCATGCCGGTGATCGGCGAGTGGTTGAACGAGCAGTGGACGGAAAATCTCGGCCATCCCGGCGGCATCGGCGAATTGATCCAGATGGTGAGCGGCTCCAATATCGGCACCATCTACCGCGGCGCGCTGGCGGCCGGCGGTAGCGCCTTCGGCCTGGTTCTGACGCTGCTGTTCATGCTGATCGCACTGTTCTTCGCCTATCGCGATGGCGAGGCTTTCGCGGCCCAGGTCGATCGTCTCGGCGAGCGCATCCTGCCGGCGCGCTGGGAGCGCATTTCACGCGTCGTGCCGGCCACCATCTCGTCGACCGTCACCGGCATGACCATAATCGCCATCGGCGAAGGCCTGGTGCTCGGCATCGCCTACTGGCTGGCCGGCGTGCCGTCGCCGGTGACGCTCGGCGCGCTCACCGGCATCATGGCGCTGATCCCGGGCGGCGCCCCGCTTTCCTTCACGCTGGTATCGATCTATCTCGCCGCCAGCGGCAAGCTGTTCGCCGGCCTGGCACTGTTCGTCTGGGGCGCGGTCGAGCTCTTCGTCGTCGATAAGACGTTGCGCCCGAAGCTGGTCGGTGGGCCGATCAAGCTGCCGTTCCTGCCGACCTTTTTCGGCCTGATCGGCGGCGTCAAGACGATGGGCTTCCTCGGCCTCTTCATCGGTCCGGTGCTGATGGCGCTGCTCGTCGCCATCTGGCGCGAATGGCTGCGCGAGGTCGAGATGATGGACGAACAGGCGCGCGCCGCCGACGAAGAGAGAGGGCCGCCACCGATCGAGGTGGCGCCCGAAGCCAAGAAAATTCACGCAGGGTGAACGACGGCTAGCGCCGCGCGCCGCTTGCGGCCTTCATGCAATTGCCAGAGCGAATGGGCAACCAGCGTCACGATCAGGATCGTGCCGCCGATCAGGCTGTTGCGCGACGGCGTCTCGGCAAAGATCAGCCACACCCAGATCGGGGCCAGTACGGTCTCGAGCAGATAGAACATCGCCACCTCGGGCCCCGAGATGTATTTCGGTCCATTGGCGAGGCAAAAGAACGAGATCGGCATGATCACGGCGCCGTTGACGATGATCCACCATGGCTGGTTGACGTGAAGGCCTTCGCCCGGGACCATGAACAAGGCGACCGCCAGCGGCAGGGCGACGCCGACGAGCGCGGTAAAGCCCATGTCCTTGCCGCTGGCGCGCGAGATGGTAATGGCCAAAGCGACGAAGAAAGCCGAGCATAGCGCCATGAAATCGCCGAACAGATGCCCCGAGCCGACCGAACCGCCGACGATGATCAGCACGCCCAGGATCATTGCCAACATGGCGACCACCGTTCCGAGCCGGGGCCTTTCGCGCAGGAATAGCCATGACAGCAGCGCAGCGAACACCGTGTTGAAGGCGAGGATGAAGACGAGATCGGCGGTCGAGGTGTGGTAGACGGCGGTGACGAATGTAACGCCTGTCAAACCGTAGCACAACGCCACGGCAAGCCCCGACCAGCCGGGGATGAGCTTTGGCGCATCGCTGCGCATCGCACGCCAGACGGCCCAGAGCACCAAGGCGGCGACGAGCGTGGTGCCGGTGCGCAGCATCATGATGGTCCAGGGGCTGCCGTCGGCCAGCCGGATCAGCGGGATATCGACGGTGAGCGTCAATCCGCCGAAGGCAGTGATCAGGAGGCCCTTCTGGTGATCGGTATGGGTGGACACTCGGCAATCTCGCAACAATCTTGAGGAGGCGCACGGCGGCCATGCGTCGGCCCTTTCAGCCTGACGACCGAAAGGCCAGCGTCCTCCTCCCTGAAACAGTTTAAGGGTGAAAGATGAAGCGGATCAGCGACTGACCGCTTCGTGATCGTAGCGTTCCCAGCCTTTCGGGCCGAGATGCTCCTGCGGCATGAAGCGCATCTTATAGCTCATCTTGCGCGAGCCGTTGACCCAGTAGCCGAGATAGACGTGGGGCAGTCCCATCGCATTGGCGCGGGCGATGTGGTCGAGGATCATGAAAGTGCCGAGCGAACGGTCCTCGAAATCGGGATTGAAGTAGGAATAGACCATCGACAGACCGTCGGCCATCTTGTCGGTCAGCGCAACTGCAATCAATTCACCCTGACCCTTGCCGGTGATGAAGGTGTCCGGGCCGCGACGCCGGTATTCGATGATCTTGGTATCGACATGCGTGTCCTCGACCATCATCGCATAGTCGAGCACGGTCATGTCGGACATGCCGCCGCGGCGATGGCGGGCGTCGAGATAGGCGCGGAACAGCGAGTACTGCTCGGTCGACGGCTGGGCGTCGTGCATGGCGCCGATCAGATCGGCATTGCGCTGGATCACGCGGCGCATGTTGCGGCTGGCGGTGAACTCCTGCGCCAGGATCCGCACCGACACGCAGGCGCGACAGGACTCGCAGGCCGGCCGGTAGGCGATGTTCTGTGAGCGCCGGAAGCCGCCCTGGGTCAGCAGGTCGTTCATCTCGGGCGCCTTGTCGCCGACAAGGTGCGTGAACACCTTGCGCTCGAACTGGCCCTCCAGATAGGGGCACGGCGACGGCGCGGTCAGGAAGAACTGCGGCGACTGGGTCGGATGCTGCGTCATCGATTCTTGGAAACGCTCCTGCGAATCGCCCTACCTTTGGCCCGACCGGGGAAAAATTCAACAGGATTGTGCGGCCTCGGCCGGTCCAGACTGTTCATATTTTAGCATAACCGCCGTGGTGATGGCGGTCGCGGACACCGCTTAAATGTCGGTGCGCGCTACGACGGTGCCCAGAAGCAGGTCATGCAGCGTGCGCTTGCGATCCGAAAACAGCGTGACCAGCAGCACCAGCGGCGTCAGGATGACGTTGGCGGCCCAGAACAATACCGAATGCACCACCGCTGTCAGGCCGTCGATGCGCGTGCCGTCGAGCTTGTCCAGCCGGATGCCCATGATCTTCATGCCGGTCGTGGCCTGGTCGCGGCTGCCCAGCGTGTTCCAGATGTAGAGGATGGCAACCGCAGGCACCAGCACGGAAAACAGCGCCCAGCCGAGGCCGAAGGTCAAAAGGCCAAGCACGGCGACCAGTATCGCGAAGGGGATGGTGAGCAGCGCAACGATGAAATAGTCGAGGATGAAGGCGAAGATGCGCCTCGTGCGCACGCCGCGATAGGCGCGCGTGTCCTCGAACCTCGTGGTGATGATCTCGCCGTCAAGCACGCGCGCGTTCATATCCATTCCTCACGGTGGCAGCGAATTCGATGCCCGCCAAACAGATGGTGAAGGCCGTGCCGAATTCAAGGAATGGAGTTGGCCGGCATATCCTAGAAGATGCCGGGGAAGAGCCGGTAGCGAACCCTGCCCAGATAGTCGCGGTATTCCGGCGTGGTCGCCAGAATGGCTTCCTCGCGTGTGAGGCGATATATCTGCAACACGGTTATGATCGCGTAGACGCCAAAATTGTACATCGAAAAATTCGACAACAGAAACAGGATGTGGCCGGTGACGTAGCCAGCGTAGATCGGGTGTCTGACGAACCTATAGGCGCCGCCGGTGACCACGCCTCGATTGGCAGGCAGGATCGCGAAGGAGCGACCAAGCGAGAGCTTTCCCCAGACAGACGTCCACAACGCCAGGCACTGCAATGGTGCCGCAACCGGGAGGGAAATGATTGCAAAGCCGGGTTGCATCGAGATCAGCCCGGAGCCGAGACCAGCGGTCAGCGAGATGATCACAGTCAACGGGCTCCAATCGCGAACCTTCGGACGCCGGGCCAGAAGCAGCCATATCAAGGTGAGCGTCTCGGAAATCGTCAGCAGCAGGACATTGATCCGGGTCGGGTCTTTAATGAGGTGGTACATACCCCGATAGGCAAAGATGAACATTGCAGCCAGCGCGAGGAAGCGCAAGAAACCTTCCCGCAGATCTATGACGATCGCGCTGGTTTGGAGCCCTGACAAGAAACCCGTTTTCACGGGCAACGAATTGCCACTGGAAATGGTCATGCAGTTTGTCCCGCGGTGCTAGCCCAGGCTCGACCATTGCACGCAAGCGTTGCCGCGACGTTAAGTCCATGAGCGCTTCTGCTTGGGTCTCGCCGATTTTCATGCGGCAGGGATCGCGAGTTTGGCTGTTGAATATGACGCTCTCCACAGTTTAGCCTGCTGCGGCGCAGCAAGACGCCGAGGGGATGGGGAAATATGGATTACGACATGCTTGTCATCGGCAGCGGCCCCTCCGGGCGCCGCGCCGCGGTGCAGTCGGCCAAGCTTGGCAAATCGGTGCTGGTGGTCGACAGGGGCCGTCGCCTCGGCGGCGTCTCGGTGCACACCGGCACAATTCCGTCGAAAACGCTGCGCGAGACGGTGCTCAACCTTTCCGGCTGGCGCGAGCGCGGCTTCTACGGCCGCGGCTACCGGGTCAAGCAGGATATTTCGATCGCCGATCTCGTCGATCGCCTGCACAAGACGCTCGATCACGAGGTCGAGGTGCTGCAGCACCAGTTCATGCGCAATACCGTGAGGAGTGCACGAGCCGCAGTCAAATTCCTTGGCCCCAATCGGGTCAGCCTGACGGCGGATAACGGTGACTACAGCGAAGTCGGTTTCGCCAACGCGCTGATCGCCGTCGGCACCAGGCCACATCGTCCAGGGGACGTGCCGTTCGACAAGAAGCGCATCTTCGACAGCGACGAGATGCTGGAACTTCATCATCTGCCGCGCACGCTGACGGTGATCGGCGCCGGTGTCATCGGTGTCGAATACGCGACCATCTTCTCGGCGCTGGACGTGCCGGTCACGCTGGTCGAGCCGCGCAGCACCATCCTCGATTTCATCGATCGCGAGATCGTCGACGACTTCATCCACCAGATGCGCGATCGCGGCATGACTATTCGCCTCGGCAGCACGGTCAAGGAAATCGCTTCGAAGCCGGATCATGCCGAGGTGACGCTGGCCGACGGCCGCACCATCCGTTCCGAGATGGTGCTCTACGCCGCCGGCCGCACCGGCAACGTCGCCAGCCTCGGCCTGGAGATGGTTGGCATCGAAGCCGATGGGAGAGGTCGCATCAAGGTCGACCCGCAAACGTTCCAGACCAGTGCGCCGAATATCTATGCCGCCGGCGACGTCATCGGCTTCCCAAGCTTGGCCTCGACCTCCATGGAGCAGGGCAGGGTGGCTGCCTGTCACGCTTTCGGCGTCACTCTGCCGCCGGCACCGGAAACCTTTCCCTACGGCATCTATGCCGTGCCGGAAATCTCGACCGTCGGCCAGTCGGAGGAACAGGTGCGCGAGAGCGGGATCGCCTATGAGGTCGGCGTTGCGCGCTTCCGGGAAACCTCACGCGGTCACATCATGGGCGTCAACTCCGGCTTCCTGAAGCTCCTGTTCTCGGTCGAGACGCGCCGCCTGCTCGGCGCCCATATCGTCGGCGAGGGTGCCACCGAGCTCATCCATATCGGCCAGGCGGTGATCAATCTAGGCGGTACCGTCGACTTCTTCGTCAACAACACCTTCAACTATCCGACGCTGGCCGAAGCCTACAAGATCGCCGGCCTGGATGCCTGGAACAGAATGGGTCAGGGCTGAGCGCCCTACACCAAGCCGGCTACACTGGAGTCGGCTGTCATGTCGGCACGCGAATTCCGCGTCAGGAGTGTCGTCAGCCGGCCGGCGTAGGCCCGGCGAGCCAGTGCCGCGCGATCGCGGCGTCGGCCTCGCCGAATTCATGGCCCGAGGCGACGATGCGCGCATCGATCTCGGCGCCGCGCGCGCTCAGCAGCATCACCATGGCCGGCGCGAAGGGGCCGTAGGTCTGGTCGGCCGCGCCGGCGATGATCAGCACCCGCGTTCCGGCGAGATCGGTCGCCGGCGCTTCATCGAGCACCGGCATCGCCCTCAGCAATGCCGCCTGTCTCACCAGCCCCGGATGAAGCAGCATGAGCGTGGAAACAAGATTGGCGCCGTTGGAATAGCCAAGAAAAGTCGAGCATGAGAGGTCGAGCTGGTGGCGCGTGGCGGCTTCGACTGCGAATTCAGCGAAAGCGGCCGTCTCGGCGCGGATGCTCGACTGCTCGAAGCTGGTCGGCGTGATTCGCTCGAACCAACGGAAACCGTCCTCCTGGCGGATGCGGCCGCGCGCCGCGACAAGCACCGCGCGTGGTGCGATCCGCCTTGCCAGCGGCACCAGCGTCGTTTCGTCCACGCCCGATCCATGCAGCACGAAAAGGCAGTCGCGGCTCGCATTTGCCGGTTTCATCAAGCGGTAGGAAAAAGGCAGATCATGATGCAGCACGCTGTTTTTGTTGGCATGTTCGGACATGATCACATCCTGTTGATTTTATGGTGATTTCGTTGATTTGCCGGCTTCAAAACGGAATGTTTTCAAGCTCCGCGAAAGTTGATTGAACCGGGCGCATTTCAGGCCGTTTCTGCGCCGATACCCCTCCCGACGGGAGGAATCGAAGCGGTGCGTCGGGGGTCGCATTGCTGGACATGAAACACCAGCTCTGAGGCCTTTTGTCGATGACCATTCCCCTTTCTCAGCGCGATACGCGAGCCGACGATCGCGACACGCCTATCAAGGACCACGATACGCACATCAACCAGCGCGATACGCGTATCAACGATCGTGATACGCGTATCGACGTGCTGCGCGCGCTCGCCTTGCTCACCATTTTTGTCGACCATGTGCCGGGCACCGTCTTCGAAAACCTGACCTACAAGAATATCGGCTTTTCCGACGCGGCCGAGGCCTTCGTGCTGATCTCCGGCATCTCGGTGGCGCTCGCCTATGGCAGCAAGTTCAAGCCGGGCGGCAGGCTGCTGGCGACCCTGAAGATGTGGCGGCGCGCCGGCGTGCTCTACGTCACCCATATCGTCATCACCATGGCGGTGATCGCCCTATTCTGCGCTACGGCGGTGTTTGCCCACCGGCCGGAGCTGTTGAAGATGATCAACATCGAGCCGCTGATGAAGAACACGCCGGAAGTGCTGCTCGGCATCGTCACGCTCGGTCACCAGCTCGGCTACAACAACATCCTGCCGGTTTATGCCGCGCTGCTTCTGGCGGCGCCGGCCTTCGTGCTGTTCGTCAGCTGCAGGCCCGTGGCGGCACTGACGGTGTCCGGCCTACTGTGGCTGGTTGCCGGCATCTGGCAGATCGCGCCGCCGAACTATCCCGAACCGGGTCTCTGGTTCTTGAACCCGCTTTCCTGGCAATTCCTGTTCAATATCGGCCTTGCCGCCATGCTGCACGTCAAGCGCGGCGGCACCATCCCCGTGAACGGGTGGCTGGTGGGCTTCGCCGGCGTCTATGTGGCCGGCGCGGCGATCTGGGTGCACAGCCCGCTCTGGGGTCATATCACCTGGTTCAACCTGCCGGTTGTGATCGGCGGTTTCGACAAGACCTTCCTGTCGCTGCCGCGGCTGCTGCACATCCTCGCGGTCAGCTACCTGATCGTCGCTCTGCCGGCCGTGTCGAATGTCTTCCGTGCCAGGCCCGACAATCCGCTGGCGATCCTCGGCAAGCGCTCGCTGCCGGTGTTCATCGCCGGAACGCTGATCGCCATGGTCGCGCAGGTGCTGAAACTGATCAATCCGGGCGGGCTCGCCTATGACACGCTGCTCATCGCGGCCGGCATAGCCATGCAGTTCGCGCTGGCGCTCTATCTCGAATGGTTCGCCGGTCTCGGTCCGGCCCGCGCCAAGCCGGCACGCGGGGAGCCCGCGCGCGCCGCGTTCGGCGCGCAACCGGTGCCGGCGAGGATTGGCGGGTACTGAAGAAAATCCAGGAAAAGCAGCAGTTCAGCTATCTAGCTGAACTGCTGGGAATTGTTCAGCTTTTCGGCGCAGGGCCGGTAGAGGCCCTGACGACGAGCTCGACGCCCATCGTCTCACGCCGCACCGTGCCGTCGAAGTCGAGGATCATGTGAGCAGCCCGGCGGCCTATCTCGGTGATCGGCTGGGCGATCGTGGTCAGCGGCGGGTCGCTTAGCGCGCCGTCCGGCACGCCGTCGAAGCCGACGATGGAAACGTCCTCCGGCACCTTGAGGCCTCGCTTGGCCAACCATTCGATGGCGATCAAGGCCATCCTGTCGGACATCGCCAGGATGGCGGTCGGCCGCTCGCCGCCGGCGAAGATCGCTTCGAGCCCGGCCCTGGTGCTTTTTTCTTCGTTCTCGGTCTCGAAGATCGGGATCGTTGTCGTGTCGATACCGAAGCGGGACAGTTCCTCGAAATAGCCGGCAAGACGATCACGCGTTCCCGTATAGACCGCCGATCGGACCATTTCCGGTGTGACGAAACCGGTGCGTTCCTCGCCGAGGGTGAGCGACAGAACCGCGAAGCGACGGTGGCCGAGTTCGGCGACATGACGCGCGGCGAGTCGCCCGCCGGCGACATTGTCGACGCCGATCGCCGAAATGGTCTCATCGTGAAAGCCGAGTTCCAGCGCCACGAAGGGCAGCCTGCGCTCCCGCGTCAGATCGACGAGGCGCGAGCCGCCTTCGATGCAGAACAGGATGAAGCCGTCGACCAGCGCGCTCTGGATGTTCCAAGCGAGTTTTTCCTGGTTGGCGGCTGAAACCAGGGCGATTCCGGCGCCGGTTGCGTCGCAGGCTTCGGAGATGCCGGCCATCATGACGCGGGCGAAGGGATCCTCGAAGAAATAGGAGAGGGGTTCGGTCGTGCCGACGCCGATGGCGTTGACCTTCCCGGCGCGCAGCAGCCGGCCCTTCGGATCGGGGCCGGCATAACCCATCGCTTCCGCCACCGCCTTGACCTTTTCGCGCACCTCGGCGCGCACGATCTCCGGGCGACTGAAGACGTTGGAGGCCGTGCCGTGCGAGACACCGGCCGCCTTGGCGATGTCCGCCAGCCGGATGGGGCGTGCTTGGCCTTCGATAGGTGATGCCATGTCGTTCCTCCGAATCCGGTCACAGAGCCAACATGACCGTGGAATGGTTGCCGGTCATCTAGCATTTTTCTTGGATCGATTCAAATTTTCGCTTGACTCCAGTGATGCGAGGCATATGATTTGAATCGATCCAAGCCACTTCGGCGATTGGGAGCAAAGTTCGAAGAGGAGGGTGCCATGCATCCGGTCAACTATTTGTTTGAAGACGTCTACCGCAACGATTGGGGCATCGCCTCGGCCGCGCGGAGCGAGCGGCGCCGCGGCAGTGCAAGCCCGTGGAAGCGCGAACCGCATTTCATCGTGGAGCGCAAGCGCGCCTGAAAAATCAGCCTTTTTCGCGTCGATCTATTGGATCGATTCAATTCAATTCAAGGGGCCAGTCATGCATCCGATCAGCCATCTTTTCCAGGACATCTATCGCAACTATTGGGGCATCTCGCCGGCGACCGACCGCCCGGAACGCCGGCGCGCGGCGGAGCCGGCGACGCGCAAGCGTAGGCTGCGCCCGGGGCGCCGGTAACCCCGGCGCATCCTCGTGCTCGACAGCCACCGATGGAAGAGGCAGGTCTAGAGCAATTCCAGGAAAGTATGTAACGGTTTTCCGTCCGGAATTGCGTCAAAACAAAGAGGTAAAGCGGTTCGCCGTTTCCGTGAAACGGTGAAACGCTCTAGGACCGTGGGCGCAACAGGGCCGAGACCGCGATCGCCAGCCAGCCGGCGATAAGCAGGGTGCCGCCGATCGGCGCCGACATCGGGAACAGTCGCGAACCGAGGAAATCCCGGGCGAGCAGGTCGCCCGAGAACAGCAGCAGGCCGACCAGCAGCACCAGGCTTGCGATCCGGAGACACCGGTTGCCGCCGATAAGGCCGATGCCGAGAAAGACCGGCGCATGCATCAACAGGAAGGATGCGGCCGTGCCGGTGAAGGCGCCGCCGCGATGCGCGGCGGCGGCCGACAGCGCCACGCCTGCCGCGCCGACGAGGCCGCCCGCCAGCACGAGGACACGGCTGGCGCCGTTTGAGGATTGCCCGGCAAGGCTCATTTCAATGCTCCGTGTTTTCGGCGGGCAGGCGCGCCAATCAGGATTCGCCGGCCTCGACCAGCATATGCCGAGCCCGCCGCGAATGGACAATCCAGTTATAGACCGCGCCCAGCGCCATCAGCACGGATGTGCCGAGGAACACCGCCCGCATGCCGAAATGGCCGCCGACGAAGCCGCCGGCGAGGGGGCCAGCGACCTGGCCGACATATTGCGCCGAGATCGACAGTCCGAGCACATTGCCGCCGACGCCGTCAGGGATGTTGTGGCGGATGACGCTGGTGATACAGGGCAGCAGCCCGCCGAGCGCCAGGCCCATCAGGAAGCGCAGCCCGATGATCTGCCAGCCGTCGGTGACGAAAGCCTGCGGGATGAGCAGCAGCGCCGAGACCGCGAGCGCGCCGCCGACGACATTCCAGTGGCCGACGCGGTCGGCGAGCTTGCCGAGCCATGACGAAGAAAGAATGGTGCCGAGCGCGGCCGCCGACATCACCACGCCCGCGACCATCGTCACCTTGCTCTGGTCCTCGACGAGCTGCTGCACGTAGACGGTGATGATCGGCTCGACCGACATGGTGGCGAAGGCGAGCAGCATGCCGGTCGTCAGCATCGCCACGACCGGCCGCTTGTCGGGGATCTGCGACCAGCCGCTTTTCGGCTTCGCCGCCGAGACAGTTTTGCGCGCCGGCGGGTTTTCCTTGATCAGGAAAGTCGTGGCCAGGAACGCCAGGAAAATCACACCGCCGGAGAGCAGGAAGGTGGCGCGGATGCCGATCACCGGCGGCAGCACGCCGCCGAGCAGCGGGCCGACCAGCGAGCCCGCCGTGATGCCGGCCGAGAGCACCCCGAGCGCCCAGCCGGAGCGGTCCTTCGGAGTCTGCATCGCCACCAATATCGTCGACCCCGAGGAGTAGCCGCCGGCAAATCCGATCAGCAGGCGAAGCAGCACCAGTTGCCACACGCTTTGCACCATGCCGGTCAGCGACATGCAGATCGCCATGCCGAACGAGGCGCGCACCAGCATCAGCTTGCGGCCGTAACGGTCGCCGAGCCGCCCCCACAAAGGTGCGACCAGCGCAGCGGCAAAGAAGGTGGCGCCATAGGCAATACCCGACCATTGCACGATCGCCGCGTGCCCCTCGGCACCGAGCTGTTCGACGTAAAGCGGCAGGAAGGGCAAGAGCAGCGTCATGGCGATGAGCGTGCTGAACGAGCCGGCGAAGCAGACGGCGAGATTGCGCCGCCAATGGATGTTGTAGCCGCTCTGTTCCGAAATATCGTCTGCCATGTCATGCCTGCCCGGTCATTCGGGATTGCTCCGGATACCATTTTGGGATACCAAGTTGGTATCCGTCATGAACCCCGAACCCAGCCGCTGTCAATGCGGCATCCGAAAAGTGGAACGACGATGTCGCAGATGCAGAATGTCGAAAGGCAGCTTCGCGAGATGATCCTTGGGCTGGAGATCGGCCCGGGCGAGCGGCTGACCGAGCGCTGGATCGAAAGCCGCTTCGGCGCCTCGCGCACCCCGGTCAGGGCCGCATTGCTGCGGCTTGAGACCGAAGGGCTGATCGGCCGCGACGGCCGCGGCTGGACAGTGGCGCCGATCAACCTTGCCGAGCTTGGCCAGATCGTCGTCTATCGCGAGGCGGTCGAGGTGGCGGCGGTGAGGCTGACGGCGGCGCTTGAGGACCGCAGCGGGGTCGAGGTGATCGCGGCGATGCTCGATTCCTGCGACGCCGAGACGCCGCGCGAGGAATGGCACCGCGTCGGCATGGATTTTCACATCGAGCTGGCCAGGCTCTCCGGCAATGAATTCCTGTTGCGAGCCGTGCGCGACGCGATGACCAGGCTGTCGCGCGCCCGCTGGCTCGAAGTGCGCGACGAGGCGGCATTGGGCCGCGCCTGGGCCGAGCACCATGCCATCCTGGCCGCCGTACGGAAGGGTGACGCCGGCGAGGCGGCGCGGCTGCTCTCGGCCCATATCGCCGGCAGCCGCGACCGGCTGATGACATCGCTGCATGAGGATCGGCGCGGCCTGCGCGCCAGGGGTTTCGCCGTCGTCGCTGCCTGATTACCCTCTACCGTCGCCGGAATATAAGGACTCTCACAAGTTCGTCACGGCGCGCGGGCTTGCAAGATGTGCGGCGCAATGCTGTAGGAGGTGCGGGGAACAACACCGCACCTACTGAAACGACGGACGCATGGCTTCGCCCTTACGCACCGCAGCGCGGGTATTTTATTTCATACGCAACATCACGCGCGATGTGGTGCCGCAGGCTCTCTTTCGCGAGCGCCTGGCTGGTCGCCTGCGGCAGGCGAAGCTCTCCGGCAAAACGGTCCGCGATCGGGTCAACTACTACAACAGGCTCGACCATAGCTTCGTGCCGAGCGCGGCGGCCGTGCCGGCCGGTCAAATACCCAAGTTCGGCAGCATGTATTATTACGATCTGAAGGAGTTCGCGCGCTACTTCGATCGCGGCCTGCTCATCGATCTCGAGTTCGGCGATGTCGTCAACGTGCCCAGGATGCCGGCGATCGTCAAGGATCGGCCTATCCGTGACGACAACGGCAACGCCGTGATTATGAAGCTCGACAAGTTCCGTCATTTCCGGTTTCCCCGCGACAGTTTGTCCTTCGCCGACAAGCGCCCGGTGGCGGTCTGGCGCGGCGATCTCAACAATCCGATCCGCAAGCGGTTCGTCGATGCCGTGCGCGGTCTGCCGGTTTGCGATGCGGGCTCGCCAAAGCCGAGCGCGCCGGAGAACTACCGCAAGCCCTACCTCACAATCCCACAGCAACTGCAGTTCCGCTACATCGTCTCGCTCGAAGGCAATGACGTGGCGACGAACCTGAAATGGATCATGAGCTCGAATTCGCTCTGCCTGATGCCGCCTCCGACCTACGAGACGTGGTTCGCCGAAGCTGAGCTCGAGGCCAATGTTCACTACGTGCCGCTGGCACCGGATTTTTCGGATGTCGCCGACAAGATCGCCTATTTCGAAAAGCGTCCGGCGGAAGCCCAACGCATCATAACGGCGGCAAACGCCTACTGCCGCCGGTTCGGCAACGAAAAGGACGAGCGAGCGGTCTCGCTGCTCGTCCTCTACAAATATTTCGTGCTGAGCGGCCAGATCGAACCCGATCCGGAAGTCTGGCGCTACATCACAGGCTGACGGTTCTCAGATAACATTGCGATCAAGCACGAGATCGGCCGGGCCGAACCGATCCTTGGCGGTGAACTGCTGGTGCCAGTATGGGTATAGCACCGGTGGCCGGCTGACGGCATCGAGCCGCAAGCGCTCATCCAACGACAGCGTCAGGCTTGCCGCGGCAAGATTGTCCTTGAGCTGGGTTTCATTGCGGGCGCCGATCACCAGCGAAGAAACGGCCGGGCGGCCGAGCAGCCAGGCAAGTGCCACCTGGGCCGCCGAGACACCGCGCGCCTTGCCGATCTCGACCAGGACGTCGACGATCCGCCACAGCCTGTCCTCGTCGCGGATCGGCGGTTCCGACCAGCCGCCAAGCTGACGCGCCGTCGGGCTATCGCGGCGGTATTTGCCGGAAAGCAGGCCGCCGGCCAGCGGGCTCCAAACCAGCACGCCAAGACCCTGGTCGACCGAGATCGGCAGCAACTCGTACTCCGCCTCGCGCGCTTCCAGCGTGTAGTGGATCTGCTGGGTGACGAAGCGTGGCTGATGATGGCTGTCGCTGATCGAGAGCGCCTTCATCACTTGCCAGCTGGAATAGTTGGAGCAGCCGACATAACGGACCTTGCCCTGGCCGACCAAGGTGTCGAGCGCGGCGATCGTCTCCTCCAGCGGCGTGACGCCGTCCCATTCGTGCAGGAAATAGATGTCGATGACATCGGTCTTGAGCCGCTTCAGGCTTCTCTCGCATTCGCGGATCAGATGATGGCGCGACAGGCCTTCGTCGTTGGGGCCGTCGCCGATCCGCATGCGCGCCTTGGAGGCGATGAGCACATCGTTCTTGCGCTTGCCGCCGAGCGCCTCGCCGACGATCTCCTCCGACAGGCCGTTGGAATAGACGTTGGCGGTGTCGATGAGGTTGATGCCGGCATCGATGCAGGTGTCGATGATGCGTCTCGCTTCCGAAAGATCGGAATTGCCGACGGCGGCGAACGGGCCCGTGCCGCCGAAGGTCATCGTGCCAAGCGTCAGTGTCGAAACCTTCAGGCCGGAACGGCCAAGCGTGCGGTATTCCATGTCAGGTCCTCGCGATTTGTTTTGAAAAGGCGCGCCGTGCAGGGCGCCGGAAAGAGGCGAGGGTATTTGTAGGACAATTCCGGCGGCTTGTCGCCCCGCCATCGATACGGGCCGATCACATATATGCTGGTCCAGCATTACAAGCCCCTGCCTGCAATAAAACCGTCATTGCGCGTCTGTATCTCAGTCGGCTTACGGAGTTGCGTTTCCAGGGTCGGAACGCAGCCGAGGCGAAAGTGGCTGATAGGCAGGAGCTGCGTGATGAACGAACTCAAAACGAATTCCGGAGCCAAGGACTGGCTGGAAGCCGAGCTCGAGGACACGCTCGACGAGGACTATGAGCTGGAGATTTCCGAACCCGCGCTCTCGCTCGAGATCGCCAGGATTTACAAGAAGTCGCATCCGCCCTCCATCGAGCGGATGACCTATTTCCGCGAGCTGCTGCGGCTGCAGTCGGAACTGATCAAGCTGCAGTCCTGGGTCGCCTACCACAAGAAGAAGCTGGTGGTGATCTTCGAGGGTCGCGACTCCGCCGGCAAGGGCGGCGTCATCAAGCGTATCACCCAGCGCCTCAACCCGCGCATCTGCCGCGTCGTGGCGCTGCCGGCGCCGACCGAGCGCGAGAAGTCGCAATGGTATTTCCAGCGCTATGTGCCGCACCTGCCGGCCGGCGGCGAGATCGTGCTGTTCGATCGCTCCTGGTACAACCGCTCCGGCGTCGAGCGCGTGATGGGCTTTGCCAATCCTGAGCAGGTGGAGGAATTCTTCCGCGACGTGCCGGAATTCGAACGCATGCTTGTGCGCTCCGGCATCACGCTGGTGAAATACTGGTTCTCGATCACCGACGAGGAGCAGCAGATGCGCTTCCTGATGCGCATTCACGATCCGATGAAGCAGTGGAAGCTGTCGCCGATGGACCTGCAGTCACGCGTGCGCTGGGAGCAGTACACCAAGGCCAAGGAAGAGACCTTCGCCCGCACCAACATCAAGGAGGCGCCCTGGTTCATCGTCGAAGGCAACGACAAGAAGCGGGCGCGGCTGAACTGCATCGACCATCTGCTGCAGCAGATGCCCTATGAGGACGTGCCGCATGAGGAGATCACGCTGCCGGAGCGTGTCTTCAACCCGTCCTACGAGCGCCAGGTGCTGCCGCGCGAACTCTACGTGCCGGCGAAGTATTGAGACGCCCTCCTTCTCCCCTTGCGGGAGAAGGGGATCGGCGCGTAGCGCCAAGACGGATGAGGGGTGTTGGAAGAAATGAGGTGCTGACAAACCTGTCTTATGCCTCGTGTCTGCGAGAGGGGTATCGCCAAGCTGGAGCACCCCTCATCCGACCGAGATTCGCTCGGCCACCTTCTCCCACAAGGGGAGAAGGGAAGTCGGTTACGCTCGCCCAATGATCACATGCGTGGCATCGGTCGTCGCGACCTGGCTGCTGCAGCGATAGCCGAGCTTCGGCATGTCGAGACCGGCGAAAAGATGCTCGCCGGAGCCGAGCAGGATCGGCGAGATGGCCAGATGCATCTCGTCGATGAGCCTCTCTTGCAGATATTGCCGCAGAGTCGAAACGCCGCCGCCGACGCGCACATCCTTGCCGTTGGCCGCCGCCTTCGCCTGTTCGAGCGCCGAATGGATGCCGTCGGTGACGAAATGGAACGTCGTGCCGCCTTCCATGACGATCGGCGCGCGCTTGTGGTGGGTGAGCACGAAGACCGGCACGTGATAGGGCGGGTTGTCGCCCCACCAGCCTTTCCAGCTCTCGTCCGGCCATTCGCCGCGGATTGGTCCGAACATGTTGCGGCCGAGGATCCAGGCGCCGACATTCTCGAAGCTGCGCGCGGCGAAGCTGTCGTCGATGTCGGTGGTGCCGCCCTCCTTGCCGATCACCATCTCGCGAAAGGTGCGGGTGCCGATCATCCATTTATGCAGGGCTTCGCCGCCGACGCCGAGCGGGGTTTCGAGAGTCTGATCCGGACCGGCGCCGTAGCCGTCGAGCGACAAGGTGAAAGCGTTGACACGCAGCTTGGACATGATTGCCTCCTAAACCAGTTGTAGATTGCAAGTGGTTATTGGGTAGCTTAACTGATTGCAAAATGCAAGCGGTATTTCCCGGCGTGCATGAGGGTGGCCGATGTATGGATCGTCGTCCGAAGGTGGCTGACTGAGAACATCGGATGAAACGGCTAAGGATGCTGTCGCATTTCTGCGTCGGAAAAGCGATTAGCTGGGTTGCTCTCGGTCAGCAGCATCGAGAATGCGTTCAATGGCAACGCTTTAGCGCCGGCAAATTGTCTGTCACGACAGCCCAGACGATGGCATCGGAAGTCTTGTGATATTCATGACGCAGGATGTTGCCTATGCCACGAACCTGTTTCCAGGGAATTTCTGGAGCAAGAGCCGTCAGGTCGTCGGGAATGTGCCGGGTGGCTTCGGAAATGATCTCGATACCGCGCTCGACGCCGTGGCGAAGCAACCAATCGCCACGAAAATTCTCCAATGTCTTGCCAGCCGTTGCAGCAGCGATGCCATCCAGGGCCGCAACGCTCTCGGCGAGGATCGGCTTGATCCGACGAGGCGCCATCAAAATACGCGCACGGCCGATTGTTCGATATCGGCCTTCAGCATCGGATGAAGACTGTCCCTCGTGGTGATGTCGATTTCGGCCGACATCTTCTCTTCGAGAAATTGTTTGATGCCGACGAGATCGATCAAGGAAAAGCGCCCCGTCGGATCATAATCTATGAAAAGATCAAGATCGCTGTCTGGGCGTGCATCGCCGCGCGCGGCCGACCCAAACAGATAAAGCGAAGTCGCGCCCATGCCCCTGATGGCATCCGCGTTCTTTCGCAACTGTTCAATGACTTCATTCCTGCTCATGGATTCATTCTAACGAATCCCGTCAGAATTCCAAAGCCACGAGGCGAACCTAGCCCTTCAGCATCTCCGCCACGGTCGGTGCGAAATAGGTGAGGATGCCGTCGCAGCCGGCGCGCTTGAGCGCGAGGAGCGATTCCAGCATCGCCTTCTCGCCGTCGATCCAGCCATTGGCGGCGGCTGCCTTGATCATCGAATATTCGCCGGACACCTGGTAGGCGAAGGTCGGCATCTGCAGCTCGTCCTTCAGCCTGCGGATGATGTCGAGATAGGGCAGCCCCGGCTTCACCATCAGCATGTCGGCGCCTTCGGCCAGATCCTGCTCGGCCTCGCGCACGGCCTCGTCGGAATTGGCGTGGTCGATATAGTAGGTATTCTTGTCACCCTTGAGCAGGCCGGCAGTGCCCACCGCCTCGCGATAGGGGCCGTAGAAGGCCGACGCGAACTTGGTCGCATAGGACATGATCGCCACGTCCTGGAAACCGTTGGCGTCGAGCGCGTCGCGGATGGCGCCGATGCGCCCGTCCATCATGTCGGACGGCGCGATGATGTCGGCGCCGGCCGCCGCCTGGATGACGGCCGCCGCGGCGACCTGCTCGACGGTCTCGTCATTGACGATGATGCCGTCGCGCAAAATGCCGTCATGGCCATGGCTGGTGAATGGATCGAGCGCGGCGTCGGTGATGATGCCAATCTCCGGCACCGCCTCCTTGATGGCGCGGGTAGTGCGGTTGATGATGTTTTCCGGATCGAGGATATGCGAGCCGGTCTGGTCGCGCAGCGAAAGCTCGATATTGGGGAAGGTGGCGATCGCCGGGATGCCGAGCTTGGCGGCGCGCTCGGCTTCCTTGACCGCGAGGTCGACGGACAGGCGATAGACATCGGGCATGGCGGCGATCGCCTCGCGCACATTTTTGCCGTCGACGACGAAAATCGGCCAGATCAGGTCGTTCACCGAGAGTTGGTTCTCCTGCACCAGACGGCGCGACCAGTCGGCCTTGCGCATGCGCCGCAGCCGCCGGCTGCCGGTGATCTCGTCGACGCTGCGCGCGCCGGCAGGCTTTGCGGGGGTGAATCTGTTCATCGCCAAAACTCTCTTTTGGCCGCGCTTTTACCACGCGCGTTTGCCGCTGACCAATGCGACACGATTGTGCCAGGCATGTAGCTCCGATGTAGGGTAGGTCGAGATTCAGGTCAGGCCGTGTCGAAAATGGCGGATTCCGAGAACCGGCTACGCCGGCCGTAGCCTTCATGGAGCGGAAACACTTATAAGGGCTTCGGCCGGCGAAGGCCTGAACAGAGCGCGCTTTTTAAGGTACGTGAATACCGGAAGCGCGGGAAGGCGGCGTTTGCAGACCGGCATCGCCTGAATATCGGCCTGCCCTAAGGCTGCCCGTTGCCCGATAAAATCTGCGCCGCGCCCCTCACGGCCACGCGAAAGGCCTCGTCGAAGCTGACGCCGCGCACTTGCCATTGATAGGTCTTGCCGCGATCGGCCAGCCGCCAGTCGGCGATCCAGCCGAGTTCCTTGTCGCTCCATACGATGCTGCCGGCAAGCGCCCGGGCCGCCCCCGCGTTTTTCGCGAGCTGGTCGAGCCTTGCCATATCCGCCGCGGGGAGCGCCTTCTCGTCCAACCCGGCAAGCTGCCTGGCTTTTGGAAAGGTGACGCGCATAAGCAGCGGACCGGTGGCATTGGTGAAGGATTCACGCATCGTTTGGCCGCGATCCTCGTCGGCCGTCAGCACGAAATGCCTCGCGCCCTGCTCGGTCGCGAGGAAGACGGCGAGCGTCTGCCGATCGCCGTGCCAGGGCCTGCTGCCGAGCTGCGCCAAAAGCTTGTCGACCACCGCGGGCTTGTAAAGGCACGTCAGGTCGTGCAGCCTGTCATGGGTGCCTTGCTCGTCATGGATTGGAACGCCTTCCAGCCGGTCGTGGTAGCGGAAGGATTGGACGAAGTCGGCTGCCTTGTTGCGCAGTGCCAGCATTTCAGATTTCTGCGTCAGCCGCTGGTCGCCGGAAACCCTGACCAGCACCTTCTCCAGGCAATCCTTGAAGCCGATCTGGCGGTTCGGCTCGCCTGTACCAGTGACGATGGTCTGTGCCTGGTAGAGTTCCGCGGGCGTTGCGGCAAAGCCGGAGGGAGCTCCGAGCCATAGAAGGCCTGTCAACCCAGCCACGAAACGAGAAAATCCAGGCATGTCGATTTGCTCGCAAATCTGTCGGGCCGCGCGGGCGCAACCCTTTGCCGGTTACCTAACACCTGGCGGGGCTGGTCGCCAGCGCGGCGATCCCGCCATTGACGCATCCCTATGCCGCCTTTAGCACTTCAATCCCCCTGGAAGGGCGGAGAGAAGGATTCTCTGGTGATGGATTTTGGCGGAGGCGACGAGATTCGCTTCGAGCGTTTGGGCAAGGCGGGTGTCGTCACGCTGACGCGGCCGCAGGCGCTCAATGCCGTCACCCACCGTATGGTCAAGGCGCTCGGCAAGGCGCTCGACGCCTGGGAGGGCGATGCCGGCGTCGCCGCCGTGGTTGTCAAGGCCGAGGGCAGGGCGTTCTCCGCCGGCGGCGATATTCTGCACATCTACGAGGCCGGCCGCGCCGGCAAGCCGCCGGTCGATTTCTTCGCCGACGAGTACCGGCTCAACGCCCGCATAGCGCGCTTCATGAAGCCCTATGTCGCGCTGATCGACGGCATCGTCATGGGCGGCGGCGTCGGCATTTCCTTCCACGGCTCGCACCGCGTGATGACCGAGAATGCGCAGTTCGCCATGCCCGAGGTCGGCATCGGCTTCTTCCCCGATGTCGGCGCCAGCCACTTGCTGCCGGATCTCGGCGGCAGCTTCGGCATGTATCTGGGGCTGACGGGAAACCGCATCCGCTTTGGCGATGCGCTGTGGTCGGGCCTCGCCACGCACACGATCAGGGCCGAGGACCAGGCCGACCTGCTCGACGAACTCGCGACAAGCGGCGATCCGAACGCTGAGCTGCGCGATTTCTTCATCCCGGCGAAGCGCGAGACCGAGCGACAGGATCTGGATTCGATCGCGCGCCATTTCTCGCAACTCTCGCTCGCCGGCATTATCGCTAGCCTTGAGGAGGCTGCCGCCACCGATGCCTTCGCCGCCAAGACCCTGGCGACGATCAGGACGCGCTCGCCGACCAGCCTCAACGTCGCCTGGCGCGAGATCAGCGCCGGGCTGACGCTGTCGATGGACGAGTGCATGAAGATGGAGTTCCGCATCCTCAACCGGATGCTTGCTGGCCACGACTTCTACGAAGGCATCCGCGCCGCCATCATCGACAAGGGCTCGAAGCCTGAGTGGCGGCCAGCCAGCTTCGAAGCGCTGAGGGCAGCCGATATCGACGCCTATTTCGCGCCGCTCGGAGCCGCGGAGCTCGAGCTGTGAGCGAGGTCACCTCCAGGCGCGTGGTGCTGCAGCCCTCGACCACCGAGGTCATCTTCGCCTGGTTCCAGCGCGTGATCGCCGGCTATTGTCTGCTCTTCGGCATCCTCTACTGGATCCGGCTGATCGGCATATATCCGGGCGAGCTCTGGCGTTTCGACCTGATGCCGGTGCACTGGCAGGTGGCCGCGGCCACGCTTGCCGTCTTTTTTCCGTTCGCCGCCGCGGGCCTCTGGATGCTCGCCTCCTGGGGACCGGTGATCTGGTTCATCTGCGCGGCGACCGAGACCATCATGTATGCCGGCTTTCCCGACCTCTTCGGCCACCGCCTGCTGATCGTGGTCTCACATGCCTGCGTGGCGCTTCTCTACATCGTCTTCCGCGTGATCATCTGGCTGCAGAAGCGCCAGCTCAGGCAGTAATGCATGGCGCCCGAAGACGGGCAGCGCGTTAGGTTGCCGAGCGGCTCCGGGAGCCTAGGTACAGGGTCAGCGGTTTGCCCTAAAACCAGTGGCTAAATCTTTAGGTTAATTGTTCTTGCTCGCGTGACCGTTCGTTAAGCCTCTTTCGAAACCTCTTACCGGTAAGCTCTTGTTAGCCCTGGCGTTTAAGTCGAATTTTATGAGTATTCGATAGTGTCGCGATCAAGGTGAAGAACAAAAAATCACCGGGCGACAAACGAGAGGCAAAGACAATGATCAATTCGCGTCCGGCGGCGAAGACCGCCAACGTATCCGACGACCGCCGCGAGGCGATCCGTTCGCTGTACATGGAATCGCTGCAGCTGGTGGAGCGTCTGCATCGCCGTCTGCTTGATGTGATCAAGGACGAGTTCGACCGCAACGGTCGCTCCGACATCAACGCCATCCAGGCGCTGCTGCTGTTCAACATCGGCAACTCGGAGCTGACCGCCGGCGAGCTGCGCTCGCGTGGTTATTATCTCGGCTCGAATGTCTCCTACAATCTGAAGAAGCTGGTCGACCTCGGCTTCATCAACCACCAGCGCTCGCGAATCGACCGCCGCTCGGTCCGCGTCTCGCTGACGCCGAAGGGCAACGAGGTGGCCGACGTCGTCGCCGGGCTCTATGAGCGCCATGTCGGCTCGATCGAGGCGGTGGGCGGCATCAACACCGACGAGTTCAAGCAGATGAACCGCGCCCTGCAGCGCCTGGACCGCTTCTGGAACGACACCATCGCTTATCGGATGTAAGCGCGTTCAAACCTGAGACATCGAAGCCGCGCCGAAGAGGCGCGGTCCCGGAGAAGAATATGGGCCGGCGCCGAAGCGCGCCGGTCCGTTCCTGTCACCAAGGGAATTCCGGCCTTGCCCAGAAGTCGTGCGTACCGGCTATGGTGCGCTGCAAGGGAAGCAACCGACTAAAGCATGTCTCCCGAAAGTGGGAACCGGTTTCGGGATAAAGACATGCGTAAAATCAAAAACCTAAAGCGCATGGAGCGAATCTGAAAGATCGCGACGCGCTTTAGGGCCAGTGCAGAAAAGCATCGCTCCCATGTTTCGTCGTCTCGTCGAAGGCAAATCGCGGGCCAAGGCCACGTTGCCGCCATAATCACGGTGAAAGCGAGAATGCGGGTGACGCTGCGGCCCTGCGCCTCCTGGAACCTGCCTCGAGGCTGTGCGTTTCCGGCAGCCGGGCGATGCGGGACATGGTTGGATAATTGTTAAGATTGCCGACCCTAGAGTGCGGGCAACCCGCCAGTAAAGCGAACTGAGCGAGATCGAATACAGCTAGAATGTCTGGAACGTCCATGAGAACCAGCCGCCGTTTCTTCCTTACCGGAGCCTCTGCGCTCGCCGCCGCCCTTGTCGCCGGCCATGCCAGCGCGCAGGATGTGGTCGGGGATATCCTCAAATCCTCGACCCGCGGCAATTGGGACGATCAGTTCGACGCCCGCGCCAACAATACGAACAAGGTCGCTTCGACGCTGCCGATCTTCAGCCAGCAGACCGTCGCCTTCACCGAGCAGGCGGTGGCACAGTACCAGAACATCGTCGGCCAGGGCGGCTGGGAGCAGGTTCCGGCGACCAAGAAATTGCAGCTCGGCGTCGACGACCCTGATGTCGTGCCGTTGCGCAAGCGGCTGATGATCTCGGGCGACCTGCCGCAGAGCGCCGGCATTTCGACGGCCTTCGATTCCTACGTCGATTCCGCGGTCAAGCGCTTCCAGCTTCGCCATGGCCTGCCGGCCGACGGCGCGATGGGCAAATACACCTATGCGGCGATGAACGTCTCGGCGCAGATCCGGCTCGGCCAGTTGCAGACCAATCTGCAGCGCCTGAAGGAAAAGGCCGGCACGCTGGGCAGCCGTTATGTGCTTGTCGACATTCCGGCGGCGCAGGTCGAAGCCGTGGAGAACGACCGCGTAGTGCTTCGCCACACCGCGATCGTCGGCAAGATCGACCGCCAGACGCCGATCGTCAATTCCAAGATCAACGAGATCATCGTCAATCCTTACTGGAACGCGCCGGTCTCGATCGTGCGCAAGGACATCATTCCGCTGATGCGGAAGGATCCCAATTATCTCAAGGACAGCCACATCCGCCTGTTCGCGCCGGACGGCAGCGAGGTCGATCCGATGACCATCGACTGGTCGACGGACGATGCCGCCAAGTACCGCTTCCGCCAGGATCCCGGCGCCGGCAACGCCATGGCCTCGGTCAAGATCAATTTCCCGAGCCCGGACGGCGTCTACATGCACGACACGCCGCAGCAGAGCCTGTTCGGCAAGCTGATGCGCTTCGACTCTTCGGGCTGCGTGCGCGTCCAGAACGTGCGCGACCTCGTCACCTGGATCCTGCGCGACACGCCCGGCTGGGACCGCCAGCATTTCGAGGCGGCGATCAAGACCGGCGAGAACACCCCGGTGCAGGTCGTCAATCCGGTGCCGGTCCATTTCCTTTACCTGTCGGCATGGTCGACCGGGCCTGGCGTCGTCCAGTTCCGCGACGACATCTACGGCCTCGACGGCAACAGCGAGCTGCAGATTACTTCGGCGCTATAAGTGTCTGACATTTTTAGAAAAGGCCGCCGACAGGGCGGCCTTCAGACTGTTGACGAACCCCGTCGATTTTCGGCGGGGTTTTGTTTTGGGGGTTGATTGAGCTTGGCAAATCGGTGTC
>NZ_JARTVO010000018.1:0-106059 GCF_029625675.1 Mesorhizobium sp. WSM4884
TCATCCTCAGCGTAGAATCACAACCGATTCCGCGCCGCAACACCTATCTTAGCGCATATGCCCGCAAGGGGGGGAGAGGAGATCAGATGTCACGCCGGCCTTCGCCTATCGCCGAGGTGGCAGGAAAGGCGCCGGCGCGCGAACTGCCAATCTCCCCCCTTGCGGGGGAGATGGCCGGTAGGCCAGAGGGGGGTGCCTCGCGCCAGCCTTCGTGATTACCCCACAAATCCCACCCTCTTGTGGCTCCCATCGCAGAACGGCTTGTTGGCCGAGTGCCCGCAACGGCACAGGAACACTTTCGTGGTTCGGGCGACGGTATGGCCGGTGCCGGTGACGATCTCGGCATTGCCTTCGAGCTTGAGCGGGCCGTTGACGGTCGGCGTCACGCTGAGCGGGCCGTCCCGCACCTCCAGCACCTGCGCCTCCTTCAGCGGCGGCTCGCCGGTGGCGGTGAAGCCGGCCTTGATGTGGCTGTTGTCGCAGAAGGGCTTGTTCTGCGAGGCGCCGCAGCGGCAGAGCGTGGCGCGATAAAAGGTCTCGCCGTCGAGCACGATCTCGGCATGGACCGCCAGCGGGCCGTTCTCGCGCAGGCGCACCGTGTTGACCACCGGCGGCTTCTCCTGCGGCCCCCCGTCCTTGCGCCGGTAGGTGATGGCGCCCGACGGGCAATTCTCGGCCAGCGCCACCACCTTCTCGACGCTTGCCGCATCGGGATGGATCCACTCGCCCGGCGCATTAGGCACGAAGACATGCGGATTGCCGAGCACGCAATTGCGCGAATGGATGCAGCGCCTGCCGCTGAAGGAAACGTCGACCTTCTCGCCTTCGACCGTGCCTGCCATCTGGGTGGGTCTCCTGTTGGGTGGGTAGAGGCTAGGGCGGCGGTGCGAAGGGCGTCAAGGATGGACTCCCCCTTCTCCCCTTGTGGGAGAAGGTGGATCGGCGCGCAGCGCCGAGACGGATGAGGGGTGTTCCAGCTTGGCAAGGGCGCCCGGCATCACCGCCAAGGCTGCAGATTTTCATCGCGCACATAAGCAATGATGGTGTCGCAGACCGCTTCAAGGTCCTTCAGGACATCGTCGTTCCAGAAACGCAACACCCGGAAGCCTCTAGCCTTCAATTCGGTATCGCGTTCGCCATCTCGACGAGAATCCGCGTGCTGGCTGCCATCGATTTCGACAATGAGCCTGGCTTCCGCGCAGAGAAAATCCGCCACGAATCTGCCAATCGGCACCTGCCGCTTGAACTTGATCTTGTCGAGACGGCGGCCGCGCAGTTCCTGCCACAAGCGATCTTCTGCCTCTGTTGGCTCGCGGCGCATCGAACGTGCGAAACTGCGTTTGGCTGGAGTTACGGGTTGGTGCGGCATGGCGGAAGACAACCAACCTCCACGCTTCGTCCAATCTCAGCGTTGCACTCCGTCCAGCACCCCTCATCCGGCCGCTTCGCGGCCACCGCCCGGCCCTTCGCAGGCTCAGGGCGTTCGAAGCTCGAAAAGCCAAGCAATTGGCTTTTCGTCCGCTGGGGCGGACCGCTTCTCACCCCACAAGGGAGAAGGGGAAGGCGCTCACTCCGCCAGGTCCACCGTCTCGGTCGAATGCTCCACGCAGATGAAGCAGCAGGTGTCGCAGGGCTGGTCGTTGTCGGGGCCGACGCCGGCGGTGACGGAATCGTTGCCGACCACCCAGGCGCCCCAGCAGATATGCTCGCCGTTGTCGCAGGAGATCGGCACGGATTTCTTCGCCCCCGGCCGGATGAGAAAAACTTTGTCGTTGCCCGGCCAGACTTTTTCGCTGTCGCGGCTGAACAGCTCCACCGCCACGCCGTCGGACCGCTGGTTGCGGACGAAGACCGACATGTCGGCGGCGACGGCCGGCGTGGTGAGGAGAAGAGCGGCGAGGAAGATGCGAATCATGGTGAGGTTCCCGGGGCCAGTAGAGCACGGGTGAGGGGAAGGCGCGACCTCCCCTTCCCCCCTTGTGGGGGAAGGTGGCTCGGCGCGCAGCGCCGAGACGGATGAGGGGTGCTCCAGCGGAGTGCGGCCTCCAAGATTGAAGGATCCTGGCGCTTAATTCTGCTGCGTCGCGATCCTTCCAACACCCCTCATCCGGCCGCTTCGCGGCCACCTTCTCCCACAAGGGGAGAAGGGGAAGCTCTACCTTCTCACCACCACATGCGGCGCGAATTTTTTCACCGCATCCACCATCGCCTCGCCGCGCATATCGAGCGAGGAGATTTCCATGTGCACGGTGGTCTTGCCGAAGGGCATTATCCCGAAGGCGTTGGCGGCCGAATATTTGATCGCGTCGGGCGGCTCCTCAGTGAGCTCGAAATTGAGCATCGCCGCGCCCTTGCCGCCGGAGGCGAGGCGCACGCTCCTGACCTTCGCCCACGGCACCAGCACATCGCCGGCGCGCGCATCGCGGAAGCCTTGGCTGTCCAAGGTCACCTTGACCGAAGTGTCGAAGGCGCCGCGGGCGATGAAAAAGCCGAGCGCCAGGCAGGCGACCGAGAGCAGCGCGATCCACAGCACATGCCCGCCACTCGCCCCGGCAGCCAAGCCCTGCAGCGCGCCGAAGCCGAAGACGGCGCCGATCAGGAATGGCCCGAAGGCCGGAAAGATCTTGCCGGTGGCGCTGTTGCGGATTTCGAGCGGCGCGGCCATGTCCGCCCGCTCACTGTTCCGATTTCAACAGCGTCCAGATCCAGCCGATGAAGGTGAGGACCAGGAACGGATAGCCGATCGCCGGCAGCGGCGCGGAGGTGGGGAGCAGCGGCGCACCCCAGAGGATCATCAGAGACGAGACGGTGAAGAGCACGGCCGACACGAAAGCGGTGAGCCGCATCCACAGCGCGAAGGTGGCTTGCGCGCTGACCATGACGAGCCCCGCCGCCCAGAGCGCAATGCCGCCGGCATAGGAAGGCACGCTCGCCTGCAGCCCCGCCGCATTGCCGGCCAGAAGCAGACTCTCGCCGGCAAGGAAAGTCAGGAAGCCGGCCGCGACAAGGTCATTGCCGAGCCGCTGGTATTTCATTGTCAGCAGCGCCGTGGCGACGACGATTGCCACGCCGTCGATGGTCCAGACCGTCTCGCGCAGCGCATCGCTCGCAACGAAAGTGCCCGCCAAGCCAAAAGCGCCGCCGATGGCGAGGCCGATTGCGGCGACGGTGTCTAAGGTGGAGCGCATGCGATGTCTCCACAAGCCTGGGAGAGGATACAACGAGGTGGGGTGCCGGTGAAGGCAGGCAATCAAACAGCCCGGAGTTGGCGACCACATCGCCAACTCTCGAAGCCGCTGAGTTACGGCAGTGCCAATAATCCTGCTCAAATTCAGATTTGAGCGATCTTATGGCAGCAATTTTCCCGTTTCTCGCACACACCTGACGCTCACGCTTGAACGTTCAGCGGAGAGCCATAATGGCGTCTATATCGGCATCCTTGTTTACGCCTATAACCTTGAAGTCTTTGGAACTCAAATTTACGACCAAAAGCAAGTCCTTATCTGGATCGAACTTCGAGTTGACGTTTATGGCGCTGGCAAGTGCGGAGGCGGACGTTTCGGTTGCCTGCAGCGCAAAAAACGACGTCGTTTGTTTCCAGTAATTGCGCCCCACAGCCCTATTTTGGACGGCGTCGTTCACAGACGACCAGCGTTCGGAGTAGGTACCATAGATACTTTGTTCATCCGCAATACGGAATGAAACCACAAATACACTCATATAAAGATTTCCTTATGTGGAAACCTTTGATCAGGTTGACAGCGAATCGATTGCGAGTATCCTCAATTTGTGTCTTCGACTAGCCGCAACCTGACCAAAGGCTTTGCGGTTACCGACACGGAGCCGGGGCTGCAACCCCGGCTTTGTCGTATCGGGATCAGCGGAATGCCGACCCGTGAGGAATTTGCGGCGAGTCGTTTCCGACCGTCAACGCTGATTTAAACCGAAATACCGAAAAACGTGCGGATTTTCGGTGCTTTTTCACAAAATAGTGGTTGGTAGGGGGTGTTGGTCAGCTTCCTGAATCGAAAAGGCCCCAATTAAAACACTCGCAATATCAAGAATCCCTTCAACCTTCCGTTCTTACTTTCATATCGCAATGCGGAAAAGCGGATCTCCGCGTTCTGGTCAAATCTGTCTAATGCATTGGCGGACAGGCTTCCTACTATCTTTGACACGGCCCTTGCATCCCGACTGACCTCTGCGAGTGTAAAAGGTACAGGCCGGCCCTCATCTTCGATATAGATACGTCCCTTGTATGTGTTTGAATTATAGCTTGACACCTTCCCCGTGTAGGTTTTCTGATCGCTACTCAGGTTTGTAACATCGATGTACTCAAACGTATTCCTATCTAGTGTCGGCCCGGTCTTTCTTATAATTATTCCAGATTGGCTCTCGCCCAAGATAGCGGTAGCGGCAGTTCCGGAGTGACTTATCGGCCTATGCAATTCTCGGATTGCAGGCTCCACCTTTTCAATGAGCGCTTCGAATTTGCCCTGATCCAACTCTCGCGGAACCTCATCTGAAACAGCTCGATGCTCCTCAATTTGCTGGCCAAGAGACTTGTCGAAATCTACGTGGAACCCCAGGCTTTCGGAGATAACGTAATCGTATGCGGAGGTTAATAGGTGGCCAAGCACTGAATCCTTCGACGCAACTCCTCCGCTCAGCAGTACTGTACCTGCTACAACTGCAATGGTCTTCCAACTACCGTTTTCTGGCGGACGCACCAGTATTACAGCATTCTTCAACGCTGGTGCCTGGGTGATTATTTCCCCGTTTACTACGAGATGGGTAGTTAGCGCCAGGGAGCGCTGGAAGCCGCCAAAGGCTTGGGCCGCATCGTAGAAATCCAGTAGGTTACGATCAGCCTCGTTACCGTCGAACTCAAGTGTAAATTCCATAGCTCGCCCCCCTTGGTTAGCTAATACACGGACATAGTTCTTCCGAAAAGGGGACTTCTCGACCGAGAGCTGTTCGAAACCGCAAATCCTTAACGGGACGCAGTTTGGGGTCGACCGTGAGCCGGGTCACCCTCAATCCCCATCCTCAGTGCCCAGATAAATGCTTACTGCGGGATATCCACCTTACCGAACTGCCTCATCCGCTTCTTGCCCTCTTTCAGTTTGTCGAGCAGCTTGCGCTCTCGGGTCACGCCGCCGTGGCATTTGACGGTGACGTCCTTCTTGAGCGCCGAGGCGGCTTGAGGCCCCCAAACTGGATAGAGCCGCCTACTGGTCCATTTCACCAGTACGCCACTCAATCGTTTCCAAAAATTGCGGTCTGGTCGATTTCATCCCAGCTGGTAGAGATGGGGCGTGTCCAGCTGCGGGCATCGTACTAATCGTCTCCATTCGCAAAAAGCCGTCTTCGGAGACGTAGACGCAAAATGACTTCGTAACCGAGGCCATAGCGTCCGCTGTAACCCTTATCGTCAGCCAGTGCGGGAAAAGACTCTTGTGCAGCTCATGAAAGACTTTCTCGGAGGCCGCCGTTGCGTATTGCATTTTGACAAAATTGCTGCCCACCTCATCGAGTGCGACGATATCAATACTGGCCTTGTCATCTTTGCCGTTTAGCTCGAAAGTTTGGGCGAACGTATGCTGTCCTGTTTGAGAGTGCCTTTCCCGGCTGAGGCGGAACAGCATGCCTATTTCGGTAGCCGCCTCACCGCGGCGATTGATGAATTCCGCCATTTTGACTCGGCAGTTCTTTAAGTCCCCGTCCGAAAGATTGGTGAGCGTAACCGAGTAAAACCGTAGAGCGAGGTTGTTGCCGCGGATTTTCGGCATAGTCGACTCCACCGGATCGCTGATTTCGATCCTGGGTTTCAGTGCGGCCTCCAATTCGTAGGCGCGATGGAACAATCGCAGAAACACGATTACGATGAAGATACCGGCCGTCACCCCGACGATAGTGTAAGCTGGGTAGCTGATCTGAATTCCGAATTCGGCGGCCAGCCAAGTCAAAATAAGCGGCGCAATCAGACCAATGGCTTGATAGACGCGGGGTGTGACGCCGAGATCGCGCCACAAAACACCCCAGAGGAACCGCATTCGCCCCATGTGCGCCTGATATCAACCGGACCCCCGGTTCGTCAGTGGTTGGGAAACCGTGCAGAGCGAACCGGCCACCTACCGAATATAAGATCATTGAAATATCTGTTCAAAGGCCTGGCAAGGGGACAAGTAGGACTCGCGCTGCCAATCTTCACCGCGCAGTTCCAGCGCCGCACTGGGGCCAACTGCCTGCCAGCAGGCTTCCCCGCTTTCGAAGCCTGCCATCGATTTACTGGATCGATGGCTTGGCGCGCTCCGCGCGCCAACCGGCTTCTCAATCCCCCATCTTCAGCGCCTGGATAAACGCCTCCTGCGGGATATCCACCTTGCCAAACTGCCGCATTCGCTTCTTGCCCTCTTTCTGCTTGTCGAGCAGCTTGCGCTTGCGGGTCACGTCGCCGCCGTAGCATTTGGCGGTGACGTCCTTGCGGAGCGCCGAGACGGTCTCGCGGGCGATGATGCGGCCGCCGATGGCCGCCTGGATCGGTATCTTGAACAGGTGCTGCGGGATCAGCTCCTTCAGCTTCTCGCACATGGCGCGGCCGCGCTTTTCCGCCGCTGACCGATGCACCAGCATGGACAGCGCGTCGACCGGCTCGTCATTGACCAGGATCGACATCTTCACCAGGTCGCCCTCGCGATAGTTGGTGAGGTGATAGTCGAACGAGGCGTAGCCCTTGGAGATCGACTTCAGCCGGTCGTAGAAATCGAACACCACCTCGTTGAGCGGCAGGTCGTAGGTCAGCATGGCGCGTTTTCCGACATAGGAGAGATCGGCCTGGATGCCGCGCCTGTCCTGGCAGAGTTTTAGAATCCCGCCGAGATAGTCGTCGGGTGTGAGGATGGTGGCGCGGATCCACGGCTCCTCGATCGAGGCGATCTTGACCACGTCGGGCATGTCGGCCGGGTTGTGCAGTTCCTTGGTCGTGCCGTCGATGAGGTTCATGCGGTAGACGACGGAAGGCGCCGTGGCGATGAGGTCGAGGTTGAACTCGCGCTCCAGCCGCTCCTGGATGATTTCCAGGTGCAGAAGCCCGAGGAAGCCGCAGCGGAAGCCGAAGCCGAGCGCGGCGGAGGTCTCCATTTCAAAGGAGAAGGAGGCGTCGTTGAGGCGCAGCTTGCCGACGGCGGCGCGCAGGTCCTCGAAATCGGCGGCGTCGACCGGGAACAGGCCGCAGAACACCACCGGCTGCGCCGGCTTGAAGCCGGGCAGGGCCTTTGCCGTCGGGCGGCGGTCCTCGGTGATGGTGTCGCCGACGCGGGTGTCGGCCACTTCCTTGATCGAGCCGGTGAAGAAGCCGAACTCGCCGGGGCCGAGCTCGTCGACATTGACGCGGGCCGGCTTGAAGACGCCGGTGCGCTCGACGAGATATTTCGCGCCGGTGCCCATCATGCGGATGGTCTGGCCCTTCTTCATCACGCCGTCGATGATGCGCACCAGAACGATGACGCCGAGATAGGCATCGTACCAGGAGTCGACCAGCATCGCCTTGAGCGGGGCGTTGATGTCGCCCTCGCGCGGCGGCGGCAGCTGGTGGACGATCGCCTCCAGCACGTCCGGCACACCTAAGCCGGTCTTGGCCGAGATCAGCACCGCGTTGGAGGCATCGAGGCCGATCACCTCCTCGACCTGCTCGCGGATGCGCTCGGGCTCGGCCGCCGGCAGGTCGACCTTGTTCAGCACCACGACGATCTCATGGTTGTTGTCGATGGCCTGGTAGACATTGGCGAGCGTCTGCGCCTCGACGCCTTGAGAGGCGTCGACCACCAGCAGCGAGCCCTCGCAGGCGGCCAAAGAGCGCGACACCTCATAGGCGAAGTCGACATGGCCGGGGGTGTCGATGAGGTTCAGGACGTAATCCTCGCCGTTCTTGGCGCGGTAGTTGAGCCGGACGGTCTGGGCCTTGATGGTGATGCCGCGCTCGCGCTCGATGTCCATCGAGTCCAGCACCTGCTCCTTCATGTCGCGCTCCTCCAGCGCGCCGGTGAGCTGGATCAGCCGGTCGGCAAGCGTGGATTTGCCATGGTCGATATGGGCGACGATGGAGAAATTGCGGATGTGGTCGAGCGGCGTCGTCATGCGGCGCGCTTTAGCAGGGGCGGGGATAGGGGGCAAGCGCAGCTCTTCTCCTTCTCCCCTTGTGGGAGAAGGTGTCGCCGAAGGCGACGGATGAGGGGTGCTGGAAGAAATGAGACGTCGGCGATCCCTGGAACACCCCTCATCCGTCTCGGCGCTGCGCGCCGATCCACCTTCTCCCACAAGGGGAGAAGGAGAGGGCCGCGCTCCGCTTAAACTTTCATCCATCCCTTTAAGGCATCATTCAACCCGTTGGGGATGGCGGGCTTTGCCGCCGATGGCTTTGGGGTCAGACAATGTTTTCGTCGCCAAGAGATTTCGTCCGCTCGGAAAGCGGCTCGATGATGCCGGTCATGATTATGATCACGATCCCGCTCCTGCTCGCGGTCGGGTTTTCCGTCGACTACACCTCGGCGGTGACCACCAGGAGCGACATGCAGAACGCGCTGGACGCGGCGGTGCTGTCGATCACCACCCTGCCGACCATGACGTCGAATGCCGACCGCCAGACGGCGCTGCAGCAGGCCTATCTGGCCAATAGCGGACAGGGCACGGCGACGCTCACCAGCGTCAACATCGCCGCCGACGGCACGGCGACCTTCAGCGCCAAGGCGAGCTATCCGATGCCGACCGATTTCATGCAGATCGCCAGGATCAAGACGGTGACCGTCGGCGTCGGCTCCTCGGTGCGCAAGACGCCGGCGCTGACGCAGTCCACCTTCAAGGTGACCAAGGTCTCAGGATACTGGAACAAGACCATGTATCTGTACGGCACCAAGTTCGGCGATACGGTGGCCAAGCCGCTGATGACGATCAGCTACACCTATAACGGCTATGGCGACCCGAAGGGCTATGGCACAACCACGGTGAGCACCGTCAACGGATCGACGACGACGGTGGTCCAGAAACAGGTGTGCACGACCAGCACGGTGAACAATTTCAACAACCTGCCGACCGGAGCGATCACGCAGACCAGCGGCAGCAAGAAATATGTGACGACCTGCGCCGACACGTTCTATCCCGCCAACAGCGCCGGCGCGGTGATCGACGTCAGCCAGATGGACAAGCTTTATCTCGAAATGGATGTGCCCTCTGGTTCTCCGAAGGTGCTGAAATCGAATGATCCGAGCACCTCGAACCGTCTCTATATCGGCGGCAGCCAGACGAACATGCCCGAAGTCGCGACCGGCCAGACGGTCGACATCTTCACCGCCGTGCCTTGCGGCCAGACCGGCTACCAAGCCTGGGAGGACGGCGGCAACCCGGTGCCGGCCGATGTCAGCAATGCCGACTTCTTCTACACTACCACCGGCAAATGCGCCTTCAACCAGCGGCCGTCGGAGACGATGCTGACGCAGTAGGGGCCGCCGCCTTCCCCCTTCTCCCCTTGTGGGAGAAGGTGGATCGGCGCGCAGCGCCGAGACGGATGAGGGGTGTTGGACGGATCGCGGCGGCTGGCTAATCTCACACCATGCCACATCAGCCGATCACCAAAGCCAAGCGCAGTTTCGCCCGGACGCTTCGCCGTGAAATGACGGAGTCTGAGCACAAGCTGTGGCAGGAGTTGCGCGACCGCAGGCTCGACGGGATCAAGTTTCGACGCCAGACTCCTATCGGAAAGTATGTCGCCGACTTTGTCTGCCTTGAGGCACGCTTGATCGTCGAGATCGATGGCAGCCAGCACGCGGATTCGGCGTCTGACGAGATTCGCGGAGCAGAGTTGAAGGCTAGAGGCTTTCGCGTCTTGCGCTTTTGGAACGACGACGTCCTGAAAGATTTGGACGGCGTCTGCGACACGATCATCGCCTATGTAAAGGATGCCTTGCTGCAGCCCTGGCGGTAGGTTGAGTTGACCGCATCGCCAAGCTGGAGCACCCCTCATCCGTCTCGGCGCTGCGCGCCAAGCCACCTTCTCCCACAAGGGGAGAAGGAAAAAACGAGGCCAATCACAAACCGGTGAAGCTGTAACGATACCTCCTGCCACGGCGAAATGGGAGCATCGCCGCAACGGAGACTGCTTCTCATGACCGGACCAAAGACAACGCTCGGCAAACTGTCGTTCGCCGGCGCGGCATTTGCCGCGCTTGCCGCCACTGCCGGTGCTGCTTCCGCACAGCCGCTCACCGTGGTGGAGCTGTTCACCAGCCAGGGCTGCTCGTCCTGCCCGCCGGCCAATGCCAATCTGATCAAGGTCAAGGACCAGCCGGGCGTGCTGGCGCTGTCCTTCAACGTCACCTACTGGGACTATCTCGGCTGGAAGGACACGTTCGGCCGGCAGGAATTCACCCAGCGCCAGGTCGATTACGAGCCGCCGCTCGGCCATGACGGGCCGTTCACGCCGCAGGTGGTGGTGAACGGCAGCGCAGACGTCGTCGGCGCCAAGCCCGGAGAGATCCAGAATTTGATCGCCCAGAGTCTGATCAATAAGGGTGGCCGCACAAAGGGTCCGGACGTCGCGCTTGCCGGCGGCAAGGTCAGCATCGGCGCCGGCAAGGCGCCCGGCGGCGCGGCCGATGTCTGGCTGGTGGGCTACACGAAGGGCGTCGTCGAGGTGCCGGTGGCGCGCGGCGAGAATACCGGACGCACGCTGCCGCATGCCAATGTCGTGCATTCGCTGCAAAGGCTCGGCCGCTGGAACGGCCAGGCGACGACGCTGCCGCTGCCGGCGGCAGGCGGGGGCTTGAGCACCGCGGTGCTGGTGCAGAGCCCCGGCGGCGGACCGATCCTGGCTGCTGCTGCAAACTGATCATCCTTTTTCGCGCGGCGCCGCAGCAAGCGGCAGCGCACCATCGGGCCCGCATCCGCGCGCCACAACCCAAGGAGACTATCCATGACCAAATTCCTGACGGCGCTGGCGCTTGCGCTCGCAACCTTCGCCGCCGGCGCCCGCGCCGACGACGCGACCAACGCCATGAAGCCCGCCAACGCAATGGCCACCGAAGCGATGAAGCCAGCGACGGATGCGATGAAGCCCGCAACGGACGCGATGAAACCGGCCGATGCCATGAAGCCCGATGCGATGAGCACCGAGGCGATGAAGCCCGCGACCGATGCCATGAAGCCGGCGACGGACGCGATGAAGCCGGTAACGGATGCGATGAAGCCGGCCGATACGACGGCTCCGGCGCAGTAAGTCCTACGGTTCCGGCCTCAGCGAATAATGGCAAACGGCGCTCCCCCGCTCCGTCTCGGCGCTGCGCGCCGATCCACCTCTCCCCATTTCATGGGGGCGAGGAAATGCCAACCGTCGAGGTCGCGGCCTTCGCAAGCTTGGTTTCCTCGCCCCCGCGGAAGCGGGGGAGAGGTGGCTCGGCGAAGCTGAGACGGAGAGGGGGAGCGCCGCCGCGAATAGAAGCCGCCGCACGGCAAAGTGAGAAACCTGCAGTGCCTTCCTTCGTATATAGTGGAAACAACGAACAAGGAGATCAGACATGAACGGCATCAAGACAAAGGCCGCGCGGCGATCGCCATTCTTTGCGCGCGGCGCGCTTGCGGCGCTGGTGCTGACGGCGGCGGCCGCCGCATTCTGGCAGACGCCGGCCCGCTCGGCCGAGGACGCGGTGGTGATCCCGCCGCCGGCCGTGGACGAGAAGGCGGCGAGCGGCACCGAGAAGGCCGTCTTCGCGGGCGGCTGCTTCTGGGGCGTGCAAGGGGTGTTCCAGCACGTCAAGGGCGTCAGTAAAGCCGTTTCCGGCTACACCGGCGGCAGCGCCGAGAACGCCGTCTACGAGGTCGTCGGCACCGGCCGCACCGGCCATGCGGAATCGGTCGAGATCACCTACGATCCGTCGAAGGTGACCTATGGCCAGCTCCTGCAGGTCTATTTCTCGGTCGCGCACAATCCGACGCAGCTCAACTACCAGGGGCCGGACCAGGGCACGCAGTACCGTTCGACGATCTTCGCCGAGAACGACGAGCAGAAGAAGGTGGCCGAGAACTATATCGCCCAGCTCGACAAGGCCAAGGTGTTTGCGAAGCCAATCGTGACGACGCTCGAGACCGGCAAGACCTTCTATCCGGCCGAGGACTACCATCAGGACTTCCTGACCCTGAACCCGACCTACCCCTATATCGTCTACAACGACCTGCCGAAGATCGAGAACCTGAAGGCGCTGTTTCCCAAGCTCTACAGCGAGAAGCCGGTGCTGGTGCTGGCATCGAGCAAGAGCTGAGGATTGTTGGGGGTGCTCGCCTGGAGAGATGTCGGCGGGACAGCACCCCCCTCTGCCCGGCAGGGCAGAGGGGGGTGTGAAGGAACGCCGACGCCTCCCCATTATGCCCTCAATCATACGTCAGATCAGTCGCCTTTCCGCCGAACACGCGATACGCGTAGAACGAATAGAAGATGATGATCGGCAGCACGACGACGACGCCGACCAGGATCACCGCCAGGCTTTCCGGCGCTGAAGCCGCCTGCCAGATCGTCAGCCTGTCGGGCACGACGTAAGGGTAGAACGACCAGGCGAGACCGGCGAAGCCGAGCGCGAAGATGGCGGCAAGGGTGAGGAACGGGCGGAGCGCGTGCTGGTCGTTCGGCTTGGGCAGATGGAAGGTCTGCCGCCACAACCACAGGAACAGCAGCGCCGACGCGATCGGCAGCGGCGAGAGATAGAGGATCTCCGGCCACAGGAACCATTTGTCGAAGATGCGCGGGCTGGCGAAAGGGGTGGCCAAGGACACCGCGACCATGCCGAGCGCCGTCAGCACCAGCGTGGTGCGCAGCCAGCGCACGGCCTTCACCTGCAAATCGCCCTCGGTCTTGTAGATCAGCCAGGCCGAGCCCATCGCGGCGTAAGCCGCCGACAGGCAGAGCGCGACCAGCGCGCCGAAGGCCATGCCGCCGAAGCCGACATCGAGGCCAAGCACATAGACGCCCAGCATATAGCCCTGCGCCAGCGAGGCGGTCGCCGAGCCCAGAAAGAAGATGCGGTTCCAGCGCTGCTTCTTGCCGGCCGGCACCTTGGCGCGGAAATCGAAGGCGACGCCGCGCAGGATCAAGCCGACCAGCAGCACGAAGACCGGCAAATAGAGCGCGGTCAGGATGGTGCCGTGCGCCATCGGAAAGGCGACCAGCAAGAGACCCACCGCCAGCACCAGCCAGGTCTCGTTGGCATCCCAGAACGGGCCGATCGCCGCGATCATGATGTCCTGCTCGGCGTCCTCGGCGGCGCTGAACAGGATGCCGATGCCGAGGTCGAACCCGTCGAGCACGACATAGATCAGGATGGCGAGACCCATCAGGCCGGCGAAGATCAGCGGCAGCGCGGTCGGCCAGTCGAAGCTCATCGTCATCACTCCCCGGCAGCCGGCTGCGACAGCGCCGCGTTCATGACGCCCGGCAGGGGCGAGGTGTCGCCGTCCTTTGCCGCCTTCAGCGCCAGATGCACCAGCACGCCGAGATAGGCGATCAAGAGCAGCACATAGAGGATAAGATAGACGGCCAGGGTCAGCGCTACATGGCTGCCGGCGACGGGGCCGACGGCGTCCGCCGTCTTCAGCACGCCGGTGACCAGCCAGGGCTGGCGGCCGATCTCGGTCGTGTACCAGCCGGCCAGTGTCGCCAGCCAGCCGGACAGCGCCATCGGCACCATGATGAGCGCCAGCGGCTTCGGCAGGCTGTGGCGACGCTTGAGGAACCAGGCGGCCGACCAGGAGACGATCAGCATCAAGATGCCGGTGCCGACCATGACGCGGAAGCCCCAGAACACCGGGAAGACCGGCGGATGGTTGCCCGGATAGTCGTTTAGGCCGGGCACGACGCCGCTCGTCGAGTGGCGCAGCACCAGGCTGGCGCCGTCGGGAACGGCGAGCTCGAATCTGTTTTCCTTGGCCGCCTCGTCAGGCAGGGCGAACAGCACCAGCGGCACGTTGGGACCGGTGTTCCAGTTCGCCTCCATGGCGGCGATCTTCTGCGGCTGGTGCGCGAGCGTGTTCAAGCCGTGCTGGTCGCCGGCAAAGATCTGGATCGGGATCAGGATGGCGGCGGTGAAGACGCCGGTGCGCAGCGCCTTCCACATCGATTCGGAACGGTCGCCGTAAAGATAGCGCATCGCCGACAGGCCGGCGATCAGGAAGGAGACCGTCAGGCCGGAGGCAAGCAGCATATGCACCAGACGGTAAGGCATGGACGGGTTGAAGACGATCGCCCACCAGTCGAGCGCATGCGCCTTGCCGTCGATCATCTCGAAGCCGGCCGGCGTCTGCATCCAGGAGTTCAGCGCGATGATCCAGAAGGCCGAGACCGTCGTGCCGCCCGCCACCAGCACGGTCGCCAGCGTGTGGATGCGGTTGGAGACGCGGCGGAAGCCGAAGAGCATGATGCCGAGGAAGGCCGCCTCGAGGAAAAAGGCGGTGAGCACCTCATAGGCAAGCAGCGGGCCGGCGATGTTGCCGACCGTCTCCATATAGCCCGGCCAGTTGGTGCCGAACTGGAAGCTCATGGTGACGCCTGAGACGACGCCCATGGCGAAGGAGAGCGCGAAAACCTTCACCCAGGTGAAATAAGCGCGCATCCAGGCGGAGTCGCCTGATGCGTTGTAGCGGAGCTTGAAGAAGAGAAGCACCCAGCCAAGTGCAATGGTGATCGCCGGAAACAGGATATGGAACGAAATATTCGCGCCGAACTGGATACGCGACAGAATGAGCGGGTCCATGCTCGGCTCCGGCTGCAATTTATGCTTGAAGGATAGGCTTCAAACACGCATCGGTCAAAGCGGCGCGGCGTCACGCGAGGCGCGTTGTCGCAGTGCCAGACGCGACGCCGCGCCGGCATGAATAATCTTGCCGCGTGACAGCTTGCCGACGCCGCGGGACGCCGCGCGACACTGCTGTGCCGCCAGCCGGCGAGCGTGACTGTCCAGAGCTGTCAGGAAGGCTGTAAATTGCCGGTTTGAATAAACCGGCATCCGACCTATATGAGGTCACGTTTTCCAGCCGGCCATATTTCAGCATGTCATCCATCATCTCGATTTCCGGTGTCACGAAAACCTATGCCACCGGCTTCAAGGCGCTGAAGGAAATCAATCTCGACATCGAGCGCGGCGAGATCTTCGCGCTGCTCGGGCCGAACGGCGCCGGCAAGACGACGCTGATCTCGATCGTCTGCGGCATCGTCAACCGCTCGTCGGGCACCGTCACCGTCGACGGCCACGACATCGGCAGGGACTACCGCGCGGCGCGCAGTCTGATCGGGTTGGTGCCGCAGGAGCTGACGATCGACGCCTTCGAGACGGTGTGGGCGACGGTCAATTACAGCCGCGGCCTGTTCGGCAAGGCGCCCAACACAAATTTCGTCGAGAAGGTGCTGCGCGACCTGTCGCTATGGGAGAAGAAGGACGCCAAGGCGATCACGCTGTCCGGCGGCATGAAGCGCCGGCTGATGATCGCCAAGGCGCTGTCGCATGAGCCACGGGTGCTGTTCCTCGACGAGCCCACGGCGGGCGTCGACGTCGAGCTGCGCCAGGACATGTGGGCGATGGTGCGGCGGCTGCGCGAGGACGGCGTCACCATCATCCTGACAACGCACTACATAGAAGAGGCCGAGGCGATGGCCGACCGCGTCGGCGTCATCAATCGCGGCGAGATCATCCTGGTCGAAGGCAAGGCCGAGCTGATGCGCAAGCTCGGCCGCAAGCAGATGACGCTCGAGCTGCGCGCGCCGCTCAAGGCCATCCCCGACGGCCTGTCGCGCTATGCGCTGGAGCTGTCCGCGGACGGCAACGAGATCACCTATACCTATGACAACCAGAGCGACCGGCCGGGCGTCGCCTCGCTGATCCGCGACCTCGAGGCCGCTGGCCTCCAGTTCCGCGACCTCGATACCAAGAACAGCTCGCTCGAAGAGATCTTCGTCAATCTTCTGAGGCAAGAGCCATGAACCCGCGCTCAGCCATGAATTTTCGTGCGGTGTGGGCGATCTACCGGGTGGAGATGGCGCGTGCGTTCCGCACGGTGCTGCAGAGCATCATCTCGCCGGTGATCTCGACGTCGCTTTATTTCGTCGTCTTCGGCTCGGCGATCGGCTCGCGCATCAACGAGATAGACGGCATCAGCTACGGCGCCTTCATCGTGCCGGGCCTGATGATGCTGTCGCTTCTGACGCAGTCGATCTCGAACGCGTCCTTCGCCATCTACTTCCCGAAATTCGTCGGCTCGATCTACGAGCTGCTGTCGGCGCCGGTGTCCTATCTCGAGATCATCATCGCCTATGTCGGGGGCGCCGCCACCAAATCGATCATGCTCGGGCTGATCATCCTGGGCACCGCGGCGCTGTTCGTGCCGCTGAGGATCGAGCATCCGTTGTGGATGATCGCTTTCCTGGTGCTGACGGCGGTGACCTTCAGCCTGTTCGGTTTCATCATCGGCATCTGGGCGAAGACCTTCGAGCAGCTGCAGCTGGTGCCGCTTCTGATCGTCACGCCGCTCACCTTCCTCGGCGGCAGCTTCTACTCGATCCATATGCTGCCCGGCATCTGGAAGACGATCACGCTGTTCAACCCGGTCGTCTACCTGATCAGCGGGTTCCGCTGGAGTTTTTACGGCAAGGCGGACGTCTCGGTCGGCGTCAGCCTCGGCATGACGCTGGTGTTCCTGGCGGTCTGCATCGCGATCGTCGCGTGGATCTTCAGGACGGGGTACCGGTTGAGGAATTGACGGGCCCGACGTTCATCGTCACTGTGGTTTCAGAAAATCCGAAACGCTGGCGGGACAGCACCCCCCTTTGCCCTGCCGGGCATCTCCCCGCAAGGGGGAGATTGAACGCTCAGCCGGTTTCGCCAATCTCCAACGTTGGAGGAATGGCGGAGCACCAGAACTGCCAATCTCCCCCCTTGCGGGGGAGATGGCCGGCAGGCCAGAGGTGGGTGTGACGGATCACGGCGCCGGCTATCTTTTTTAATCGCCCCGCTAAATCGCCTTGATCAGGCGCAAAAGCCCCAGCATCTCCATCAGCGTGCCCTTGCGGAAGGCGATGTAGGTCGGCTCCTCCTGCCCGTGGAAGCGGCGCTTGAAGGCGGCCTGGCCCTGCAGGTTGAAGCGCGAGCGGTTGACCCAGGGCGACTCGTAGGCGCGCTGGAAGGCGCCGCGCCAGAAGCTCGATTCGGCAAAGCCGCTCGGCTCGACGTCGAGCAGCGGCGAGAGGCCGAGCGTGACGACCGAGATGCCCTCCTCGCGAAAGCGGTCGACGGCGAATTTGGTCAGGCCGATCTCGGCATGCGGCGTGGCGTCGACCTGCTTGCGCTTGAAGGCGGTGGTGTAGCCGATGACCTTGCCGTCGCTGAACAGCGGATCGAAATCCAGGATGGCGACGAGCTCGCCTCCGGGACCATGCAGGACGAAGCGGCGCATGTCGGCGCCGAGATGATCGGCGAAGGGCCGGTTGAGGAAGCCCATCTCCCAGCGCTTGACGATGCGCTCGCCGCGCCAGTTCTCGGAAAGCCGCGACACCTCGTCGAGGAGCATGTTTTTCCTGTCCTCGGCGAAGGTGAAGCCCTTCTTCGCCAGCCAGCGCTCCGAATAGCGCACGGTCTCGTTGCGCTTGCCGGAAAAATCATGCGCCGGCAGCTGCAGCCTGGTGTCGACGCCCAGCCGATTGACCTGATAGCCGAGCCCGGCCAGCACCTTTGCCGTGGCGGCGCTTATCTGCACGAACCAGGGGCCGCCGGCGGCCTCGACGAAACGCTTGATGTAGCCGGGCCGTTCCGCCGGGTCGACCACCGGATCGCCAAGCGCGAAATGGTGCTTCATCTTGGTGCCGAAGGCGATGTAGCCGTCGCCGTCACTGAAATAGGACAGTTTCTGCTGCACGGCGGTGGAATAGGCGAGCGAGAAGTCGCCATGCCGCCGCACCAGCGCCAGCCGCTCGAGATGCGTCAGCTCCCGCTTCGGCACCTTGGGCGCCGCGCCTTCGAGAAACCTGTCGATATGGATGCGCAGGGAGGGCATGAGCTTCCGCGTGCCGATGAACAGAGACCCGCAGCCCACGGGCCTCGAATCAGTCGCCTTGGCGCGACCGACTGTCGGTCATGTCGCGCCAGCGCCATATAGGATGCTATGGGCGGCGAATGAAGAGGAAATGTCCGAAGGCTGCACGGTGCCGAGCAGCTTGACTTTCCATGCGTTGTTATATAACTAGTTATCGTTTATTTCGAATGAGCTCGGCCATGGAAGACATATTGCGATCCCTCGGCTTTCTGTGCCTGGGCAGCAGGCTGAAGCGCATCGGCGAGCAATTGCAGGCCGATACGCAGCGCGTGCTGGATCAACTGGATGTGCGGATCCAGTCGAGCCAGTACCCCCTGCTCGCGGCGCTCGACAGACTGGGGCCACTGCCGGTCGGCGAGCTGGCGCAATCGCTCGGCGTCGCACAACCGGGTGTCACGCGTGCCGCGTCGCTGCTCACCGAGCTAGGCCTGGTCGAGGTCACGCAATCGAACGACGACCAGCGGCGCAGGATCGTCTCCCTCTCGGCAAGCGGCCGGCGGCTGGTCGATACCGCGAAGCGCGATGTCTGGCCGCGCATCGAGGGTGCGGTCGCGGAATTGTGCGCGGACCTCTCCGGGCCGCTGCTTGGCCAGCTCGCCGCCATCGAGGATCGGCTGGCCGCGACCTCGCTCGACCGCCGCGCGAAAAAGCCGGAGTCTGCGCGATGAAACACGTTCTCGACCGTCCCATCTGGAGCGCGCTTGCGACGCGCCACCAGGCCTTCGCGGAAGGCGACGGCCTCGCCCGGCGGTACCGGCCGTCGATCGTTCCTTTCGCTGCCACCGCGACGGACGACGAAGAAAGCCTGCGGGCTCTGGCCAGGCTGCTGCCGCCGCTTCAAAGCTCGATCGTGGTTCAGACCGATCCGATCGCCCTGCCTGCGGAAGTTTCCGCGGTCTCGACAGCGACCCTGGTGCAGATGACCGCCGAGCGGCCGACGCAGGCCGTGTCCGACGAACGGGTGCAACCACTGACACCCGACGATGCGGCCGAGATGCTCGCTCTGGCCTCGCTCACCAAACCCGGCCCGTTCACGCTGGAGGCTCTGAGCCTCGGCGAGTTCTGGGGCGTGAAGATCGACGGCAGGCTTGCGGCAATGGCCGGCGAGCGCATGAAGCAGCCCGGCCATTGCGAGCTCAGCGGCGTGTGCACGCATCCCGATTTCCGTGGCGGTGGCCTTGCCAGACTGCTGTCGCTGTTCGTGGCAAGCCGGATCATGGCGCGGGGCGAGGTTCCCTATCTCCACGCCTATGACAGCAACGCACTGGCCGTCGGCCTCTATGAGTCCATCGGCTTCCGCTTGAGAACCACCGTGAACATGGCCGTGGTTCGACGCGCTGGGTAGCTGGGGTTGCGGATGCCCCTCGTCGACGTCGGGGAGGCCTCAGCCAATCCCCAACGTCTGCGACGATGCCGCGTTCCAGATCGCACCAATCAGACGCCGATCTTGCCGCCGCCCTGCCTGGTGATGGCGACGACCGCCGGGCGCACCGGCATGTCCCGCTTGAAGTCCGGCCAGCGCGTCGACGGGTCCTCGTAGTAGGATGGGCGGCCGAAGCCTTCCCAGTCCTCGCCGCCGTCGCCCGGATGCTGCACCGAGACGAAGGCAGTCTGGTCGTCCGGCGCGAAGAGCGGGCCACACATTTCGGCGCCGATCGGCACGCGGAAGAACAGTTTTGAGGTCGCCCGCGCGGCACCTTCCGTATCGACCGCCCACAGGCCGTCGGTGCGGCCGGTGGCCTTCGGGCCCTGGCCGTCGGTGGCGACCCAGAGCCGGCCGGCCGAGTCGACGGCACAGTTGTCCGGCATGCCGAACCAGCCATGGGCTGTGGTCGCAGTCGAAAAGGTGGCGCCGACATCGGCAACGGAAGGATCGCCGCATTTCAGCAGCACTTCCCACCTGCCATTGGCGGCGGCGAAATCGCCGCCGTCCTCGACGATCTCGATGATGTGACCGAAGGCGTTCTCGGCGCGTGGGTTGGCGGCGTCGACCTGATCGGCCTTGCGCTTGGAATTGTTGGTCAGCATGACATAGACCTTGCCGTTGCCGGCATTGGGCTGGATGTCCTCCGGCCGGTCCATCTTGGTGGCGCCGAGCAGATCGGCGGCGCGCCGCGTCTCGATGAGAACGTCGGCCTGGGAGGCAAAGCCGTTCTCCGCCGTCAGCGGCGCCTTCCCGAACACGATCGGCATCCATTCGACCGAGCCGTCCTCGGCGAATTTGGCGACATGGAGCGTGCCGTCGTCGAGCAGGTTCATGTTTGCCGCGAGGTCATCGGGATTGAACTTACCAGTGGTGACGAATTTGTAGACATAGTCGAAGCGCTCGTCGTCGCCGAGGTAGAAGACGACGCGGCCGTCCTTGGCGACGATCGATTCGGCGCCCTCATGCTTGAAGCGGCCCATGGCGGTGCGCTTCCTCGGCACCGAATTCGGATCGTTGACGTCGACCTCGACGATCCAGCCGAAACGGTTGGGCTCGTTCGGCTCCTTGGCGAGGTTGAAGCGGTCGTAATGCGCGCCCCATTCGTAAGCGCCTTCCGGGATGCCGAGCCGCTTGTAGTTGGCGGCTTCCTTGTGGCCTTCCGGCAGCTCGCCCGAGAAATAGCCGTGGATGTTCTCCTCGGCCATCACATAGGTGCCCCAGGGCGTGACGCCGCCGGCGCAGTTGTTGACGGTGCCGATGACCTTGGTGCCGGACGGGTCGGCATTGGTCTTGACGCGGTCATGGCCAGCGACCGGGCCGGAAAGCAGCATCTGCGTGTTGGAGGTGATGCGGCGGTTGAGCTTGCCGTCGCGCACCACCTGCCATTTGCCGCCTTCCTTGCGGATCTCGACGATGGTGCCGCCATGGGCGGCCATCTCGACATCGACCTGCTCCTTCGAGAGCGCCGCGACCTCCGCAGCCTTCTTGCCGTCCTTCTCGACGATCTTGACGATGCCCGGGAACATCAGATGCGGGTTGGTGTATTCGTGGTTGACGACCAGAAGGCCATGCTCGGCCGAGCCGTCGATCGGGATATAGCCGATGTAATCGTTGTTGTAGCCGAACTGCCTGGCCTGGGCCCCGGCCGACTGCTTCAGCGGGTCGAAGTCCGGCGAATCGGCGAACAGCGGATCGCCCCAGCGCAACAACACGTCGGCGTCATAGCCCGGCGCGACATGGTGCTTGTCGTCGATACCGGCCTCGAGCTCGTCGAACTTGAAGGCCGAGGCCCCGGCGGCGCGCGCCTCGTCGGCCGCGACCAGCGCCAGCGGGCTGACGGCGGCGGCGATCGCCGAGACGGCCAGCGAACCCTTCAGGAAACCGCGGCGCGAGAAGCGAGCGGCAATGATCTCGCCCATGGTGCGGTTGTCGCTGGGATTGACGGGCGGGCCGTCATTCTCCTCGAGCTGGCTGGTGCGGAAGCGGGTTTCAGGGGATTGGGTCATGGCTGTCCTCTGGCTTCTTGAGGGTGGCTGGAACTGCGACCTGTCGATCCCTAAAGGTGCCCGATCACATTTTCGTGACATCGGCGTGATTAAACAAGACTGATTTGCCGGCTGATGATTTCTCAACTCGCTCGGCCGACATTGCATGTCGATCGCGACCAAGGACATTTTGGTTACGATTCGCCGAAGAGTCGCCGCGCGGGCGCCGACGGCGACAGCGGAGCGCATTCGGCTTCGATCCCGTAGGAGAGCGTCTGCCGGACGCGTTCAGCTTGACGGCTTCTCGTGCTTCGGAAACAACAACGGCAGCGGGCGCACGCAGGCCGCTTCGAGAGGGAATGAAAACCGTGAGTTTCTGGGGATTGGCGCAGCTTGGCGTTTCGACCGTGATCTTCCTGCTGGCGGCAACCGCGGCCAAGCAATGGGGGCTGGCGCCGAGCCTGGCCAAGATCATTTTGACGCTCGCGCTCTATTCGGCCGGCAATCTGATCATGCTGCGGCTGATCCGCGAATTCGGCATGTCGGTGTCGTTCAGCCTGTCGGCGGTGATCCAGTTGGTGTCGGTGAATGTCGTGGCGCTGGTCTTCTTCGGCGAACGATTGAATGCATTGCAAGCCACTGGCGTCGTGCTGGCGATCGCGGCCGTCGCTCTGATCACGCTCGGGCCCTATATGCAGCGGCTGTAGCCGGACCTAGAGCGTTTCACCGTTTCACGGAAACGGCGAACCGCTCTATCTCTTTGTTTTGACGCAATTCCGGACGGAAAACCGTTACACACTTTTCCTGGAATTGCTCTAAGGCCCCCGATGAAATCGACCGCCAACGCGCTGCTCAACCGGATAGAATTCCCGATGCTTCTGGCCGGGCTGGTGATCGCTGGCGGGCTATGGGGCCTGGTGGAACTCATGGAGGTGGCGCGCTCCACCAGCCCGCACGCCTTCGACACGGAAATCCTGCTCGCCGTCCGCCATGCCGGCCAACCGGACAGTCCGATCGGTCCGCCCTGGCTGCAAGGCGCGATGCGAGACATCACCGCGCTCGGCAGCACCACCGTGCTGGTGCTGATCACGACCGCGGCGATCGGCTACTTCCTGCTCATCCGCCGACCGGGGACGGCACTCTTCGTGTTCGTTTCGGTGGCCGGCGGGCAGGCGGTATCCAGTCTGCTCAAGCATGAGGTCGACCGGCCGCGGCCCGATCTCGTCTCGCACCTGGTCAACGAGACCTCGCTATCCTTTCCCAGCGGCCACGCGATGCTGTCTGCGGTCACCTATCTCACACTGGGCTCGCTCGCCGCGCGGTTCCTGCCGAACCGCAGGACGAAGATCTTCGTGCTCGGCCTCGCCGTGCTCACCACGGTGCTGGTCGGCACCAGCCGCGTCTATCTCGGCGTGCATTGGCCGTCGGACGTGCTCGCCGGCTGGTGCGCCGGCTTCGCTTGGGCCATGCTGTGCTGGCTTGCGGCCCGGGTGCTGCAGCGGCGCAATGTGGTGGCGGACAGCGAGTGATCCCCCGTCGATCCTTGGAATGATGCCTTAGACATTGGAATGTTTATACTGTACATCGACATTGCATGTTTTGACATGGATGCAGGTCGATGATGACTGCCGCACAGATGCGCGCTGCGAGGGCATTGGCCGGTATCGACCAGCGAACGCGCGCCGAGCGCGCCGGGGTTTCGCTTCCGACAATACAGCGCATGGAAGCGAGCGATGGCGTCGTCAGGGGCGTCGTCGACTCGCTGATGAAGTTCATCCAGGCGCTCGACGACATCGGTGTCGAGTTGATCGGCGAGAACCGGGCGAGCGAGCGCGGCGGCCGGGGCGTTCGCCTCAAGTCCACCGTGGCGCAGACCCAGCAAGGCTGAGCCGCGGCCGCCATCGAGCCAACCACGGATCATCAAACAGCCGCTTCGATCGGCTCGGCAAGTTTCGGGTTTGCGCGCGCAACGATCAGGCAGCCGGGGACGATCAGGCATGCCCCCGTCTCGCCGGGTTTCGCCAATCTCCAACGTTGCAGGACGAGCGAGGCGCCGAAGCTGCCAATCTCCCCCCTTGTGGGGGAGATGTCCGGCAGGACAGAGGGGGGCGCGAAGGAACGCGGCGCTCCAGTACCTTCTTGATCGTCGCACCCAAGGTCTCTGCTCATGCCCTGGCCCTGGCAGTAGCGCGCCTGGCTCAATCCAGCGACAGCGCTGCAACCTCGCCTTCGCCCATCAGCGGCACGAAGATGTGCTTGCCGTCCGTGCCAATGTCGGCGCTGCCCGGCTTGAACTGCGCTACCGCCGTCGGCCTTGTAGCTGTAGAGCGTGCCGGTCATGTAGGCGGTGGCGTAGATAGTGTCTCGGATGGCGACGACTCCGTCGAGGTCGGCGAAATTCTGCGCGCCGGGCAAAGCCGTCACTTTCCTGCTCGACAAATCAACCGCCAGCAGGCCGCCGGGCTCCACGGTGCTGAAGTCGGGCTTGATGCCCTTGCCCCAGGACGCGACGATCAATCTCTCGCCATCGGCGAACACGCCGTTCGGCGCGGCGAGCAGCGCATCCTTGACGAACAGCTCCGGCTTGTCGCCATCGATGCGGTAGATCGTGTCAGCCAGCATGTCCGTGACATAGACCTTGCCCGAGGCATCGGCCGTCATGTCGTTGAGGAAAACCGCCCCTGGCACATCGATGGTCGAGACCAGCTTGCCGCTGGCGAGATCGACGATGCGGACCTTGGTGATGTCGGCGGCGTAAAGCTTGCCGCCCGCGATCGCCATGCCCTTGGGCGCGTCCATGCCGCCCACCCAGTGCCCGGCGATGACCTTGCCGTCCATCGACAGCAGCGACAAATAGCCGTTGCCGTCCGCTTTGCCTGGATCGCCGACGATGTTGGACACGACGATCCGCTCGTTGGCGGCATCGACCAGCGCCGATTCCGGCTGCTCGAAGCCGCCGGCGCGCCAGATCTCGCCGGCCTGGGCGGCGGGAGCCGTTGCGATGCCGGCGACGGCAAGAAAGAACGAAGCGATGAGTGTCTTCATGATTGCTCTCCCGTTGTGATGACGGAGAGCTAGGTTTTTCGATACTTTTCCGAAAGGCGGTTCGAGCCTAGTATCGAAGATCGATACGAATTCACGCAAACGAGGTGCATTCCATGAACGGTCCGATCTTTGAGGCTCTGAAACGAACGCTGAAGGCCAAGGGCCTGACCTACCGGACGCTGGCCGAACGCATGGGTGTTTCCGAGCCGACGGTGAAGCGCATCTTCCATGAGCGGAACTGCAAGCTCGACCGGCTGATGGAGATCTGCGCCGCGGCGGAGGTGGAGCTGGAGAACGTGCTGGGGTCGATGAACCGCGGGCCGGGACCCGCCAACCGCGTCGCGCCGGAGATCGAGCGCAGGCTGGCCGCGCGGCCGGCGCTGCTCTTCGTCTTCATCATGCTCACCGAGAAATTCACGCCCGAAGGCATCATGCGCTCGCAGGGCCTCAGCGAAGCCTCGATGTTCCTCTATCTGCGCGATCTGGAAGAGCTCGGGCTGGTGGCGCTCGGGCGCGGCCTCTCTGCAAGATTGCTGGTCGAGACGCCGATCCAGTGGGATTTCGAGGGGCCGCTGAAGCCGCATTTCGAGACGACCAACAAGAACTTCATCGGCTGGGCGATCGGCCATATGGAACGGCAGGCGACCTTCGTCAGTTTCTCGCGGCGCGTGCGGCCGGAAACGGCCGAGATGGTGCGGCGAGAGGCGGAGGACCTGGCCGAGCGCGCAAGGCTGCTTGCCCACCATGACCAGCACACCACGCCGGAAGATCAGCTCGTCGGCTACAAATGGACCTTTGCCTTCGGCGCGACGCCGTTTCCGGCGATCATGCCGATCGGGCCGCATCCACGCGATGCGGGGGCAAAGGCGGCGAAGGAGAAACGGGCGCTGCCGGCGTAGCTCCCCTTCTCCCCTTGTGGGAGAAGGTGGATCGGCGCGCAGCGCCGAGACGGATGAGGGGTGTTCCAGCTTGGCCGAAGCGCTCGTCCAAAGCCGCAATCGCCAACGCCTCATTCCCTGGAACACCCCTCATCCGTCGCCTTCGGCGACACCTTCTCCCACAAGGGGAGAAGGAGAGGCGCCGCGCCTAAGCCGCTTTTGCCTCTTCATGCGGCGGCGCGAGATCGTCGCGCGCCTTGCGCGCGAGCTTCTTGGCCGAGCGCTTGGGGCTGTCGCCGAACAGATCGGCGGCATCGGCAAGGCAGGCCTTGCCGAGGCTCTTTTCCGAGCGCTTCAGGAGCTTGCGCAGAAGCTTGGTGTCTTCGGCCGGGCCGAGCGGCTCGCCCTCGGCGGCAAGCAGCGCGCGCATGACGAAGACGTCATGCAGTTCGCCGAGCAATTCGCCGAGCTTGTCGACCGCCTTGCGGCGCGCCTTGATCGGCGTCGGCCACAGGCGCCCCAGCAGCGACAGATGCATCGAGTGCGTCTTGGCCGCTTTGCGCAGATCGTGAAAATCATCGGCCTCGCCGCGCGCGCCGGCCTTGTCCAGCGCCTTTTTCGCGCGCCGCAAGGTGGCGCGGGCGCCCTCGGCCAGTATGTCGGCCGCCTGCTCCGGCTGGTCTGGCAGGGACAGCCTGTCGATGCGCTCCAGCCCCTCGCGGCAAGCAGCGACCGCCGCGTTTATGGCGGCGTCGAGACCAGGGCCGGCATGGAGCTCATGCTGACGCAACACCAGCCGCTCGCGTACAGCGTCGAGGCCGCCGCCGGCGGTCTGCTCCGGAAAGGCTGAGGCCAGGCGGTCGATCGTCTCGATCAGGGCGGTCGCCTCGCGCGGACCGGCAAGCAGCGCCGATACTTGCTTATAACATTCGTTTTCAGTCTGGGAGAACGATTCGTCTCCGGAACGAACCAGGCGCAACAAGGCCCGCACGCTCTTCAGCCGCTTGCGGCACTTGTGCAGCCCCTGCTCCGGCTTGTCGCGCGCCGTCTCGAGATGGCCGAGCGCCTTGCCGATCTCGTCGGCCAATATGCGCCTGACCTCGCCGGTCAGCGGCAAGCGCGGATCGATGCGAAAGCTCATGCGGCGATCTCCGGAATCCCCCCGAGGGCCAGCGATGCGTTGTAAAACCGCGACTCGCCGGTGACCTCGCGGCCGAGCCAGTCGGGCAGCATTTCGTCAGGTACGTCCTCCGGCGTCTCCAACTCCGCGACCACCAGCCCCGAGAGCACTCCGCCGAATACATCGACTTCATAGAGATAGCCGCGGTGTCTAACATGGTGGCGTGTCTTCTCGATGACACGCCCGATAGCGAACGCCATCATCTCCTCGGCCTCGTGGAGAGGGATCGCATATTCGAACTCGTCGCGCTCGCGCGCCCTGTCGCCGAACTTCAGCGTCAGCTCGGCGGAGCGTCCGTCGCTGATGCGGATGCGCACCGTACGGCCGGGCTGCGCGGCGACGTAGAATTGGCGAATGCGGATATCCGCCTCGACCAGGCTGCGCCAGGCGGGATCAGAGACCAGGAACTTGCGCTCGACTTCCTTGCCCATGGCCGCGCACTAAAGCGTGTGGGCGCCGACATGGCAAGGCCGAGTCGGGAAACAATTTGACTTTAATCAATCGATTGATTAAAACGATCGGCATGAACAAGCAACCGGACGCCAAGCGGCCGCCACGCGAGACCTCTGCCGCCGATCAAACGCGCGCGGCGCTCGTGCGCGCGGCGCTCAAACTGTTCGGGCGACAAGGCTTCGACGGCACCTCGACGCGCGAGATCGCAGCCGAGGCGAAGGCCAATATCGGCTCCATCGCCTATCATTTCGGCGGCAAGGAGGGCCTGCGCGCCGCCGCTGCCGACTTCATCGTCGAGACCATCCAGGGGATCGCCGGCCAGGCGCTCGGGGCCCAGGCGGCCGCCCCTACAAACCCGGAAGCGGCGCGGGCGCAGCTCTTCGCCGCGCTGGAGCGGATGGTCGGCTTTATCGTGGCAAGCCCCCAGGCCGGCGAGATCGTACAATTCGTACTGCGCGAGCTCTCGCACCCGACGGCTGCGCTCGACCGCATCTATGCCGGCGTGTTCGAACCGACGCACCGCCGCCTTTGTGGGATCTGGGAGCAGGCCACCGGCGAACCGGCCGAGAGCGAGGCCACTAAGCTCACCGTGTTCACCATGATCGGGCAAGTCATCTATTTCCGCATCGGCGGCGAGGCGGTGCTGCGCAGGATGGGCTGGCGTGAGATCGGCAACAAGGAGGCCGCCAAAGTGGTGGCGGTCGCGACCGACAACCTCAGGGCAATGCTGGCGGCACGCGACGCGGCTGCCGGCAAGAAGGGCAAATCATGAGTTTTCTCTGTTCGCTGCCGCTCGCGGCCCAGCTGTTCGGCGCCTGCGCGCCGGCCGCACCGCTCGCCGTCGGCTATGTCGAAGGCGAATATGTGTTGATGGCACCGATCGAGGTGGCCCAGGTGGCGACGGTCGGCGTCAAGCGCGGAGACCGGGTGACGCCAGGCATGCCGGTGGCGACGCTGGAGGATGCCGACGCCAAGATCGCCGTAGCGCAGGCTGAGGCCGCGCTTGCGCAGGCCGAGGCGCAGCTCGCCGACCTGCAGGTGGGCAAGCGGCCGGAAGAGATCGCCGTGCTCAAGGCGCAGGTCGACATGGCGAAGGCGCAGGCCGCCGACGCCAAACGCAAATATGACCGCGCCAGCGACCTCTACAAACGCGGCACCGGCACGCAGGCCGATTACGACACCGCTTCGGCTTCGCTGGAAACCGCTAATGCGCAGGTCGGCCAGGCCGAAGCCAACCTCGCCGTCGGCGGCCTGCCGGGGCGCGCCGAGACGATCAAGGCGGCCGAAAACCAGGTCAAGCAGGCGCAGTCGGAATTGGGGCAGGCCAAGTGGCGCCTGTCCAAGCGCGTGCTGGCGGCGCCGTCGTCCGGCCGCATCGACGACGTGATCCGCAATCCCGGCGACACGGCCGGACCGACCGCGCCGGTGCTTTCGATGCTGCCCGACGGCGCCGTAAAACTCAGCGTCTATGTGCCGGAGACGGCCTTCTCCTCGGTGAGGGTCGGCACGCGGCTCAGCGTGCGCTGCGACGGCTGCGGGCCGGACCTCAAGGCGCGCGTCAGCTATGTGTCGCCCGATCCGGAATTCACCCCGCCGGTGATCTACTCGCTGGAGAACCGGCAGAAGCTGGTCTATCTCGTCGAGGCGCGGCCGGAGGGCGATACCGGGCCGCTGCAGCCCGGCCAGATCGTCGACGTCGACCTAGCGGATTTGGGCAAATGAACGTCATCGACGTCCGCGGACTGGTCAAGCGCTTCGGCAACAAGACCGTCGTCGACCATGTGACGATGGCGGTGGCCGAGGGCGAGATCGTCGGCTTCCTCGGGCCGAACGGCTCCGGCAAGACGACGACCATCCGCATCATGTGCGGGCTTCTGACGCCCGACGAGGGCGAGGGCACGGTACTGGGCTTCGACATCCTCGCCGACTCGCTCAAGATCAAGCGCGAAGTCGGCTACATGACGCAGAAATTCTCGTACTACGAGGATCTGACAATCGGCGAAAATCTGGAATTCGTGGCGCGGCTCTACCAGCTGAAGCCGGTCGAGGAATATGTATCGCGGACGCTGCAGGAGCTTGGCTTGAGCACGCGCCGCAATCAGCTGGCCGGAACGCTTTCCGGCGGCTGGAAGCAGCGGCTGGCTCTGGCCGCCTGCATCATGCACAAGCCGAAGCTGCTTCTGCTCGACGAGCCGACGGCGGGCGTCGACCCGAAGGCGCGGCGCGAGTTCTGGGACGAGATCCACAGGCTGGCGAGCGGCGGGCTGACGGTGCTGGTCTCCACCCACTACATGGACGAGGCCGAGCGCTGCCACCGCATCAGCTACATCTCCTACGGCAAGCTGCTCGCCAGCGGCACGGTGGACGAGGTGGTGAGGAATGCCGGCCTGACAACCTTCGTCGTGCAGGGACCGCGGCTCGGCCGAGTGGCCGAAGCGCTCGAGGGCCGGCCGGGCGTCGACCAGGTGGCGCCGTTCGGCGCCACGCTGCATGTCGTCGGTTCCGACAAGGCGGCGCTCGAAAAGGCGCTTGCCGACGTCGAGAAGGAATACAAGGGCGTGACGGTGGCGCCGGGCGAGACCAGCCTGGAAGACGTGTTCATCCAGTTCATGGCCGGCTCGAAGGACAATATGGCATGAAAGATGGCTTGAGAGCGGTCTTTTCCTTCGCGAGGCTCGGGGCGCTCTTGATCAAGGAATTCATCCAGATGCGGCGCGACCGCATCACCTTCGCCATGATGCTGGGCGTGCCTTTGCTACAGCTCGTGCTGTTCGGCTTCGCCATCAACAATGATCCAAAGAGCCTGCCGACGGCGCTGGTGGCGATGAGCAATGATCAGTACACGCGTGCCATGGTCTCCGCCCTGCAGATGACCCGCTACTACCGTTTCGACCATGTAACCGAGAGCGCGGCCGAGGCCGAGATGCTGATAGCCAAGGGCGCCGTCTCCTTTGTCGTCACCATCCCGGCCGACTTTGCCAGGCGCGTCGAGCGCGGCGACAGTCCGCAGATCCTGATCGAGGCCGACGCGACGGATCCGGCGGCGGCTAGCGGGGCCATTTCGACGCTGGGCACGGTGGCGAGCCAGGCGCTGCTGCGCGCCCAGGGCATGCAGGCAGCGGCCGCCGAGTCGGCCAAGCAGCAGCTGCAGGTGGTGGTGCACCGACGCTACAACCCCGAAGGTATCTCGCAATACAACATCGTTCCGGGCCTGCTCGGCGTTATCCTGCAGATGACGATGGTAATGATGACGGCGATGGCGCTGACCCGGGAGACCGAGCGCGGCACCATGGAGAACCTGCTCGCCATGCCGTCCAGCCCGACCGAGATCATGCTGGGCAAGGTGCTGCCATTCCTCGTCGTCGGCGCCGTGCAGATGACGGTTGTGCTGGTGGCGGCGAAGCTTCTGTTCGGCGTTCCGTTCGTCGGCAGCCTGACGCTGCTGCTCTCCTCGGTGCTGGTCTTCGTGCTTTCGCTGGTGCTGCTCGGCTATACGATCTCGACCATGGCGCGTTCGCAGATGCAGGCGATGCAGCTTACCTTCTTCTTCTTCCTGCCGTCGCTGCTGCTCTCCGGCTTCATGTTCCCCTATCGCGGCATGCCGGGCTGGGCCCAGATTTTGGGCGAGATCTTCCCACTGACGCATTTCCTGCGCATCACCCGCGCCGTCATGCTGAAGGGCGCCGACTTCACCGCGGTAGCCGCCGAGATCGGCTGGCTGGCGGTGTTCGTGGCGGTGTTCGCAGGCGTAGCATTGGCGCGGTTCAGGAGGACGCTGGATTAAGCGTTTTTGCAGCGCACGCCCTTTTTATGCTGGCGGACAGCGGCGCTTCCGGCCCGCGCGCGGCAGAACCTACACCGCCGCTATAATCTTCGCATAGGTGCCGAAATCGACATTGCCGCCGGAAAGCACCACGACGACGCATTTGCCGGCGAGGTCGATTTCGCCGGATGAGAGCGCGGCGAGCGCGACGCAGCCACCAGGCTCGACCACCAGCTTCAGGTAGGCCATGGCGTCGCGCATCGCCTGCGCGGCGGCCTTGTCGGAGACGGCGATGGCGCCGGCGAGGTTCCGGCGGTTGATCTCGAAGGTGATGGCCCCGGGCTCGGCGGTGAGGAGCGCATCGCAGATCGAGGTATGGCCGGGTTGGTTCGAGACCCTTTCGCCTTTGGCCAGCGAACGGCGCGTGTCGTCGAAATTCTCGGGCTCGACCGCCCAGACGGCGGTGCGCGGCGAGGCGTCCTTGACGGCGACGGAGATGCCGCTCGACAGCCCGCCGCCACCGCAGGGGATGACCACCGCGTCGAGGCTGACGCCGAGCGTCTTCGCCTGCTTCATCAACTCCAGCCCGATCGTGCCCTGGCCGGCAATGATGGCCGGATCGTCGAACGGCGGCACCAGCACCATGCCCTTCTCGACATAGGGGCGGACGATGGTCATGCGGTCGTCCTTGTAGCGGTCGAACGGCACCACCTCGGCGCCCATCTTGCGGACATTGCCCACTTTCAGCGCCGGAGCGTCGGCCGGCATGGCGATGACCGCCTTGACGCCGAACATCGCGGCGGACGCCGCGACCCCTTGCGCGTGGTTGCCCGACGAGAAAGCGACGACGCCGCGACTGCGCTCCTCCTCGGTGAGCGACGACAATTTGTTATAGGCGCCGCGGATCTTGAAGGAGCCGGTGCGCTGCAGCGTCTCCGGCTTGAACAGGATGCGCCCGCCATAGCGCTCGTTGAGCTCGGGCGATTCGATGAGCGGTGTTTCCACGGCCAGGCCGGAAAGCCGCGCGGCGGCGGCCTGGATGTCGGAAATGCCGGGTAGGGTGGTCATCGTGTGTGGTCTCGCGGAGGATCGGACCCGCCCATGCTGCACGCAAACTATGCCGACGCGCCAACGAAAAAATGTGATGGAGACAATGTTGGTGATGATGACGGATGGCGAGGCGCTGATCTTCCCCCTTGCGGACCCCTTGGGGGAGATGGCCGGCTTCAGCGCCGACGCCCTCTGGCCGTTGCGCGGCCTCCTCACCCCAACAATGTCGGCGTCCGCTTCTTGCCACCCAGCTTGCGCCAGCTGTTGAAGCGGTGGGTGGCGGCGGCAAACGAGATCTTCATCTGCTGGGCGACCGTATAGCGCGACTTGCCCTCGTCGAACATGCGGTAGCAGCACTCGACGCCTTCGTCGGTCAGCTTGCCGTCCGGCGTCTTGTTATGCGGATTGGCGGGGTCGAATTTTTCGGCCTGCTGCTCGACCAGACCCTTGAGGCGCTGCAGGTCGGCCTCGATGCTGGCGATGAGATCGAGAACAGGCTTCGGGTCGAATGCATGCGGGGGCTTCTTGTCCGTCATTCCTCGTTCCTTCGATTTTGGCTGATGAACGACATATAGGTGAACATTCGGCAATAATGAAGGGCGGGAACGCAGTTCTGCGAATTCTGCCACACACACGACCTCCGCGATTGACCCTGGGCCTGTGAGTGCCTAGTTTAGAATGATTCTAATCTGGGGTAATTTTCTCATGCTTTCCCGTGTTTTCGGCTTCGGCCGCCGCTCCTTCGATTCGCTGTCGGAGCAGGAGATCCTGGCGCTGGCGATCTCTTCCGAGGAGGATGACGGGCGCATCTACCGCGCCTATGCCGACGGGCTGGCGGAAGACTTTCCGCAATCGGCCAAGGTGTTCGAGGCGATGGCGGAGGAGGAGGACGGCCATCGCGATTCCCTGATCGAGCTTCACCGCAAGCGCTTCGGCGAGCGCATTCCGCTGATCCGCCGCGAGCACGTCAGAGGCTATTACGAGCGCAAGCCGGACTGGCTGGTGCGGCCGCTCGGCATCGAGCATGTACGCCGCCAGGCCGAGGACATGGAGCGGCAGGCCTACCGCTTCTATGTCGAGGCGGCCAAGCGCACCACCGACGCCTCGACGCGCAAACTGCTCGACGACCTGGCCGCGGCCGAGCTCGGCCATGAGAATTCCGCGCATGAGCTCGAGCAGACGCATGTCCCGGGGGAGGTGAAGGAGGAGGAGGCAAGCGCCGAGCAGCGGCAGTTCATCCTCACCTATGTGCAGCCGGGGCTCGCCGGGCTGATGGACGGGTCGGTGTCGACGCTGGCGCCTATCTTCGCCGCCGCCTTCGCCACGCATGCGACCTTTCAGACCTTTCTCGTCGGCCTCGCCGCCTCGATCGGCGCCGGCATCTCGATGGGCTTCACGGAGGTCGCCTCCGACGACGGCAAGCTTTCGGGGCGCGGCTCGCCCGTCAAGCGCGGCCTCACCGTCGGCGTCATGACGACGCTGGGCGGGCTCGGCCACGCGCTGCCCTACCTCATTCCCTATTTCTGGACGGCAACCATCGTCGCCGCGATCGTGGTGTTCTTCGAGCTCTGGGCGATCGCCTTCATCCAGAACCGCTACATGCAGACACCGTTCTGGCGCGCCGCCTTCCAGGTGGTGCTGGGCGGCGCGCTGGTGTTCGGGGCAGGCGTGCTGATCGGGAATGCTTGAGCCGTCTCCTTCTCCCTTGTGGGAGAAGGTGGATCGGCGCGTCAGCGCCGAGACGGATGAGGGGTGTTCCAGCGGAGTGAGAGGTCGGTGTTCTCTGGAGCACCCCTCATCCATCGCCTTCGGCGACACCTTCTCCCACAGGGGGAGAAGGGGGAACCTTACCCGTTCACCGCTCGGCTATCCTGCGGCGCCTCGGCCCTCTCGTTCAGCCCGTAGTCTCGCACGACATGGGCGATGCGGAGACGATAGCCGGCAAAGATTCCGCCGCGACCGGCCTTCTGCGCCTGCCGGTGCTCCGCGGTGTTGCGCCAGGCCTTCACCGCTTTCTCGTCACGCCAGAAGGACAGCGACAGGATACGTTTCGGATCGGTCAGGCTCTGGAAGCGCTCGACCGAGATGAAGCCGTCGATACTTTCGAGCAAAGGTTTGAGCTCGGCGGCGATGCCGAGATAGGCATCGCGCTTTCCCTCGGCCGGCTCGACCTCGAAGATGACGGCGATCATGCCTCTATCCCTTCCTTCACCGTTACGCTGGTGTCGAAAACCTTGCTCGGCCCATGCGGGCCCGACACCAGTTTCAGGAAGATACGGTCTTCCTTCAGGATGAATTTCTCGCGCCGCGCGAACTCGTAGTTTGCCTTGCCGGCGGGGTCGGCGGCAAGGCGGGCGCGATAGGCTTCGTAGGCCGCGAGGTTCTCGATGTTGTAGGCCGCATAAGCGATAGTGGCAGAGCCCTCATGCGGCGCGAAATAGCCGATCAGGTCGGCGCCGCAGCGCGGGATGGCCTGGCCCCAGGCGCGCGCATATTGCTCGAAGGCCGCCTTGCCGAACGGATCGATCTCGTAGCGGATGAAGCACGTGATGGTCATGTCGGTCTCTCCTCGTCGGTTGGCTTGTGGCGGCGACAGTTCGACCACGGTCGAAACATCACTGCCCTCGGTGTGCTAGGCATTCTTCCGTCAGGAGCGTTCGCCGCGCTCCTTGAGCTCGCCCGAGAATAATGCTTCCCTCACGGGGATGCTTCGATAAAGATCGAACCATGCGTGAAGGACCCGATATCGCCCGCATAGCCAGCCTGGTCGGCGACCCGGCACGCGCCAATATGCTGACCGCGCTGATGGGCGGTACGGCGCTGACCGCATCGGAACTGGCGCTGGAGGGCGGCGTGTCGCTGCCCACCGCTTCCTCGCATCTGTCCAAGCTGATGGATGGCGGACTGCTGACGCTCGCCAGCCAGGGCCGCCATCGCTACTACGGTCTCGCCGGTCCGCAGGTGGCAGGCATGATCGAGGCGATCATCGGCGTTGCCGAAGCCGTCGGCCCGAAGCGGGTGCGGCCGGGACCGCGAGATGCGGCGATGCGCGTGGCGCGTGTGTGCTACGACCATCTCGCCGGCGAGCAGGCCGTGGCGATACTCGACCGCCTCGTCAGCAGGAAAGTGCTGCTGCGCGACGACAACGAGATCAGGCTGTCACCGTCAGCCATTTCGCATTTCGCCGCGCTCGGCATCGAGATCGACACCAAGGCCAGGCGGCCGGTCTGCCGCGCCTGCCTTGACTGGAGTGTGCGGCGCTCGCATCTGGCCGGCGCGCTGGGCGCCGCCATCCTCGACAAGGTTATCGCCGAGAAATGGGCGCGGCGCGAGAAGGACAGCCGCGCCGTGGTGTTCTCGCCAAAGGGCAAGCAGGAGTTCGAGAGGGTGTTTCTGGCTTAGGGCTGCGCACAAACGATATGCCCGCAACGTCTGAGCGAGGCCTCCCCTCTGGCCCTCGGCGCTGAAAATTAGCCGCGCTTCAACACCTTCCCCAGCTTGAAGAAATCCGCCCACGGGTCGGCCTTCTTCAATTGCTTCAGCGTCGTCTCGTCGCCGAGCGGGAAGGCATTGGGCGGCAGGCCGTTTTCAAGCTCCGGCCAAGTCACCGGCATCGACACAGTCGCGCCCTTCTTGGCGCGCGAGGAGTAGGGCGCCACCGTGGTCGAGCCTCTGCCGTTACGCAGATAGTCGACGAAGATCTTGCCCGTGCGCGCCTTCTTCGACAGCGTCGCCGTGTAGCGATCAGGCGCTGCCTGCTCCAGGGCGCGGGCGAAATCATGGGCGAAGTCCTTGACCTCGTCCCAGTCCGCAGACGCTTTCAGCGGCACGAGCACATGATAACCCTTGCCGCCGGAGGTCTTGACCAGGTTCGGCAGCGACAATTCGTCGAGCTGCTTATGGATGTCGAGCGCCGCCGCGCGCACCGCCTTCACGTCGACGCCTTCGTCGGGGTCTAGGTCGAAGATGATCTGGTCGGGCTTTTCCAGCTCATCGATGGTCGAGCCCCAGATATGGACCTCGACCACGCCATACTGGACAAGCGCCGCAAGCCCGTCGAAATCCCTGATGAACAGGATCTCCTCGCCGTCGGTCGGATCCTTCATCCTGGCGATCTTGTCGCTCATGCCGGGCGAGGCATGTTTCTGGAAGAAGCGCTGGCCGTGAATGCCGTCGGGCGCCCGCACCAGGCTCAGCGGCCGGTTGACGACGAATTGCTGCATGCGCGGCCAGACCAGCGCATAGTGGTCGAGCAGATCCTGCTTGGAGACCTTTTCGTCGGGCCACAGCAGCTTGTCGGGATGCGAGAGCTTTATCGAGGTCATCGCCGTTCCAGCCGACGCCTTCGGCGCGGTCCTGCCGTCGCCCGATTTTGCCTCGGCCTTGCCGCCGGCTCGCTTCGGCTTTTCCTGCACGACTTCCTCCGCCGGCTTATCCTCGCGCAGCCCCTGGAACGAGGCGTGGCGGATTATACGGTCGGACGTCCAGCTGCGAAACTCCACTTCGCCGACGAGCTCGGGCTTGACCCAGGTAAGCCCCTTGCCCTTCGGCACGGCCGTCGAGAAAGGCGACTGCTTCGCCTCGAGGCCGTCGAGCTTCTTCTTGAGACCGGCCATCACCTTGCCGGAAAAGCCGGTGCCGACGCGGCCGGCATAGTTGAGCTTGCCGCCTTCATAGTACCCAACGAGCAGCGACCGCAATCCACGTCCGGTCTTGTCCGAGGGCAGGTAGCCGCCGATGACGAATTCCTGGCGCAGCGTGCATTTCGACTTGATCCAGCTGAGGCCACGCCCGCTGCGGTAAGGCGCGTCGGCGCGTTTCGAAACCACGCCTTCAAGACCCATGCGGCAGACATGCTGCAGCATGACCTTGCCAGGTTCGTGAAAATGATCGCTGAAGCGCAGCGCCGAGTTCTCCGGCTGGTTGCCGAGCAGTTCGGCCAGGGCCTGCTTGCGCTCGACCAACGGCTCACGGCGCGAATCCTTGCCATCGAGCCGCATCAGGTCGAAGACATAGTAGATGAAGCGGTCGGCGCGGCCGGCCGAAAGTCCCGCCTGCAGCAGCGGAAAGGACGATATGCCGTTGTCGGCCAGCACGACGATCTCGCCGTCGATCACCGCGTCGCGGCATTTCAGTTCGGCAAGCGCCGCGGTGACCGGGCCTTCGAATTTCTTCGTCCAGTCGAGGCCGGCCCGCGTCAGCAGCCTGACGTCGCTGCCGGCGATCTGCGCCTGGATGCGGTAGCCGTCGAATTTCACCTCGTGCAGCCATTCGTCGCCGGACGGCGCATCCTTTTCCAGCGTGGCGAGCTGCGGCTCGATGAACTCCAGGCGCTTGGCGCGCCCGGCCGTTGCCTTGGCGGCGCCCGGTTTGTTGGAGTGCCAGACCTTCGGCTTCGCGCCCCTGGCTGCCTTGCCCTCGCCGACCTCCTCGACGGTGAGACCGGATTTCACCGATTGCGGCTCGTCCTCGAGAATATCCTCGCCGGGACGGGCGGCGGCATCGTCGGCCTTGATCAGCAGCCAGTTGTCGCGCTTTTCGCCGCGGCGGGGTTTCAGGCGGACCAGATGCCAGCGCCCATGCAGCTTGTAGCCCTGGAGCTCGAAGCCGATATGGCCTTTCTTCATGCCTTCGGCGGGATCGCCTTCCGGGATCCAGCGACCGTCGTCCCAGACGATGACCGAGCCGCCGCCATACTCGCCCTTCGGAATGGTGCCCTCGAAGGAGGCATAGTCGATCGGATGGTCCTCGACATGCACGGCCAGCCGCTTCTCGTGCGGATCGAGGCTCGGGCCGCGCGTCACCGCCCAGCTCCACAGCACGCCGTCATGCTCGAGCCGGAAATCGTAGTGGAGGCGAGTGGCGGCGTGCTTCTGGATGACGTAGATACCGCCGGCCTCGCCTTTCTTGTGCCGAGGCACCTTGCCGGACGGCTCGGCGGTTTTGCGGAAGTCGCGCTTGGCATGATATTGCTCGAGGCCGGCCATGACGTCCTGCTCCTATGCGGATTTGTGGCTTCGATGCCGATTGTGAGCGGCAGCGGGGGCCTTTGCCCTGCTCCGCGCCGACCGCGCTTTCGATGAAGATTTGCCGGCTTTCCCACCGCCTTCCGCGTTGAGGCTCTTCTTCAGCGCATCGAACAGGTTGACGACATTGGACGGCTTCGCCGGCGCCCTCGCTTTGGGCGCCTTCTTGCCGGCCTTCTTGGCGCGGATCAGCTCGAGCAGCGCGTCCTCGTAGCGGTCGTCGAACTTCGAAGCGTCGAACTTCGTCTTCTTCTGGTCGATGATGTGCTGGGCAAGATCGATCATCTCGCCATCGGTCTTGGTTGCCTCGATGTCGTCGAAGACCGTCTCGGGCTGGCGCACCGTGTCGTCATAGCGCAGCGTCGTCAGCACCATGCCCTTGCCGAGCGGCTCGATCACCACAGGACGTTCGCGCTGGTAGAGCACGGCCCGCGCGAGGCCGGCCATCTTCTTTGCCGCCATCGCGTCGCGGATGACGGCGAACGCCTCTTCCGACACCTCGTCCGCCGGGGAAACATAGTAGGGCGTGTCGAGATAGATCTGCTCGATCGAGGATTTCTCGACGAAGCCGTCAAGGTTCATCGTATGCGAGGACTCGATCTCAACCGCCGCGATCTCGTCTTCCTCGATATGGATGAACTCACCGTCGCTCACTTCGTAGCCCTTGATCTCGTCGCCCTCTTCCAATGGCTTGCCGGTACCTGCATCGACATAGATGCGCCTGACAGTATTGCCGGTCTTGCGGTTGAGAATGCGGAACGAAACCTTCCCGGCATGGGTGACGACGTTGGTCAGCTCGATGGCGCAAGTGACCAGCGACAGTTTCAGATAGCCCTTCCAGGCGGGGCGCGGTGCCATTGCCTGCTCCTACTGCGAACGCCTGCGCGATGCGGTCCCAACGGCAACGGGCAGGCCTCGCTTGGGTTCCGGCAAGCCGGTGCCCGTCGTCGCAGCATAGTCCGTCAGGCCGCAAGTAGGTTGATCCTGTTTTCCGCCATTTCGCTGAGCTTGCGGTCGGTCGCCTGCTCTTCCTTGAGGTTTTTGGCCAGCACGTTGGCGCAGTCGCTGCGGCCGAGCTGTTTGGCCCAGGCGATCAGCGTGCCGTAGCGCGTCATCTCGTAGTGCTCGACCGCCTGCGCGGACGCGATCAGCGCGGCGTCGAGAACCTCCCGGTCGTCGATATCGGCGCTCACCTCATCGGCTTCCTCGAGGATGCCGTCGATGGCGGGGCAGCTGACGGCCTTGGCCTTGACGCCGTGCAGCTCGAACACCTGCTCGACGCGATCGATATGGCCCTTGGTCTGCTCGAGGTGTTTTTCGAAGCCGGCCTTCAGCTGCGGATCGGTCGCCAAGCCGATCATCTTCGGCAGCGACCGCTCGATCTTTTTCTCGGCATAGTAGATGTCGCGCAGCATATGGATGAAGAGGTCGTCCAGCGTCTTGATGTCTTTCGAAAAGAAACCCATGGCTGTTGCCTTCCATTGCTTGTTCCGGGTTGGGGATTCAATCGGCGGCGCGGCCGCCTTCGTCGGAGGCGCGCGGGCTCGAAGGAATCAACGTGTCCCTTCCGGGCCGGTTCCTGACCTTTTGCGTAACGCGCAATGAAATTTCCGGATCGAACGTGAAACAGAAGCGCGTCCAAGCGACATCGAGACGAAACCTATGTGATGCAAAAGCCACACGAGCCGGAAACGCGACAAAAGGCACCGAAAGACCGCGAATCAGCCGCATTCCAGCCACGAAGCAACGAGTTTCGGACCACAAATTAACATCGCGTTCACCGACTATTCACGCCTCGACGCTATGCTCCCGGACAATTCGGAAGGGACATCCGAAAACGGGACAGGGACAGGTAAAATGAACTTCTGGAACCACATCGCCGGCTATGCCGCCGCCATTCGCGAATTCGTCGCGCCGACCTATCGGCCCGAGCGCTATTACATGCGCGGCCCGGGTCCGGCCTGCGCCCGCCGCGGCAACTCGCTCGGCATCGGCACGCACTGACCGTCATGCCCGACAGCCGCCACAACAGCCGGATCTGCAAGCCGGCCGCCGACAACCGCGCCACGACCTATCGTGACGAGCGTCCCGCCGTCGCCGACGGCAGGCGTGCGACAACGCCGCGACTTTGACGCCGCCGGCTGGCTCAGTGTTCCCTTAGCGAGTGCCTAGGGACACAAGCAGCCGGGGCCGACATGACCGACCTGCCCGAACAGAATCGTCCTCTTCTCCCAGGCCAAGCGCACGGCGCCGATCAGCCGCTGATCGTCTTCGACGGCGTCTGCGTGTTCTGCTGCGGTTTCGCCCGGATGGTCGTCCGGCTCGACACCGACAATCGCTTCCGCTTCGCCACCGCGCAGTCGCCACTTGGCGAGGCGCTGTTTTGCAAGCATGGCCTGTCGACCGACAGCTACGAAACCAACCTTGCCATCATAGACGGCAAGGCCTTCACCAAGCTCGACAGCTTCGTCGCCATCATGACCGAACTTGGATGGCCGTGGCGCGCCGCAAGGCTGCTGCTTGTCCTGCCGCGGCCGCTGCGCGACTGGCTCTACGATCGCGTCGCCAAGAACCGCTATGCGCTGTTCGGCAGGAAGGACAGCTGCGAGATCCCGTCCGCCGAACTGCGGCAACGGCTGATTGGCTAAGCTCGTCCTTGCCTGATTGGCCGCAAACGGCGAAAATTTTTCGGCGCCTGTCGAAATCGGCCAGCCCCAGACGACATAGCTCGGTCCGCAACGACGCGGCCGTCGAGAAGAACGGGAGAAGACCCATGCGATACATGCTTTTGATCTATAATGACGAAGCTGCAATGGCGAACGCGCCGCGCGACAAGACCGAGCAAGTCCTGGCGGCCTACGGCGCCTATACCGAGGCCTTGAAGAAATCCGGCGCGTATCTGGCCGGCGAAAGGCTGCGCCCGACCCAGGCGGCCACCTCGATACGTCTGGCCGACGGCAAGACCAACGTGCTCGACGGCCCCTATGCCGATACCAAGGAGCAGCTTGCCGGCTTCTACATGATCGAGGCGACGGACATCGACACGGCCATGGAATGGGGCGCGCGCTGCCCGGCGGCCAGCACCGGCACGGTCGAGGTGCGGCCGATCTGGGAAATGACCGACTACCTGTCCTAGAGCCGTTCATCGTTTCACGGAAAACGCTGAACTGCCCTAACTATTTGTTTTTACGCAATTCCGGGCGGAAAACCGTTATACACTTTTCCTGGAATTGCTCTAGAAAAGTCCATGTGATGGATCCTCGCTCGGCGATGGCGCGGGCGGCGGCCGAGGCGGCCGCCCGGCAGAGCTACGGCAAGCTGGTCGCCTATCTCGCGGCCCGCATGCGCGACGTCGCCGGCGCCGAGGACGCGCTGGCCGACGCCTTCGCCGCCGCGCTGGAGCGCTGGCCGAAAAGCGGCGTGCCCGAAAAGCCGGAAGCCTGGCTGCTCGCCGTGGCGCGGCGGCGCGATGTCGACGCCGTGCGGCGGCGGCTGACCGGCGAGGCGGCCCGCGACCACCTGCAGCTGATTGCCGAAGAGGCGGAGGCGCGGATGACGAATGAGGAACTGCCCGACGAGCGGCTCAGGCTGATGTTTGCCTGCGCCCATCCGGCGATCGAGGCGAGCGTGCGCGCGCCGCTGATCCTGCAGACCGTGTTGGGCTTCGACGCTGCAACGATAGCCTCGGCCTTTCTGGTCTCGCCGACGACGATGGGCCAGCGCCTGGTGCGCGCCAAGAGCCGCATCCGCGAGGCCGGTATTCCCTTCCGCGTGCCGGAACGGGCCGAGCTCGGCGAGCGGCTCGACACGGTACTGGAAGCGATCTACGCCACTTTTGCCGAGGGCTGGTCGGACCCGGCCGGCACCGAGACGCGACGGCGCAACCTCGCCACGGAAGGCATCTGGCTCGGCCGGCTGGTCGCGTCGCTGATCCCGGACGAACCGGAAACGCTCGGACTTCTGGCGCTGATGCTTTTCGCCGAAGCCCGGCGCGCGGCGCGGCGCAGCTCCGAAGGCGACTTCGTGCCACTCGCCGAGCAGGACGTCGCCCTCTGGGACGACGCGCTGATCGACGAGGCGGAAGCGCTGCTCAGGCGCGCCGCGGCCAAGAAGATCATCGGCCGCTACCAATTGGAGGCCGCGGTGCAATCGGCGCATGCGGCGCGGCGGCGGAGCGGCGGCACAGACTGGGCCGCGATCCGCCAGCTCTACGACGCGCTGCTGGCGATCGCCGGCTCGCCGGTGGTGGCGATCAACCGCGCGGTGGCGATCGCCGAAGCGGAGGGAGCGGCGGAAGGTCTCGCCGCACTCGATGCGATCGGGGACGACAGGCGCCTTGCCGAGTACCAGCCTTATTGGGCGGCAAGAGCCGGACTGTCGGCCAGGCTCGGCAAGACAGCGGAAGCCGCGGAGGCCTATGACCGGGCGATCGGCCTCGAGCGCGATCCGGCCTTGCGCCGCTTCCTGCAGGCGGAGCGGGCAAAGCTCGTCCGAAACTGAGACGAGGCGAGCCTAGAGCAGTTCACCGTTTCACGGAAACGCCGAACCGCTCTAACTCTTTGTTTTTACGCAATTCCGGGCGGAAAACTGATCACACTTTTCCTGGAATTGCTCTAAGCCCCCAGACCGTCGAACAGGATCGTCGACAGATAGCGCTCGGCGAAGGACGGGATGACGACGACGAGGTTCTTGCCCTTGTTTTCCGGCCGCGAGCCGACGACGATCGCCGCCTGCAGTGCTGCGCCCGACGAGATGCCGACCGGGACGCCTTCGAGGCGGGCGACGAGGCGCGCATTGGCGACCGAATCCTCGTTCGAGACCCTGACGATCTCGTCATAGATCGAGGTGTCGAGAATCTTGGGCGCGAAGCCGGCACCGATGCCCTGGATCTTGTGCGGGCCGGGCTGGCCGCCGGACAGTACCGGCGAGGCTTCCGGCTCGACCGCCACGACATGCAGCGAGGGCTTGCGCTTCTTCAGCACCTGGCCGACGCCGGTGATGGTGCCGCCGGTGCCGATGCCGGCGACGAAGATGTCGACCTCGCCGTTGGTGTCGTTCCAGATCTCCTCCGCCGTGGTGCGGCGGTGGATCTCCGGATTGGCCGGGTTCTCGAACTGCTGCGGGATGATGGCGTTGGGCAGCGTCGCGGCGAGCTCGTCGGCCTTGGCGATGGCGCCCTTCATGCCTTTCGGCCCTTCGGTGAGCACCAGCTCGGCGCCAAGCAGCGCCAGCATCTTGCGGCGCTCGACCGACATCGTCTCCGGCATGGTGAGGATCAGCTTGTAGCCCTTGGCTGCCGCTGCGAAGGCCAGCGCGATGCCGGTGTTGCCGGAGGTCGGCTCGATCAGCGTGGTCTTGCCGGGCGCGATCTTGCCGGCCTCCTCCAGCGCCTCGATCATGGCGACGCCGATACGGTCCTTGACCGAGGCGATCGGGTTGAAGAATTCCAGCTTGGCGAGGACATTGGCGACGATGCCCTTCTCCTTGGCGAATTTATCCAGCCGAACCAGCGGCGTGTCTCCAATCGTCTCGGTGATCGAGTTGAAGATGCGGCCGCGGCCGGGGACACGCGCGGAGGTGACGGGCTTGTTCATTGGTTTCGCTCCCAAGGCAAAGGCATAGGCAAACAGAATAAGGCTTTCAGCCGCGCAAGATAGGCCGGCCGGCGAAAATATCCGAGTGGGGCGGTTGCTGAAAACCGCTCCACTCCGGAAAAGCGTTTTCCGGAGTGCCCGTTTTCGGAATGCTTTTCCCGAAAGGGAAGCCGGTTGAGATTGCAGCCTATTGACGGGCGGCGATTGCGGCTGCCGCCCCCATCATGAAGCCGGCGGCGGTGCGGTTCAGGACTTTCAGCGCACGCGGCGACTTCAGGAACCAGCGCGCCTTGGCGGCCAGCGCCAGATAGGGAACCAACACGACGAAGAGCACGACGACGGTGAGCGCGACGAGGATGCCGTAGTCGGCCAGCGTGATGGTCTTCAGGTCGACGATGGTCGGCGTGATCGCGAGATAGAAGATCATCGTCTTCGGATTGCCGAGCGTGACCGTCAGCCCGGCAATGAAGCTCGCCACGAAGCCGCCCTTGCCCTTGCGCGCCTCGACAGTCTCGGGCGAGATGCCGCTGGTCCAAAAGCGCCAGGCGAGGAAAGCGAGATAGGCGACACCTGCCCATTTGATGGCGAGGAAGACCATGCCGAAGGTCTGCGCGACGAAGGCGAGGCCGAGCACGACGGCGGTGAGATAGGTGATGTCGCCGAGCATCAGGCCGAACGACATCGCCAGCGAGGAACGGAAGCCGGCGCCGAGCGCGCGGGCGACAAGCGCCGTGACGCCGGGGCCCGGAATGGCGGCGGCGACGCCGAGGGCGGCGCTGTAAGCGAGGAATCCGGTGAGTGTCATGGTTGGAACCTGGCCGTAGGGACCGATGCAGAACCGGGCTTCTATCATTATAACGGGTCGATGGTAATTCCCTCACGGCGGGATTCGTTGCGCCAGTTCGACTAGGAGCTGGTTCTGGACATCGGCATTTTAGCCGGTCGCGCCGGCGGGGTGCGTTGGAGGCCGAAACGGCCCAACCTCGTCATCCACGGGCGGAGCAAGGAGCGAGCGACGCGCAGACCCGAGGATCCAGGGTCTCCGCGACGCCCGCTCCGCCCTGACGAGGTTGGGGGAGGCTTCGCCCAATCTCCAGCGTTTTCGCTGATTTCATGGGAATGGGAAGCCTTGTCCATCGACAAGCGGCAGCCTGTTAAAAGCCTTCTGTCGAACAGCTAAAGCGCGTCGCGATCCTTCGGATTCGCTCCGTACGCTTTAGGCTTTTGATTTTGCGCATGTCTTTGTCCCGAAACCGGTTCCCACTTTCGGGAGATATGCTTTAGCCACCATAAGTGACGCGCCAGATGGTGCCGTTGCCGTCTTCGGTGAGAATCAGCGCGCCGTCCTTCGCCACCGCCACGCCGACCGGCCGACCCCAGACCTCGTCATCCGAAATGACGAAGCCGGTGGCGAAGTCCTCATATTCGCCGGTCGGCTTGCCGTCCTTGAATTTCAGTCGCACCACCTTGTAGCCGCTGCGGACGTTGCGGTTCCACGAGCCGTGCAGGGCGACGAAGGCGTCGCCCTTGTAGTCGGCCGGGAAGTTGCCGCCTTCGTAGAAGGCGATGTTGAGGGGTGCCGAATGCGCCTGCATTAGCACATCGGGCACCGTGACCTTGCCGGCGAGGTCGGGGCGCGCGCCCTTGTGGCGCGGATCCTCGTTGGAGCCGATATAGTACCAGGGCCAGCCGTAGAAGGCGCCGTCCTTGACGGACGTCGCGTATTCGAACGGCACGTTGTCGCCGAGCTCGTCGCGCTCGTTGACGACGCACCAGGGCGCGCCCGTCGCCGGCTGTACGGTCATGCCCGAGCAGTTGCGCAGGCCGGTGGCGACCATCCTGCGGTTCTTGCCGTCGGGGTCGAAGGCGAGCACGTCGGCGCGACCCGCCTCCGAGCCCCAGGCGGCACCGAGCGGTTGCGATTTCGCCCATTCCTCAAGACCGCCTTTCGGCTTGGCGCCCATGTCCTCGCCGACGTTCGAGCCCGAGCCGACCGACAGATAGAGCGTCTTGCCATCGGGCGAGAAGGCGATGTCGCGGGTCCAGTGATGACTGGCCGGAATCTTCTCGACGATGGTTTCCGGCTCGCCGGAAGCCTCGAGGTCGCCGTCGCGATAGGCAAAGCGAACCACGCCGTCGCTATTGGCGACATAGACCCATTGCGGCTTGTCGCCCGGCGGGTAGAAGGCGATGCCGTAGGGCTGGCTGAGGCCCTCGGCGAAGATGGATTTTTCCGCCGGTTTCGCGCTGCCCGCGGCCAGGCGGTAGACGCGGATCTGGTTGGCTTCGCTGTCGGCGACGAAGAGGTCGCCGTTCGGCGCGACGCGCACGACACGCGGATTGTCTATGCCGGAGGCAACCAGTTCCGCGGAAAAGCCGGGCGGCACTATCGGCTTCGCGCCTTCGGGGCGGTCGGCCAGGCCGGGGGCATTCGATGCCAGCCTGCCGATGCGGGGAGACGGCAGGTCGCGCGGCCTGATCAGGCGGCGCACGCCGGGCCGGTCGGCTTTCCAGTCGCCGAAAGCCTTTTCGCCTGTGAGCAACGGCTGGTCGGCCTGCTGCGCGAGGGCTCCGGACGCCAGGAGCCAGACAATGCCTGCAAGGCCGGCGACCCGTACCATGCTGTTCTCCGTGGTTTGCGCCGGCGTGTCGCAATTGGCTGAGGCCGCCTCGACGTCGTCATCCCAGGGCGAAGCAGGAGCGAAGCTCCGTCGCGGAGACCCTGGGATCCATGCCGTGACGTCGGCCGAGGAGTGCAGCGGAGCAGAATTCTGCACCGTCGCAACACTTCCCAGTCACGGCATGGATCCTGGGGTCTGCGCTGCGTCGCTTCGCTCCTTGCTCCGCCCCAGGATGACGAAGCTAAAGGCGCCCCAGCCAATCTCCAAGGCAAGCTGGCAACGCAAGCACCAGCCGACCCATCAAATTTCCGTGCCAGGAAACTAGGATCGACAGGCATTCCGAAAAGAGGGGCGGCCCGATTTCTTAGCGGTTCCAGGCCCGGTCAGCTCTCTTCGACGTCCAGATCCTCGTCGAGCCGCTTTTCCAGCGCGACCAGATCGGCCGGCAGCGGCAGGCCCATGGCGCGCATTTCCCTGAGCTTCTCGCGCAGCTGTTCCTGCACCTCGTGCTCGTCCTGCGGCTGGTTCACCATTTCCTCGAGCAGCAGGCTGATCTGGGCCTTGAACGATTCCAGCGCCATTCCACCCTCCTTGCGGCGATCCCGCTCGCCTACCTCAGCATGCGCGAAATCAATTGGGCAGTATAGTCGACCATAGGTACGATGCGGGCGTAGTTGAGCCGGGTCGGGCCAATGACGCCAAGCGCGCCGACGACGCGTGCGTCCTTGTCGCGATAGGGCGCGACCACGAGCGACGAGCCGGACAGCGAGAACAGCTTGTTCTCCGAGCCGATGAAGATGCGCACGCCCGGACCTTCCTCAGCAAGGTCGAGAAGCTGCAGCAGGCCGTCCTGCGTTTCCAGATCCTCGAACAGATGACGCAGCAGTTCGAGGTCGGCCTGGGCGGTGACGTTCTCCAGAAGATTGGCGCGGCCGCGCACGATGAGGCGCGCCGGCAGGCCGCTCTCGGCGCCGGCCCAGACCGCGAGGCCCTTCTCGACCAGATCCTGCGACAGCGTGTCGAGGGCCGCCCTCGTCTCGTCCTTGATGCGGGCGATCTCGACGCGCGCTTCGGCCAAGGTGCGGCCGCGGATATGCGCGTTGAGGAAGTTCGAGGCCTCGTGCAGCTGCGAGACGGTGATGCCGGCGGGCAGGTCGACGACGCGGTTCTCGACGTCGCCGCTCTGCGACACCAGGACGGCAAGCGCCTTGGTGGGTTCAAGCTGAATGAACTCGATGTGCTTGAGCGCCACCTCGTTCTTGGCGGCAAGCACCAGGCCGGCGCCGCGCGACATGCCGGACAGCATCTGGCTGGCCTCGGTCAGCATGTGCTCCAGCGTGGCGCCCGCGCCCGAGGCGCGCACCTGCGCTTCGATGACGCGGCGCTCCTCGTCGGACAGATCGCCGAGCTCCATGAAGGCGTCGACGAAGAAACGCAGGCCGGTCTGGGTCGGCAGACGGCCGGCCGAGACGTGCGGTGCGTAGATCAAGCCCAGATGCTCGAGGTCGCTCATCACGTTGCGGATGGTGGCCGGCGACAGCGACGACGGCAGGATGCGCGACAGGCTGCGCGAGCCGACCGGCTCGCCGTCGCGCAGATAGGAATCGACAATGCGCCTGAAGATGTCGCGCGACCGCATGTCGAGCGACTGAAGCACGGGCGGCTGCGAAGCCGGATCGACTGCCTTGTTCATTCCAGCCAGAACCTCCTGTTAAAAGATATAGACTCCCGTCTCGATGGCAACCCGGCCCCGTTTTCCTTTGCGCCCCCTTTTCCTTTGCGCGTAAGGCCGCATGCGTCTACAAGCCGCCGACGAATCCAAAAGAAGAACGGAAAGAGCCTCTATGCGCCCCTCCAAACGCCAAGCCGATGAAATGCGCGCCATCTCCTTCGAGCGCGGCGTCTCCAAGCATGCCGAAGGCTCATGCCTGGTGAAGTTCGGCGACACGCATGTGCTGTGCACGGCCAGCCTCGAGGAAAAAGTGCCGGCCTGGATGCGCAATTCCGGCAAGGGCTGGGTGACGGCCGAATACGGCATGCTGCCGCGTTCGACCGGCGAGCGCATGCGGCGCGAGGCCTCCGCCGGCAAGCAGGGCGGCCGCACGCTGGAGATCCAGCGACTGATCGGCCGGAGCCTGCGGGCGGTGGTCGACCTGCAGGCGCTGGGCGAACAGCAGATCACCGTCGACTGCGACGTCATCCAGGCCGACGGCGGCACCCGCACGGCCTCGATCACCGGCGGCTGGGTAGCGCTCTACGATTGCCTGCGCTGGATGGAGGCGCGCCAGATGGTGAGCGTCTCCAAGGTTTTGAAGGACCATGTCGCCGCGATCTCCTGCGGCATCCATGACGGCCAGCCGGTCATCGATCTCGACTATCTCGAGGATTCCTCGGCCGGCACCGACGCCAATTTCGTCATGACCGGCAAGGGCGGCATCGTCGAGATCCAGGGCACCGCCGAAGGCGAGCCTTTTTCCGAGGAGCAGTTTGCCGCGCTGATGGCGCTCGCCAAGAAGGGCATTTCGCGGCTGGTGAGTTTGCAGCAGATGGCGGTGGCGTAGGGCGCCGCAGAGAAGAACGAATGAGGTTGGCGATCCTTCACACCCCCCTCTGGCCTGCCGGCCATCTCCCCCGCAAGGGGGGAGATTGGATGTCACCTTGGGTTTCGCCAACCATCAACGTTGAGATGCCGCCGGCGGAGCTGCCAATCTCCCGCCTTGTGGGGGAGATGGCCGGCGGGCCAGAGGGGGGTGCCTCGTGAAGCCCTCTGCGATTTTGGAATCCGCGCTCTACGCTACTGATCTCAATGCCGCCGAATCCTTTTACCGCGACATCCTCGGCCTCGAGCCGGTGGGCAAGGTCGAAGGCCGCCATGTGTTCTTCCGATGCGGCAACGGCGTGCTGCTTCTTTTCAACGCCGAGGCGACCAAGATCCCGCCGGCGCCGGATGCCAGGCTGAAGGTGCCGCCGCACGGCACGGTCGGCGAGGGCCATCTCTGCTTCACCGCGAGCGCCGAAGAGATCGCGGAATGGCGCAAGCATCTGGCTGCGAAGAACATCGCCATCGAAAGCGATTTCGAATGGCCGCAGGGCGGACACTCGATCTATATCCGCGACCCTTCGGGCAATTCAATCGAGTTCGCCGAGCCAAGGATCTGGGGCCTGTGATGCATTCATTGAACGGACAAAAGATCGTCGTCGCCAGCCACAATGAAGGCAAGCTGCGCGAATTCGCCGACCTGATGGCGCCGTTCGGCTTCGAGGCGAAATCGGCCAAGGAATACGGCCTGCCGGAACCGGACGAGACCGGGACGACCTTCGAGGAGAACGCCTATATCAAGGCATACGCGGCCGCCAAGGCAACCGGCCTGCCGGCGCTGTCGGACGATTCAGGGCTATGCGTGGACGCGCTCGACGGCGCGCCCGGCGTCTACACCGCCAACTGGGCCGAGACTGCGGACGGCAGCAGGGATTTCGGCATGGCCATGCGCAGGACCGAAACGGCATTGCAGGAGGTCGGCGCGACCGAGCCGGCGCAGCGCAGCGGCCGCTTCGTCGCGGTCATCTGCCTCGCCTTCCCGGATGGCGACGCCGAATATTACCGCGGCGAGGCCGAAGGCACGCTGGTGTGGCCGCCGCGCGGCACGCTCGGCTTCGGCTACGATCCGGTGTTTCTGCCCAACGGCTTCGACAAGACGTTCGGCGAGATGAGTGCCGAGCAAAAGCATGGCTGGAAGCCGGGCCAGGCGACGGCGCTGTCGCATCGCGCCCGCGCCTTCCAGAAATTCGCGCAAGCTCGCTTGGATTTGGCCCGATTGGATTTGACAAGGCAAGGTTCGGAATGATCGGAACCGGCCAGAGCATGCCGCTCGATCGCAGCCCCGGCTTCGGGGTCTATATCCATTGGCCGTTTTGCGCGGCCAAGTGCCCTTACTGCGACTTCAACAGCCATGTCCGCCACCAGCCGGTCGACCAGGAGCGATTTGCCCGCGCCTTCGAGACGGAGTTGGCGACGATGCGCGAGCGCACCGGCGCGCGCGAGGTGACCAGCATCTTTCTTGGCGGCGGCACGCCGTCGCTGATGCAGCCGGAAACGGTCGGCGCGGTGCTGGAGGCGGTGGCGAAGAACTGGACGGTGCCCGCCGGCATCGAGGTGACGCTGGAGGCCAACCCTTCCTCGGTCGAGGCCGAGCGTTTCCGCGGCTATCGCGCGGCCGGGGTCAACCGCGTGTCGCTCGGCGTGCAGGCGCTGAACGACAAGGACCTGCGCTTCCTCGGCCGGCTGCACAATGTCGAGGAGGCGCTGCATGCGATTGGACTCGCCCGGGAAATCTTTCCGCGGCTTTCCTTCGACCTGATCTATGCGCGGCCGGGCCAGACGCCCGACGCCTGGCGGGCGGAGCTCGAGGAAGCGATCGGCCACGCCGCCGACCACCTCTCGCTCTACCAGCTGACCATCGAGGAGGGCACGCCCTTCCATGCGCTGCATGCGGCGCGCAAGTTCGTCCTGCCCGACAACGACCATGCCGCCGACCTTTATGCGCTGACGCAGGAAGTGACCGCGGCGCATGGCCTGCCGGCCTATGAGATCTCCAACCACGCGCGGCCGGGCGCCGAGAGCCGCCACAATCTGACCTACTGGCGCTACGGCGAATATGTCGGCGTCGGACCGGGCGCGCATGGCCGTTTCGTCGAGAACGGCCGCCGCACCGTGACGATCGCGGAAAGAATGCCGGAGACCTGGCTCAATCTGGTCGAGGCCAGGAGCCACGGCGTCACCGGCGGCGAGGTGCTGACGCGCGCGGAAGAGGCCGACGAGTTCCTGCTGATGGGACTGCGGCTTGCCGAAGGCATCGATCTGCAGCGCTACGAGACGTTTGCCGGGCGCGGCCTGTCGAGCGACAGGTTGTCGGTGCTGCAGGAAGAAGGTCTGGTTGCGCCGGTCGGCAATGCACGCCTGCGCGCCACGACCGCCGGCATGATCGTGCTCGATGCGGTGGTGGCGGACTTGGCGCGGTAGGCTTTTGCTGTAGGGACGACACTCATGGCGTCGGCGGGACAGCGCCCCCCTCTGGCCTGCCGGCCATCTCCCCCACAAGGGGGGAGATCAGATGTCATATCGGCTTTCGCCAATCGCCAACGTCGGAAGGACAAGCGGGGCGGCGGAGCTGCCAATCTCCCCCCTCGTGGGGGAGATGTCCGGCAGGACAGAGGGGGGCGCGAAGGAACGCTACATCAGAGGGAGAGCGTCCTACTATCCAATCACGCGTCGTGCTTCTGGCGGTGCTTGCCGCGGGTCTTTTCCGCATGCGCCTCGTCTGAACGGACCGGCTTCGTGTCAGTCTTGTCGCGGCGGGCGCCGGGCTGGGCGGCGATCGGATGTGGGGGGATGCCCTCGCGGGCGGTTTTGCTTTCAAGTCGGCTTATGAAAATGTCGAAGCGATTGGGCATCGTCCGGTCCTGCCTCCTCCCGGGAATCAGGGATTAAATCGGCCGCTGCCGGTTTCGTTCCTCACTGTGGCGAAGGCATGGCGATTTCCTTTCCTCGACTTCACGTTTTGCAACCGCGCGTGAGCCGTGCCAAACAGACTTGTTCTTGCGCAATTCCGGGCGAAAAAACCGCTACCCAGCTTTCCGGAAAACGCTCGGATGGAGGGCGATCCTTGACCGGTGACAAACGCAGCTACCTGATCGGGCAGACCGAGATGCCGGCGCGGCCACTGGCGCCGGCGCTCTATCTGGTGGCCACGCCGATCGGCAATCTCGCCGACATCACGCTGCGGGCGCTGGAGACGCTGGCCGCCGCCGATATGGTCGCCTGCGAGGACACCCGCGTCTCGCGCGTGCTGCTCGAACGCTACGGCATCCGCCGCCGCACCACGGCCTATCACGAGCACAATGCCGCCGAGGCCGGGCCGAAGCTGATCGAGGCACTGACCGCGGGGCAAAGCGTGGCGCTGATCTCGGATGCCGGCACGCCGCTGGTCTCCGATCCCGGCTACCGGCTGGTCGGCGAGGCGCTGGAGCGCGGCATCCGCGTCGTCCCGGTACCGGGGCCGTCGGCAGCGCTTGCCGCGCTGACGGCCTCCGGCCTGCCGTCCGATGCCTTCCTGTTCGCCGGTTTCCTGCCCACCAAGGCAGGCCAGCGGCTGACCAAGCTCGAAAGCCTCAGGCAGGTGCCGGCAACGTTGATCTTCTACGAGTCGGCGCGGCGGCTGGCGGAGACGCTTGGCGCGATGGTCGAGGCGCTCGGCGGCACGCGGCGAGGCGCGATCGGCCGCGAGCTGACCAAGGCATTCGAGGAAATGCGGACGGGCGCGCTCGGCGAGCTTGCCGACCACTATGCGGCGGCCGACACGCCGAAGGGCGAAATCGTCATCTGCGTCGGCCCGCCGGAGGCGGGGGAAGACCAGCCAGCCGATATCGACCGGCTGCTGTTGTCGCTGGTTGCCGAAATGCCGGCCTCCAAGGCGGCGGCGGAAGCGGCGAAGATGACCGGCGGGCAGAAGCAGGCGCTTTACCGGCGGCTGCTCGAGCTGAAGGACAGACCATGATCCCAAAAAGTGGAAGCCGGTTTTTGGATAAGATCATGGTCAAGCAAAAGATGGCTGAACGCACTGTCGGTCATCGCCGCAAGGCCTATCGGCGCGGCCATCGCGGCGAGTGGCTGGCGGCGCTGGCGCTGATGCTGAAGGGCTATCGCATTCTCGCCCGCCGCCATCGCACAAAGCTCGGCGAGATCGACCTGATCGCCCGGCGCGGCGACCTGGTGCTGTTCGTCGAGGTCAAGGCGCGACGCACGCTGATGGAAGCCATGGAGGCGATCGCCCACGCGTCGGAACGGCGCATCGAGGGCGCCGCCGACCTGTGGCTGTCGCGCCAGCCGGATTACGGCCAGCTTTCGGTGCGCTTCGACATGGTGGCGGTGCTGCCCTGGCGCTGGCCGGTACATGTCGAAAATGCGTTTTATGGAAGGAATTGAGTGGCTTTGTCAGGCTGCTTCCTGCGAAGCGTCGGCGGGACAGCGAAGGAACTCGACTGAGCAGTAGAAGGTCTGCGCTCTCACCCCCAGATCATCAGCGCCACCAGCCCAAACCCGCCGACCACCAGGCGCCACCAGCCGAACAGCGCGTAGCCTTTGCGCGAGACGTAATCGAGCAGGAAGCGGACCACGATCAGGGCGCTGACGAAGGCGGCGACGAAGCCGATAGCGATGATCGGCAGGTCGGCCGAGGTCAGCACGTTGCGGTTCTTGAAGAGGTCGAAGGCGAAAGCCCCGACCATCGTCGGCATGGCGAGGAAGAAGGAGAACTCTGCCGCCGCGCGCTTGTCGACGCCCATCAGCAGCGCGCCGACGATCGTCGAGCCCGAGCGCGAGGTGCCGGGGATGAGCGACAGGCACTGGAACAGGCCGATCTTGAGATAAAGGCTCAACGGGAAACGCTCGACGTCGTGATGGACAGGCTTTAGGTTCATGCGGTCGACGGCAAGCAGCACCACGCCGCCGATGATCAGCATGATGCAGATCAGCCGTGGCGATTCGAACAGGAAGGTCTTGATGAAGTCGTGCGCCAGCGCGCCGATGACCGCCGCCGGCAGGAAGGCGATCAGGATGCCGATGACGAAATGCCGGGTCTGCGGGTCGCTGGGCAGTTTGATCAGCATCTGCCAGAGCTTGCTGAAATAAACGCTGAGGATGGCAAGAATCGCGCCGAGCTGGATCAGGATTTCGAACGCCTTGCCGGTCGAATGGAAACCGAGAAAATGGCCGGCGAGCAGGATATGGCCGGTCGAGGAGACGGGGATGAATTCGGTCAGGCCCTCCAGCAGCCCAAGCAGCAGCGCTTCGACGATGGTCTGACTTTCCATGGCAACCTCAGATTTCGGGATAGCTGAAGACAACGGCTTGCTTGTCACGGCGCGGAAGTCCCCCTATAGGTCGCAACACCGTGACGGCCGCATGACGGGCCGCCAAGACTTACCGGCGCAGGGGGCGATTCGCCAGTGCGCCCTATCATCGCGGAACCATGCTGACGCTTTTCCACCATCCGATGTTCGCCACCTGCCGGTTCGTGCGCCTCGCCTTCGGCGAGTATGGCGAGGAGCTGGCGCTGATCGAGGAAAAGCCCTGGACGCGGCGCAAGGAGTTTCTGGCGCTCAACCCGGCCGGCACGCTGCCGATCCTGCTTGCCGAAGGCGATGTGCCGATCGTCGGCGCCATGGTGATCGCCGAATATCTCGACGAGACGCGTGGGGTGCTGAAGCGCGACAAGCGGCTGTTCGCCGAGGATCCGATGCAGCGTGCCGAAATCCGCCGGCTGACCGACTGGTATCTCAGCAAGGCCGAAAGCGAGGTCACCCGCCATCTGGTGCGCGAGCGCGTGCTGAAGCCGGTCATGCCGGAGACGGCGGGCGGCGGCTCGCCCGATTCGGCGGCGATCCGCGCCGCGCGCGCCAATATCCGCCAGCATATGAAATACACCAACTGGCTGGCCGGCACGCGCCACTGGCTCGCCGGCAACAAGGTGACCTATGCCGACCTCGCTGCGGCGGCGACGCTTTCGGTGCTCGACTATCTCGGCGAGATCGACTGGCGCGAGCACTCGGCGGCGCGCGAATGGTATACACGCGTGAAATCACGGCCGTCGTTCCGGCCGCTGCTCACCGACCGGGTGCGCGGCCTGTCGCCGGTATCGCATTATGCGGACCTCGACTTCTGACAAGAAGAAGCTGCGCGCGCTGATCGACGCGGAAGCACGCCGCGCCGGCTTCGAGGCGATCGCGGTGACCAGGCCGGACGCGATCCCGCTGGCGCCGGCGCGACTGGCCGAATTCGTCGCCGACGGCTTTCACGGCTCGATGGAGTGGATCGCAGAGACGGTTCTGCGCCGGTCCGAGCCTTCGACGCTGTGGCCGGAGGTGCGCTCGATCATCGTTCTGGCGATGAATTACGGGCCGGACCGCGACCCGTGCAATATTCTCCAAAAACGCGATCGCGGCGCGATCTCGGTCTACGCGCAAAACCGCGACTATCACGACGTGATGAAGGGCCGGCTGAAGGAGATCGCCGGCAAGATCGTCGCGCGGGCGGGTGGCGACGTCAAAGTCTTCGTCGACACGGCCCCGGTGATGGAAAAGCCGCTGGCGGAAGCCGCCGGGCTCGGCTGGCAGGGCAAGCACACCAATCTGGTGAGCCGCGCGCATGGCTCGTGGCTGTTCCTCGGCACCATCTTCACGACGGCCGAGCTCGAGCCGGACACAGCGGAGATCGACCATTGCGGCTCCTGCCGCGCCTGTCTCGACGTCTGCCCGACCGATGCCTTCCCGGCGCCTTACCGGCTCGATGCGCGGCGCTGCATCTCCTACCTCACAATCGAGAACAAGGGGCCGATCCCACGCGAATTTCGCGAAAAGATCGGCAACCGCATCTATGGCTGCGACGATTGCCTGGCCGCCTGTCCGTGGAACAAATTCGCCAGCGTCGCCTCGGAGGCCAAGCTTGCCGCGCGCGAGGACCTGCGCGAACCGAAGCTTTCGGAACTGCTCGCGCTCGACGATGCGGCGTTCCGGTCCTTCTTCTCGGGCTCGCCGATCAAGCGCATCGGCCGCGACCGTTTCATCCGCAACGTGCTGATCGCCGCCGGCAACTCCGGCGATGCGGCGCTGGCGCCCGTCGTGCGCGGCCTGATCCATGATGACTCCCCGCTGGTGCGGGGTGCGGCAGTATGGGCGCTATCGCGCCTGGCGCCGCGGCGCGATTTTGCGGAGCTCGCCGCGTCGGCCCTAGAGACCGAAGACGACAGCGCGGTGCGCGACGAATGGCTTTCGGCGCTGCCGGATCATGCAGAGGATTCCTGATGGGTGAAAAACGGTTCTTCATCTTCGGCGCCGGCTATTCCGGCAAGGCCTTCGCCCGGGCCAACAGCCAGAACGCGCCGATCCTGGGCACGACCCGCTCGCCGGGAAAATTCGAGGCGTTGAAGCAAGCAGGCATCGAGCCGCTTCATTTCGACGGATCGCTGACCCCCGAGATCGGCGATGCCCTTCGGCAAACGACGCATCTCATCGTCTCGGTCGCCCCGGACGAAGCTGGCGATGCTGTGCTCAACGCCGCCGGCGAGGCGATCCGGACAAAGATGCCGGCGCTCGAATGGATCGGCTACCTTTCCACTGTCGGCGTCTATGGCGACCATGGCGGGGCCTGGGTGGATGAGGGCGCCGACTGCAAACCAGTGTCGAAGCGCTCGACGATGCGGGTGGCGGCCGAACAGGACTGGCTGACGCTCGGTCGGGAGATCGAAAAACCGGTGGCGATCCTGCGGCTGTCCGGCATTTACGGGCCGGGCCGCAACGCGCTGGTCAATCTCGAGGACGGCACCGCAAGGCGGCTGGTCAAGCCCGGCCAGGTGTTCAACCGCATCCATTGCGACGACATCGCCGGCGCGCTCTGGCATCTGGCGCAACGCAATCTCGGCGGCATCTTCAATGTCACCGACGACGAGCCGGCGCCGCCGCAGGACGTCGTCGCCTATGCGGCCGGGCTGATGGGTGTCGAGCCGCCGCCGGAAATTCCTTTCGAGACCGCCCAACTTTCGCCCATGGCGCGTTCCTTTTATGGCGAGAACAAGCGCGTCGCCAACAAGGCGATCAAGGCGGCCGGCTACAGCTTCCGCTTGCCGAACTACCGGGTGGCGCTGGAGCGGATGTGGGCCGACGGCAACTGGCGGGACGGAGAGCCGCGCAGCCCGATGAACCGCTCGTGATCGAAGCGGCGCGCATGGCATGTTATGATTCGCGCCTAAAGCGCCCGAGATTGCGTCGCGCCACTGGAGAGGGACCCGACCTGATGACGTTGCGATCGCTGCCCGACAGGAAGCCGTTCCTGACCGCCGCGCTTGCGCTCATGGCTTTGGCCGCGCTGGCGGCGGCCGCGATTTCGGCAGAACCGCGTGCAAAAGACCTGTTCGGCGCCAAGAAGCTGCCGGCGGTAGCACCCGCGCAATCCTTCGGCTTCTACTCCAAAGGCTGCTTTACCGGCGGCGTCGCCCTGCCGATGGACGGACCGAGTTGGGAAGTGATGCGCCCGTCGCGCAATCGTCGCTGGGGTCATCCGGCGATGATCGCGCTGATCGAAAAGCTCGCGCGCGACGCCCATGCGGACGGCTGGCCGGGGCTTTTGATCGGCGACGTCTCGCAGCCGCGCGGCGGGCCGATGATGACCGGCCACGCCTCGCACCAGATCGGCCTCGACGCCGACATCTGGCTGACGCCGATGCCGAGGCGCCCGTTGACGTTTGCCGAGCGCGAGAACATGAGCGCCACGCTGATGGTCGACGAGAAGACGCATCTGGTGAAGGACGCGCTGTGGACGCCGGCGCATACGCGACTGCTCAAGCGCGCGGCGAGCTACCCGGAAGTCGAGCGCATCCTGGTCAATCCGGGCATCAAAAAGAAACTTTGCGATACGGTCACCGGCGACCGATCCTGGCTGCGCAAGGTCCGCCCGTTCTGGGGCCATGACTATCATTTCCACATGCGCATCGGCTGCCAGCCTGGCTCGCCCGGCTGCAAGGCACAGGAGGCGACGCCCGACGACGACGGCTGCGGCAAGCCGCTGGCCTGGTGGTTCACCGAGGAGCCCTGGCGCCCGAACAAGAACCCGGATGCGCCGAAGGCCCGCGACCTGATGACCATGGCCAATTTGCCGAAAGAGTGCCAGGCGGTGCTTGCAGCGCCGGACGCGCCCTCGCTCGCGGCCGTCACTTATCAGGGCGGCGGCGCGGCGGCGGTCGCGGCGGCCAAGCCGGAACCGACCGTGCCGGCCGAGACGATCTCCAGCGGCGCGGCGACGCTGCCGGCCCAGGCCAGCGCCTTCGCTCCCACACCTTCGATCGGCATCCCGCTGCCGCGGCCGAGGCCGGGGAACTGAGGCCAGCCTGTACAAATTCTTCCCTCGAGGGGGAGATGGCCGCGAAGCGGTCAGAGCCGCTTTCCCTTTGCCAGCCCATGCGCTAGTTCAACAAACAGACAAACGGCGGTTGGCCGGAACGGGGCGAACAAAGAGCATGGTTGGCGAAGACGATACAGCGTTGCGGTTTCCGGTCCTGATCGGCGACATCGGCGGCACCAATGCGCGTTTCTCGATCGTGCTCGACGCCAATTCGGAAGCGACCGAGCCGCAGATCGTCCAGACCGCCAATTTCAAGACCATCGACGACGCGATCCAGGCGGCGGTGCTCAACCGCTCGTCGATCCAGCCGAATTCTGCGGTGCTGGCTGTCGCCGGCCCCGTCGACGGCGACGAGATCCGGCTCACCAACTGCCCCTGGGTGGTCAAACCGCACCAGATGTTTGCCAATCTGGGCTTAAGCGAGATCGTGGTGCTCAACGATTTCGAGGCACAGGCGCTGGCCGTGGTGGCGCTCGGCGAAGAGCATATGGAGAAGATCGGCGGCGGCACGCCGGAACCCAGTGCCGGCCGGGTCGTGCTCGGCCCAGGAACCGGGCTCGGCGTCGCCGGGCTGATCTACGCGCTTCGCCATTGGATACCGGTCCCGGGTGAGGGCGGGCATATGGATATCGGCCCGCGCACGCCGCGCGATTTCGAGGTTTTTCCGCATATCGAGAAGCTCGAGGGCCGCATCTCCGGCGAGCAGATCCTGTGCGGCCGCGGGCTGGTCAACGTCTATCGCGCCGTGGCCAAGGCCGACGCAAAGCCGGCGCCCTTCACCACGCCGGCCGAGGTCACCGCGGCGGCGCTCGCCAAATCCGATCCGGTGGCGGAAGAGGCGCTGTCGCTGTTCGTCACCTGCCTCGGCCGCACCGCGGGTGATCTGGCGCTGGTGTTCATGAGCCGCGGCGGCGTTTTTCTCACCGGCGGCATCGCGCAGAAGATCGTGCCGGCGCTGAAAGCCGGCAATTTCCGCGCCGCTTTCGAGGACAAGGCGCCGCACAGCGCGCTGATGCGCGCGATGCCGGTCTATGTCATCACCCATCCGCTGGCGGCGCTGCTTGGTCTCGCCGCCTATGCCAGGACCCCGTCGCTGTTCGGCGTCCAGACGGCGGGGCGGCACTGGCGGACGTGAGGCTGGCCGAGGTCCAGCTCAGGGCGGAGTTTCGTCCGGGACCTGTCTGAAAGGCCTGTGCCAAGCACCCCCCTCCAAAATCATCCTCCGCCGCTTCCGCGACGCCGCGACGAAGTTTTGCCATAGGCAAGCCGTAGCCGGGGCGCTAAGAGGGGGCCGAAAAAGCTGCCCCGTCCTGTGAGAACCACGAAGCGCTCCCGATTTGACACTTCAAACCCCAAACAAGCAAAAGGCCCGGCCCGGCGAGGTCAATGCGGTGCTCCGCCGTATTCTCGCCGAGAACGGCCGTGACCATCGCTGGTCCTATGTCGTCGTCATCGCCTGCTCGCTGCTGGTCTCGGCCACGACGGCGTTCTCGGCCTGGGTCATGGCGCCGATGGTCAACCAGATATTCTACGAGCGGCGTGGCGACGCGATCGTGTGGATTTGCGCAGGCTTCATGGGAGCCTTCGTGCTGCGCGGCTTCGCCGGCTACGGCCAGGCAGTGGCGCTGGCCAAGATCGGCAACAATCTGGTGGCGCGCTACCAGAAGCGCATCTTCGACCACCTGATGAAGCTCGGCGTCGGCTTCTTCAACGACACGCGTTCGGGCCGACTGGCGGCGCAGGTCAACGAGAATGTCGGCGGCATTCGCGACCTGCTGTCGCTGACCCTGACGTCGATCACCCGCGACGCGGTCACGCTGGTCGGCCTCGTCGGCCTCATGATCTACCAGGACCCGGTGTTGTCGCTGAGTTCGCTGCTGATCGGGCCGCCGCTGATCTGGGCCGTGGTCTACATCACCCGTCGCGTGCGGCAAATCAACCGTGAATCCGTACTGATCAATTCCCGGCTGATCGGCGCCATCCAGGAGGCCACGCAAGGCATCGCCATCGTCAAGGCCTTCACCATGGAGGGAGAGCTGGCGCGGCGCATCGACCACATGGCGGACACGGCGGAGCAACGCAGCAACAAGATCGCCCGCGTCTCGGAGCGGCTGTCGCCCATCTCCGACATGCTGGCCGGTCTCGCCGTCACCGCCGTCATCGCCTATTCCGGCTATCGCGCGCTGGTTCTCGGCCAGCCGCCTGGCGCGGTCTTCTCCTTCATCACCGCGCTGATCCTCGCCTACGATCCGGCAAGGCGACTGGCGCGCATGCAGGTCGGCATGGAGCGGGCCCTGGTCAACGCCCGCATGATCTACGAGCTGCTCGACCTCGAGCCGCAGCAGGAGGACGCGCCCGACGCCGTCGAGGCGAAAATCACCAGCGGCGAGGTGCGCTTCAATAACGTCTCGTTCGGCTATTCCGCCGACATGCCGGTGCTCAGGAACCTGAGCTTCACCGCCGGCGCCGGCAAGGTCACGGCGATCGTCGGCGCGTCCGGCGCCGGCAAGTCGACGCTGGTGGCGCTCTTGCAGCGCTTCTACGACGTCGACCAAGGCAGCATCGTGGTCGACGGCCAGGACATCGCCAAGGTGACCAAGCAGTCGCTGCGCGGCTCGATCGCCTATGTCTCGCAGGCGCCCTATCTCTTCGAAGGCACGATCCGCGACAACATCCGCTACGGCCGGCTCTCCGCCAGCGACGCCGAGATCGAGCTGGCGGCGAAACAGGCGGCCGCCGACGAGTTCATCAGCCAGCAGCCTCAGGGCTACGACACGCCGGTCGGCGAGAACGGCGTGACGCTGTCGGGCGGCCAGCGCCAGCGCGTCTCGATCGCCCGCGCCATCGTGCGCCAGGCGCCGATCCTGCTGCTCGACGAGGCGACTTCGGCGCTCGACAACGAGGCGGAAGCGCGCGTCCAGGAGGCGCTGACCCATGTCATGGAAGGGCGCACCACCATCGTCATCGCGCACCGCCTGTCGACGGTGGTCAATGCCGACCACATCATCGTGCTGGAAGAGGGCCGGCTGGTCGAGGAAGGCACGCATGCCTCGCTGATGGCCGACCCGCACAGCGTCTATGCCCGTTTCCACCGGGTCCAGGGCAACAAGGGGCTGGGGCTTGTCGATGACGCCAAGGCAAGCCAGACTTCGGGCCAAACTCCGTTGCCGCGCAGCCGCGCGAAGAAGGTCGTCGGGAGAAACGCATGAGCGAAACGGGCGATATGGGCCTGGTGGTGGTGGGCGCCGCCGGCCGGATGGGCCAGACGCTGATCCGCGCCATCCATTCCATGCCCGGCGCGCGTGTCGCCGGAGCGGTCGAACGGCCGGGCTCGCCCTATCTCGGCAAGGATGCCGGTGAGCTTGCCGGCATCGGCATCATCAACGTGCCGATTGCCGACGACCCGCTGCCGGCCTTCGCCAAGGCCGACGGCGTTCTGGACTTCACGGCGCCGGCCGCTAGCGTCGAATTCGCCGGCTACGCCGCGCAGGCGCGCATCGTCCATGTCATCGGCACCACCGGCTGCTCGGCGGACGACGACGCGAAGATCGCGGCGGCGGCGCGCCACGCGACGATCGTCAAGTCCGGCAATATGAGCCTCGGCGTCAATCTTCTGGCAGTGCTGGTGGAGCAGGCGGCCCGCGCGCTCGAGCCGCAGGATTTCGACATCGAGATCCTGGAGATGCACCACAAGCACAAGGTCGACGCGCCGTCCGGCACGGCGCTGCTGCTCGGCGAGGCGGCGGCGAAGGGCAGGGGGATCGCGCTCGAGGACAACAGCGTGCGGGCGCGCGACGGCCATACCGGCGTGCGCAAGGCCGGCACGATCGGCTTCGCCACCTTACGCGGCGGCTCGGTGGTCGGCGAGCACAGCGTGATCATTGCCGGCACCGGCGAGCGCATCACGCTCTCCCACCAGGCCGAGGACCGGGCGATCTTCGCCCGCGGCGCCGTAAAAGCGGCGCTTTGGGCCCGCGCGAAGAAACCCGCGCTCTATTCCATGCGGGACGTGCTCGGCCTGAGCTGAGGCATCCTGTCGTATTTCGTTCTCGCGCAATTCCGGACGGCTGCACAGTTTTCCCGGAATTGCTCAAACCCTAGAGGAGCAAACATGTCGGGAACTCTCGTGCTCGTGCGCCACGGCCAGAGCGAATGGAACCTGAAGAACCTGTTCACCGGCTGGCGCGACGTGGGTCTGACCGAGCAGGGCAATGCGGAAGCGCTCGCCGCGGGCGAGAAGCTGAAGGCGCGCGGCCTGAAGTTCGACATCGCCTACACCTCGGCGCTGAAGCGGGCGCAGAAGACCTGCCAGATCATCCTCGACGTGGTCGGCCAGGGCGATCTGAAGACCATCCGCGACCAGGCGCTCAACGAACGCGACTATGGCGACCTTTCCGGCCTCAACAAGGACGACGCGCGCAAGAAATGGGGCGAGGAGCAGGTGCATATCTGGCGCCGCTCCTATGACGTCGCGCCGCCCGGCGGCGAGAGCCTGAAGGACACCGGCGCGCGCGTATGGCCCTACTACCTGCACGACGTGCAGCCGCATGTGCTGCGCGGCGAAACGGTGCTGGTCGCAGCCCACGGCAATTCGCTGCGCGCGCTGATCATGGCGCTGGACGGCAAGAGCGGCGAGGAAATCGTCAAGCTCGAGCTCGGCACCGGCGTGCCGGTGATCTACAAGCTCAACGCCGATTCGACGGTGGCCTCGAAGGAAGTGCTGGAGGGGTGAGGCGTTGCAAGAAGGGCGCCGGCGCCGCGGCCAGGGGGCAATGAGGGGCAGCGCCAACGCTGGTGAAAAAAGCGCGTTGACACATATCGTTTGCCCGCTTACATGAGCGCCCACCAGCCCAGATGGCGGAATTGGTAGACGCGCACGGTTCAGGTCCGTGTTCCGCAAGGAGTGGAGGTTCGAGTCCTCTTCTGGGCACCATCCTTCGCTCTTCGAGCTTCGGATGGCAGGCTATCCCGGAGTTCCAAGAGCGAAGGGGGGCCGCCGGCACCGTCTGCAGCCAACCTCCTCTTCCGACCAGTCCCCGAACAAACCGCTTCAAACCCGGGGGCCATGACGCTACGGTCCGCCCCATGGCCCTCTCCGTCAGTCCGACCATTGCCGCCCGCCGCGACCAGATGTTCCCCGTGCTCGCCGACGCGGATATCGAGCGCATGCGTCGTTTCGGCGAAGCGCGCAGCTATGCCGCCGGCGAGCATATCGTCACCGCCGGCACGGTCTCGCCCGGGCTGATCCTCATCCTGTCGGGCAAGGTCGACATCACGCAGGCTGGCGGGCTCGGCTCGCGCGAGGCGATCATCACCTACGGCGCCGGCAACTTCATCGGCGAGCTGGCGCAGCTTTCGAGCCGACCGTCGCTGGTCAGTGCGGAGGCGGCCGAGCCGGTCGAGGCGATCGTCATCCCCTCGCAGCGGCTGCGCGATCTGATGGTGCAGGAGGCGAATCTCGGCGAGCGCGTCATGCGGGCGCTGATCCTGCGCCGCGTCGGCCTGCTCGAGAGCGGTATCAGCGGACCGATCGTCATCGGCCCTCCGGGCAATGGCGACGTGCTGCGGCTTGAGGGATTTCTGCGCCGCAGCGGCCTGCCGCACCGCGCTCTCGATTCCGACATCGACCCCTGCGCCAAGACGTTGATCGAGCGTTTTCATGTCGATCCGCACCATCTGCCGATCGTGCTCTGTCCGAACGGCAAGCTGCTGCACAATCCGGGCGAGGGCGACCTTGCCCGCTGCGTCGGCCTGCTGCGGCCGGTCGATGCCGACAAGGTCTACGACGTGGCCATCGTCGGCGCGGGACCGGCGGGGTTGGCGGCCGCGGTCTACGCCGCCTCCGAAGGGCTGTCGACGATCGTGTTCGACTGCCGCGCCTTCGGTGGCCAAGCAGGTGCTTCCTCACGAATAGAGAACTATCTCGGCTTCCCGACCGGCATCACGGGGATGGCGCTGATGGCGCGCGCCTATAACCAGGCGCAAAAATTCGGCGTCGAGGTGGTGATCCCCGATGAAGCCAAATTGCTCGGCGCCGCCGACGACATGACCGGCTACCGGCTCGACGTCGGCGACGGCGAGGCCGTGCGCGCCCGCACCGTGGTGATCGCCAGCGGCGCACGCTACCGCCGCCTCGACATCGCCAACCTGGCGCAGTTCGAGGGGACGTCCGTGCATTATTGGGCCTCGCCGATCGAGGCACGGCTTTGCCGGGACCAGGAGGTGGCGCTGGTCGGCGCCGGCAATTCGGCCGGCCAGGCGGCGGTCTATCTGGCGAGCCAGGTGCGCAAGGTGACGCTGCTGGCGCGTCGCGACAGCCTCGACGCCACCATGTCGCGCTATCTGGTCGAGCGCATCGAGGCGCAGCCGAACATCGAAGTGCTGCCCGAGACCGAGATCGAGGCGCTGGACGGCCACGAAGGCAATCTGGAGGAAGTGCGGTGGCGCAACCGGGCGACCGGCGTGGCGACGACGCGCCCCATCCGCCATGTCTTCCTGTTCATCGGCGCCGACCCGAATACCGACTGGCTGACGCGCTGCGACGTGGCGCTCGACGCCAAGGGTTTTGTCCGCACCGGAGCGGACGTGGCGCCGGGACACGGCCCGATGGAGACCAGCCGCAGCGGTGTGTTCGCCATCGGCGACGTGCGCTGCGGCTCGACCAAGCGCGTCGCCGCTGCCGTCGGCGAATGCGCCCAGGTGGTTGCGGCGCTGCACGCCTATCTGGCGCAAAATGGCGGCCGCGCCAGTCACCCCGAATTGGCGAGGAGATCGTGATGGACGAATGCAGGCATACGGACGACATCCAGGACGTGACGCCGAGCGCGCTCGGCTGCGAGGAATGCCTGAAGAGCGGCTCCTGGTGGGTGCATCTTAGGCTCTGCCGCACCTGCGGCCATGTCGGCTGCTGCGACGACTCGCCCAACCGCCACGCCACCAAGCATTTTCATGCCACCCAGCATCCTATCATCGAGGGTTACGACCCGCCGGAAGGCTGGGGCTGGTGCTATGTCGACGAGGTGTTCATCGACCTCGGCGAGCGGACGACGCCGCAGAACGGCCCAATCCCAAAGTTTGTTTGAGACCGCCGAGAGCAATTCTAGGAAATGTGTGTTGCGGTCCGGCTCACGCGATCTCGGACGAAGCGCGACGTTTCTATGCGGCGCTGGGGTTCAATCCCTCGCCCATCGATCCGATGACGTTGGGGATTTCGTTGGCGGATCTGCGCGAGACGATCGCGAGGCAAAATCCATGACCGCAGATGCCGTCCGCCGCGGGTCGGAACCTAAAGCGCGTCGCGCCGGCTATTTTCCTGGAATTGCTCTATTTTATGTGAGACCTGCCGCCGCCAACACATAGGCAGCCGGTGTCACATGCGCATGCGGCTTGCAATAGGCGGGAATGATGGCCTGGTAACCAAGCCAGCGGCCAAGCGGCGCGAGGATGCCGATTGCGATCCGCTGGACGGCCGGAGGCGGCCGCGTGAACACGACGACATCCGCGAATTCTTTGGCGATCACGGCTGCCTGGAGAGGATAGGGCCTTCCCTTCCGGTCAACCCTACCGTCATTGGCCAGGCCGAACAGCATTCCGATCAAAAGCTCGAAGCGATTCGGATCGATATGCGCCGCCCCGCCGGCCTGTCGGACCTCCACCAGCACATGCGCTTCTTCCGTCTTGCTGGCATTCCACCAGTCATGCGCGACGCCGGCCTCAGCGGTGGCCGACTGTCCGGGTCCGAGCGACAGAGTCCGGCCAGCGATGCGGGCATCGAGCCGGCCGCTGAGGACGGTAAACTTTTCGACCATAAAGGGATGGAAGTGTTCGCCCACCACCGCGGCTCCCGGTCGCGCCGTCAGGTGGGCGATGCCGGGCCCGTCGCCGCGATCTTCGGTGCCGCGCAAGATCACCGCATATTCACCGGTGACCCTGTTTTCATAAACGTCCCCGCAGCGCGACATGGATCAGTTCATCTTGCCGGAAGCAAAATCCTCTCGTGCTCATGTTAGCACGGAACCAGTCAAGACGTGTACTGCCGGCACGGTGTCCTTGCCCTTATCTTCACCCCGCTGACGCTCGTTCAAAATCGGCGTCAGAAACGCCGCGGTCGTTCGTCCATCAATGCGCCAAATGCGCGACCCACGAGCTGTCGTCGTCGAATCTGTTCGCCTTTGGAGCTGACAAATCGCCTATTTCACCGAGCTGGTGACGGTCCGGTCGATGGCGGCGGGGTCGCGGTCATTGCCGGCGAGCGCGCCGATGATCAGCAGGCTCACGATGATCGGGACAAACAGGATGGCGACACGCGCCTGCACGTAGAGGATGGCGCGCCATTCATTGCGCTTTTCGGGGCTGTCGTTCATCGCGCTCACTCTGTCCTGCCTCCCGGGGGCGGGACATAGTAGCGAAGCGTTAAGCAAACTTTTCCAGAACCGTTAACCCGCGGCTGGCAGCGCAAACAATCTGCCGCCGGCCGGCACGACGTCGTCGATGCCGGCGAGCCGCAGGCAATGCCAGGCCATGGCGTGGTTGGAGGAGGTGACGGGAATGCCGATCTTCCGTTCGAGCCCCGCCACCGCCTCGGCGACGCGCAGGCTGGTGCAGGAGATGAAGATCGCGTCCACTGCCGGCGTCGCCGCCATGCGTTCGGCCGCCGCCTCGATCGAGGCAAGCGAGATGCGGGCCGCCTCGCGGTCGTCGCGCCGGTCGAAGGTGGCGACGGCGGCGATGTCGAGGCCGCGGCCGGTGAAATAACGGACCAAGCCCTGGTTGATTTCGGGGGCGTAGGGCGTCAGCAGCCCGATGCCTTTGGCGCCGAGCGCCTTGAAGGCGGCGAGCGCGCCGGTGACCGGCGTGGTGCAGGCGACGCCCGGCCGCGCCTTCCTGATCTCGGCGAACACGGCCTCCTCGCCGAGCGTCATGGTGGCCGAGGTGCAGCCGAAGCCGACGACGTCGAGCGGAATGCTTGGCAGGATGAGGTCGACGGTCGGCGCGATGCGCGGGCCGATGGCGCGCAGCGTGTCGGGCGTGATGTCGTTGTCGTTGAAGAGCCGAGCCTCGTAGAAGGCGACGCCCGGAATGCGCACCAGTGCGCGGAACTCATGCTCCAGCGTCTGGTCGGTGGCGAGGATCGCAAGGCCGATCGCCGCGCGCGAGGCGAGGCCGCCGTCGAGCTCCGACGGCAAGATGCCGAGGTCGACTGGCTTGGGATCGACCGGTGCCGAAGAATGAAGGCGGGCTGCTCCGACAGACATGGCATTCCCTTTCTTGTCGATTCCCGTCCGGGACCCGAGCGTTCAGTTCAAAAGTCCATCCATCGAAATGGCCGGCTTGCGGCCGGCGATCAGATCGGCGGTGATGCGGGCCGAGCCGTGCGACATGGTCCAGCCGATATGGCCGTGCCCGGTGTTGAGATAGAGGTTGCCGAGGCGCCGCCGTCCGAACTCGGGCAGATTGTTCGGCGTCATCGGCCTCAGGCCCGCCCACATCTCGGCGCGGTCATAGTCGGCGCCCTCGGGATAAAGCTGCTGCGTCACGCCCTTCATGAAGGCGAAATCGGCCGGTTTGTGGCTGGTGTCGTAGCCGGCGAATTCGGCCGTTGCGGTGACGCGTATGCGGTCGCCGAAGCGCGAGATGGCGACCAGATTGTGCTCGTCGACCGAGGCGATGGTCGGCGGATGCGGCCGGTTGCCGACGGGAATGGTCAGCGAATAGCCCTTGATCGGATAGATCGGCAGGCTGATGCCGATCGTCTTCGCGATCAGCGGGCTGTAGGAGCCGAGCGCCAGGACATAGGCATCACCCTTGAAGCTTCCCTTGTCGGTGAGCACCTCGGTGACGCCGTCGCCCGAAGCCTCGATGCCGGTGATCGTCGTTCCCGTATGGATCACGCCGCCGCGCTCCACGACCTTGGCGGCAAGCGCCCGGGTGAATTTTGCAGGATCGCCGGTCTCGTCGGTCGGGCAATGGATGCCGCCGGCGATTTTTTCCTTCGCCGAGCCAAGCGACGGGTCGAGCTCGACGACGCCGGCGCGGTCGAGCACCCTGATCTCCTGCCCGTCGGATTCCAGCAGCTTCATGTGCTCGACGCCCTTGTCGAGCGCCTGCTGGCTGCGGTGGAAGTAGAGGATGCCGCGATCGTTGCGGTCATAGTCTATCTGCTCGTCGGCGATGACATCGTGCAGGACCGATTGCGAATAGGCGGCAAGGCGATGCTTGAGCAGCGTGTTGCGCCTGGCCTTCTCGGCCGTGCATTCCATCAGGAACAGCCAGGACCAGCTGTAGAGCCTGGGATCGGCCGAGAGCTTGAAGCGCAGCGCCTGGTCCTTCAGCACCAGCGATTTCAAGAGGATCATGGGCGCCTTGGGCGACGACCAGACGAAGGAATGGCCGGGCGCGATCATGCCGGCATTGCCCCAGCTGGTCTCGGCAGCGACCTGTGCCTGGCGCTCGAGGATGACGACCTCGTGCCCGTCCTTCTGCAACTGATAGGCGGTGGTGACGCCGACAACGCCGCCACCCAACACGATCACGCGCATCACGCCTCCGGAGATCGCAAGTGAAGGTAGTTTAGAATGTGGATCGCGGTGTGCAATGGCACACATACCGAGATGTCGGCGGGACAGCGCCCCCCTCTGGCCTGCCGGCCATCTCCCCCACAAGGGGGGAGATCAGACGTCACGCCGGCTTTCGCCAATTACCGGCGTTGCAGGAAGGGCGAGGCGCCGAAGCTGCCAATCTCCCCCCTCGTGGGGGAGATGTCCGGCAGGACAGAGAGGGGCGCGAAGGATCACCACGGGTGACGAGCATCTCCGAGATTGCCTCGAAGATTTCAACCCCCCAACGCCTGCTCCAGATCCGCGATCAGATCGTCGCCATCCTCGATACCGGCCGACAACCGCACAAGCGAATCGGAAATGCCGATAGCGCCGCGTTTTTCCGCCGGGATCGAGCCATGCGTCATCAGCGCCGGGTGCTCGATCAGGCTTTCGACGCCGCCGAGGCTTTCGGCCAGCGTGAACAGCTGGGTGCGTTCGAGGAAGCGTTTTGTCCCCGCGAGATCGCGGTCGAGATCGACCGAGATCATGCCGCCGAAGGCGTGCATCTGGCGCTTCGCGATCTCGTGCTGCGGGTGGCTGGCAAGCCCGGGATAGATGACACGGCGGACATCCTTGCGACCTTCCAGCCATTGCGCGATCTTCAGGCCGTTCGCCGAGTGGCGCTCCATCCTGAGCGCCAGCGTCTTGATGCCGCGCAGCGCGAGAAAACTATCGAACGGCCCGGAAATGGCGCCGATGGCGTTCTGCAGGAATTTCAGCCGGTCGGCGAGGTCCGTGTTGTCGCCGACGACAGCCACGCCGCCGACCATGTCGGAATGGCCGTTCAGGTATTTCGTCGTCGAATGGACAACGATGTCGATGCCGAGCTCCAGCGGCCGCTGGATATAGGGGCTGGCAAAGGTGTTGTCGGCGACCGTGAGCAGGCCTTTGCGTTTCGCAAGCGCCGCGATCGCTTCGAGGTCGACGACGCGCAGCAGCGGATTGGTCGGCGTCTCGACCCAAAGCAGTTTCGTCTCGGGGCGGATCGCGCCCTCGACCGCCGCCAGATCGGTGAAGTCGGCGAAGCTGACCTCAAGGCCGGCCGAGCGCTTGCGCACCCGCTCCATCAGCCGGAACGAGCCGCCATAGATGTCGTCGGTGGCGACGATATGGGCGCCGGCATCGAGCAGTTCCAACACCGTTCCGATCGCCGCCAGGCCGGAGGCGAAGGCGAAGGCTTTCGTGCCGCTTTCGAGATCGGCCACCGCGCGCTCGAAGGCGAAGCGCGTCGGGTTCTGGCTGCGGGCATATTCAAAGCCCTTGTGCACGCCGGGCGACTGCTGGCCATAGGTGGAGGTGGCGTAGATCGGCACCATCACCGCGCCTGTGGTCGGGTCGTGGCTCTGGCCGCCATGGATGGTGCGGGTGGAAAAGGCCAGGCGGTTCCTGCCCAATGGCGGTCTTGCTGTGGTCATTTTGCGCGGCGCCTCAGATGGTTGATCAGGTCGATACGGGTTATCAGGCCGATGAACTCCTCGCCATCGAAGACGATGGCGACCTCGTTGCGGTCGAAGACAGGCAACAGCGCATCGAGCGTCTGGCTGGCCTGCAGCGTGTGCAGGCTGGACGCCATGGCCGTGCGCACCGGCGCGTTGAAGCGGTCCCAGCGGCCGTCATAGGGGCCGTCGACCTTGGCCAGGATATCGCTCTCGTCCACGATGCCGACCAGCTTGCCGTCGTCGAGCACCGGCAGCTGCGAGACATCGGAGCGGCGCATGCGGCCATAGGCGTTGAGCAGGGTTTCCTCGGGGCCGACGGTGACGATGTCACCGGTGCGCGGCGAGCGCATGACAAGGTCGCGCAGATCGCCATGCTGCTCCTGGTCGGCCAAGCCCTGCTCGGCCAGCCAGATGTCGTCGAACACCTTCGACAGGTATTTGTTGCCGCTGTCGCAGACCAGCGTGACGACGCGTTTCGGCGTGGTCTGCTCGCGGCAATAGCGAAGCGCTGCCGACAGAAGCGTGCCGGAGGACGAGCCGGCCAGGATGCCTTCGCGGGACAGGAGATCGCGCACCGCCAGCATGCTCTGCTTGTCGGTGATGGAATAGGCCTTCTTGACCAGCGAGAGATCGGCGTTGGGCGGCACGAAATCCTCGCCGATGCCTTCGACGGTCCAGCTGCCGGCCTCTTCCATCTTGCCGGTCTTGATCAGCGGCGCCAGCACCGAGCCGACCGGATCGGCAAGCACCATCTCGGTCTTCGGCGAATGTCTTGCGAAATAGCGGCCGAGGCCGGTGAGCGTGCCGCCGGAGCCGACGCCGACCACCACCGCGTCGACGTCGCCGTCGAGCTGGGTAAAGATTTCCGGGCCGGTGGTGGTCTCGTGCGCCAGCGGGTTTGCCGGGTTGGCGAACTGGTTGGCGTAGAAGGCACCGGGCAGATCGGCGGCGATCTTCTCGGCCATGTCCTGGTAATATTCGGGATGGCCCTTGCCGACGTCGGAACGGGTCATGCGCACCTCGGCGCCTAAAGCGCGCAGGTGCTGGATCTTTTCGCGCGACATCTTGTCGGGCACGACGAGGATGATGCGATAGCCCTTGGGGATGCCGACCTGGGCGAGGCCGAGGCCGGTGTTGCCGGCGGTGGCCTCGACGATGGTGCCGCCCGGCTTCAGCTGGCCCGCCTTCTCGGCCGCCGCGATCATCGACAGCGCGATGCGGTCCTTGATCGAGCCGCCGGGATTCTGGCTTTCGAGCTTGATGAACAGCCGGCACTTGCCGGTGTCGAATTTGGTGAGCTCGACAACCGGCGTCTGGCCGATCAGGTCGAGCACCGAGGCGTAGGGCGGACGCAGCCGCGCCAAATTGCCTTCCGCGCCGTCCGGCGCCGCTTTCCCGTGCACGCTCATCTCGGACCCTCCATGGAAGCAAGTTCGACGCGGGTGACCAGTTACAATCTCGCGCATGATGGCGGCCGGAATCCATTCCGGCTTCACGCATCACACAGGAGCGTCTTTTCCAGCCCTTTCGGCTTGGAAAGAAGATAGATCGTGCCAATCCGGCGGCGAGTGGGGGAATGGAATTTCACGGGAGACGGCCGACGGCCAAGACCGCCTTTGCGCGCCCGAGATTGTGAGCGCTCGGTCCGGTCTCGGACGGTGGCGGGCTGGCCTTCGATCTCCATTCTCCATGAGGAATCCGGTTGCCACGTTTCAACGAACCATGTGGTTCGTTGCAGCCGCCGATTTCGCCATGCTAGCCGAATTCCGCGCGGGGCCAATGCAAGGAGCAGCCGATGAAGATTCTTGCCTATGACAACTTCAAGCCAGGCGTCACGCTCGACGATCTGCGGCCCTATCTGCGCGACGAGGTCTCGAATGTCTGGCGGCTTTGGAAGACAGGCATCGTGCGCGAGAACTACGCGCGTGCAGATGTCGGCGGCGTGATCATTGTCTTCGAGCTTGACAGCGTCGAGGAAGCCAGGCACTACACCGACGATTTCCCGCTGTCCAAGGCCGGACTGCTGGAATGGCATTTCATCGCCTTCGACGCGCCGCTGCCGCTCGAATTCCTGTTCGACCCGACCGTCGACATCGCCAAGCCCTGGGATCGGACGGCGGCATGATCCGGTCGAGCGAAGGCATCGAGATCCCGACCAGCCTGGCCGAATGGTGCGATCCGCGCCGCATGGCACTGGTCGTCTACGACATGCAGGTCGGCATCTGCCGCCAGGTCGCAGGCGCGGCGACGATCATCGAGCGCACCGGCACGGCACTGGAAGCGGCCCGCTCGGCCGGCATGCGGGTGGCGTTCACGCGCCACCTGTCGCTGCCGAAGAAATGGATGGGCGCCACGCAATTGCGCACCGCCATGGCCTGGCAGCGGCGCGATGACCCCGACGCTGTCGGGCCCTGGTTCCTGCGCGACGCCGAGGCAACGCTGATCGTACCCGAATTGGAGCCGCGCCCTGACGAGGCGGTGTTCGATAAGCTCACCATGTCGGCCTTCGATTCCACCGCCCTCGGCTTTGCCTTGCGTGACTGCGGCGTGCGCGCCGTGGCGCTCGCCGGCATCGCCATGGAGATCGGCATCGAGCCGACGGTGCGCCAAGCGACCGACAATGGCTTCGTGGCCGTTCTGATCGAGGACGCCTGCGGCTTCGGCAACAGGGAAGCGCGCGACCGCTCGCTGGCCGCGCTTCGTTTCCTCGGCGAAGCGGTTGTCACCGATGCCGCGGGCTTTTGCGGCGCGCTTGCCAACACGGTCTGAGGAGATGGCTTGTTAATGCATGTCGCGCAAAAGTGCGCAGCGGTTTTGCGATAACGGACATGCATAAAAACAAAGACTTAAAGCGCGTCGCCTGAATCCGCTTCAGCGCGACGGGCTTTAGGCGGCGGCTTCGACATCGGTGCGGAAGCGCACGCCTTCGGCGCGGCCATGCACGCTGCCCCAGTCGTAGAGCGCCTGCAGCGCAGCGGCAAGGTCGTGGCCGCGCTCGGTCAATGTATAGCGCCCCTTGCCGTCGGGCGATGCCTCGAGCCTGACGAAACCGATCTCGACGAGATCGCCCAGGCGCTGGGTCAGCATCTTGTCGGAAAGCGACGGGATCGTTCGGCGCAATTCGGAATAGCGCAGCGGTCGCTCCTTGATTCGGGCCAGGATTACCGTCTTCCACTTGCCGCCGAGCGCATCGAGCGCGAACTCGACCGGGCAGCCATAGAGTCTACCGCGTTGGGCCATGTGCAGATGGTAGGCAAGGCAGGGCCGCGACGGAAGCGGAAATTGCCCGGCCATGTGGCCAGATTGCCTTGTCCGACTTCGCAGGCAACACTTTCAGAAAGGAGTGCGACAATGAGCGTGCGGGATCCAAATCCGGTCAATGGGCGAAAACCCAAGCGCGTGGCGATCGTCATCGCCAATCCGGCCGTCTCGACCACGACCGGGTGGCCGGTCGGCTTCTGGTGGAGCGAGCTCACGCATCCCTGGTTCGCCTTCACCGAACGCGGCTATCAAGTCGAGATCTTTTCGCCCGACGGCGGCAAGTGCGAGGCCGATGCGCTGAGCGACCCGCGCGATCCATCGGGCTATTCGGAGACCGACCTCATCTCGCTAGGCTTCATTTCGAGCCCGAAACTCTCTGCCCTGGTCGACAATACGCGACCGGTGGCCGAGATCGATGTCGAGCGCTTCGACGCAATCGTCGTTGCCGGCGGCCAGGCGCCGATGTTCACCTACGAGCGCGCGACCGATTTGCAGCGGATATTCGTCGCCTTCCATGAGGCTGGCAAGGTGGCCGCCGCGCTCTGCCATGGCACCGCCATCCTCCGCTACGCCAGGCACACCGACGGATCGCTGCTCGCCGCCGGCAAGACCGTCACCGGCTTTGCCAATGCCGAGGAGGATTTTGCCGACAAAGCCACCTGGGAGATGGGTGCGCTCGAACGCGGCAAGCATCTGATGCCGTGGCGGATCGAGGACGAACTCAAGGCGATCGGCGCCAACTATGTCCAAGCCGGCTTGTGGCGCGGCTTTGCCGTGCGCGACGGCAATCTCATCACCGGCCAGCAGAACTTTTCCGGTGCCGAGACCGCGCGGGTCGTCTGCGAGGCGCTTGGCGGCTGAAGGTCAAACCGGAACCTGGAGTATTTGTTTTTACGCAATTCCGGACGGAAACCGGTACGCTTTTCCTGGAATGCGCTAGCTGTGCTAGCCCAGCAATTGCTTGCTGAGCTTGGCGCATTGGACGCGGATATCGGGAATGGCGTCGATCTCGAAGAAGGTGCCGCGTGTCAGCGGCCCGACGGCGAGGAGTTTCGACGACACCGTGCCGTCGGCCGCTATCAGCTCGCAACTGGCGGTGACGTCGAGGCCGAGGCGCAGCGGGTCGGGGCGCGCCAGGCCGCGCTCGACAAGCGAGCGCACGAGCCCGTTCGAGGTCTTCGAGATGTCGCGGGCGATGCCCATGCAGTCATAGATGCGCGCGACCTCAAGCGTCTCCAGCGCCTGCGTGCCGCGCTGTTGGATCGTGACGGTGAAGCCGTCGTTCGGTTCAATGTCCGCGACGCGTCCGGCAACGAGGCGGATGCGACCCGAGCCGACCGCTTCGGTGACACGCTCGTAAACCTCCGGCGCCATGCGGTGGCGATGGATGTCCCACCAGGCTTTGGTGTGCTCGACGAAGCGGCGTTTGGCCGAGGGCGGCCAGTTCTGCCAGATCTTCTGGTTGAAGGGCCTCAAGCCGTCGACGACATCGCGCCAGTCGCCGCCGGCCTTCTGGTTCTCGCGGATCAGGTTGCGGAACCAGCCGACGAAATAGGAGAGCTGGGTGCCGAGCGGGATATCGGCGACGTCGAGCTTGATCGGGTTGCCCTTGCGATGCGGCGAGGGCAGCAGGCCGCGCCGCGACACAGCTATGATCTCGCCGCGATGGCCGCGCTGCTCCAGCGAAAGAAAGGCGTCGACCATGCTGAGGCCCGTGCCGAGCACCAGCACGGGAGCCTGCGGGTCGAGCGCCGTGTCGGCCTCCGATCCCATCCGGATGGCGCGGCCCTGGAAGGCACCCGGCTGCTCGTCATGGCCGGTGGCCAAAACGGCAAGGTGGCCGACGACGCTGGTGCCGTTGGCCAGGGCCACCTCGACGCCCGACGGGGTCGGCGAGACCGACAGGCTCTCCTCGCGGATCAGCCGCAAACGGCCGCGCTCGCGCTCGCGGTCTTCGAGATCGTCGAGCAGCTCCTTCAGATAGCGGGCATAGAGGCTGCGCGGCGCATAGAACGGCCCCTGGTCCGGCTGGGCAAGGCCGCGCTCCAGCACCCAGCGCGCGAAATTGTCCGGATCGTCGGCATAGGCGCTCATGCCCGAGGCCTTGACGTTGAGCACATGCGCGGAAAGCAGCGTCGAATAGGCCATACCCTGGCCGAAATGCGGACGCTTCTCGATCAGCGTGACGCGCAGATCGGGGTTCGGCGACTTAAGCAGATGCGCAGCCAGCACGACGCCGCTGGCGCCGCCGCCGACAATGATGATGGAATTGCCGCGTCCAACCATGGCTGAAATTCAGGAGCTTTCGAGGGGCCGCGATCGGGCCTAGACAGCCGGGGCCGACTGCCATGAGGCAGCCGATGCCGCGGCCGCCCGGCCGGCGCCACGAACGATTGGCGGTATGCGATTCAGTTGGTCGCGCATCGTTCTCTCTCCCTAATGTCGATAAGATTACTATACTAACCTGCTCGCACACGAAAGCCGGTTTCAATTCCGCCGCTATCTGGGGCATGGATTTACCCGGGAAAGGTGACAGCGGGATTTTTGTTCGCAGCGAATGCTTCGAGCGCCGCTGCGGCGTCCAAAAGGGCCTAGCACAGTCTCCGGCAGAACACCGCGACTGTCCTTTTGCGGCCTTCCAACCAACCCGGAGCCGCTTTTTTCCAACAAAGCCCGTTTGGTTGGAAGGATTTAACTCTACAAACCCCATAGAATTAACAGACGATAGAAAGGCAATCCGGCTTTCTCCTTTGAATGGAGCCTTTCATGTCGACCATTTCCAGACGCATTCTTGTCCTGTCGTCGGCAGCGCTGGCAAGCGCCGCCCTGCTCGGCCCGGTCATGGCCGAGGATTTGAAAATCACCATCGGCTACCAGACGGTGGTCGAGCCCTCGAAGGTGCCGCAGGCAGATGGCGCTTATGAGAAGGCGACCAAGGCCGCGATCGACTGGCGCAAATTCGATTCCGGCGCCGATGTCATCGCGGCGATCGCTTCCGGTTCGGTCGATATCGGCTATGTCGGCTCGAGTCCGCTGGCCGCGGCCGCCAGCCGCGAGCTGCCGATTGAGACCATCTTCGTGGTCGGGCTGATCGGTCCGTCGGAAGCGCTCGTCGCCCGTAACGGCGCCGGCATCGAGAAAGTCGCCGACCTCGCCGGCAAGAAGGTGGCGGTGCCGTTCGTGTCGACCACGCATTACAGCCTGCTCGCGGCGCTGAAGCACGAGGGCGTCGATCCCAAGGCGGTCGAGATCCTCAATCTCAGGCCGCCGGAAATCGCCGCCGCCTTCGCGCGCGGCGACATCGACGCGGCCTATGTCTGGGACCCGGCGCTCGGCCAGATCAAGACCTCCGGCAAGGTGGTGCTCGATTCCTCGCAAGTGGCGGCCTGGGGCGCGCCGACCTTCGACGCCTGGATCGTGCGCGCCGACTTCGCCGACAAACATCCGGAAGCGGTGCGCGACTTCGTCAAGGTGACGGGCGAGGCCTATGCCCAATACCTGGCCAAGCCAGAGGCCTGGTCGGTCTCTTCGCCTGAGGCCGGCAAGATCGCCAAGATCACCGGCGCCAAGCTGGAAGAGGTGCCGGAACTGCTCAAGGGCTATGTCTTCCCGACGCTGGACGAGCAGGCCTCCGACAAGTTCCTCGGCGGCGGCACGGTCAAGGCGATCGCGGCGGCATCGGCCTTCCTCAAGGAGCAGGGCAAAATCGACGCCGTGCTGCCCGACTATTCGAAATACGTCACGACCAAATATGCCAGCGAGGCGCTCGCCTCGAACTGAGCTTTTCTCCAGGCAGTTCCGGAAGGAAGATCGCCTTTCCTGGAATTGCTCGACAAGCGCGGCCCTTCTTCCCTGGCCATGCGCTTGCCTGTCCCGGAACCGCTTACGAGGCGCGGCTTCGGGGCAGGCCCCCTGACCCAGCGCTTGATCCAGCGGAGGTTTGAGCCCAATGCCGCATCTGACGCTCGACAAGGTCACCGTCCACTATGACGGCCAACCGGCGCCGGCGGTCGAACGCATTTCGCTCGACATAGGCAAGGGCGACTTCGTCGTGCTGGTCGGCCGCTCGGGCTGCGGCAAGACCTCACTGCTCAACGTCGCCGCCGGCCTGGTGGAGCCGGCGCGCGGCCGGGCCATGATCGCCGGCCGGCCGATCACCGCGCCCGGACCCGACCGCGCCGTGGTGTTCCAGAACGATGCGCTGTTTCCCTGGCTGACCGCGCGGGAAAACGTCGCCTTCGCGCTTCGATTGCGCGGCGTGAGCGCCGACAGCAGGGCGCGGCGCGCCGACGAATTGCTGTCGCTGGTCAAGCTCGACGGCGCCGGCGACAGGCGCATCTGGGAACTCTCCGGCGGCATGCGCCAGCGCGTCGGCCTGGCGCGCGCGCTGGCCGCCGAACCCGAATTCCTGCTGCTCGACGAGCCGCTCGGGGCGCTCGACGCGCTGACGCGCGAACGCATGCAGACGACGTTGCTCGATCTCTGGTCGGCTGCCCAGGTCGGCGTACTGATGGTCACGCACGGCATCGAGGAGGCGCTGGTGCTTGCCACCAGGATCGTCGTGCTGGCGCCGGGACCCGGCCATGTGGTGCGCAGCTTCGAAACCCATTTCGGCCGGCGCTATGCCGCTGGCGAGCCGATTCGCGCGATCAAGGCGGATCCGGCCTTTGCCGCGGCCCGCTCGGAGCTGACCGACGCGATCTTCGAGGGAGAGGCGGCATGAGCGTCGGCAACTACAGCGAACGACAGGAAGCGAAAGCCGGGGAGCACGATGGATTCTCGGTGCCATGGTCGCGGCTGCGACGCGACCGGACGGGCATTTCGGCACGGCTGGTCAGCGCCATAACCATCCTCGTCCTGTTGGCCGCTTGGACGGTGTCGGCCCGGCTGCAACTGGTCTCGCCAGTCTTCCTGCCATCGCCCGCCGCCGTCTGGGCAAAGTTCGTCGTCGTCGCCCGCGACGGTTTCGTCGACGCGACGCTGATCCAGCACGTCGCCGCCAGCCTCTGGCGCGTGTTCGTCGCGCTGATCGCGGCGATCGTCGTCGGCATTCCGATGGGGCTCGCCATCGGCATCAGTAGGGTCGGGCGCGGCGTGTTCGATCCGCTGCTCGAGTTCCTGCGGCCGATCCCGCCGCTTGCCTATCTGCCGCTGATCGTCATCTGGTTCGGCATCGGCGAGCCGTCGAAGATCCTGGTGATCGCCATCGCCATGCTGGCGCCGGTGGCGCTATCGACCGCCGCCGGCGTGCGCGGCGTGTCGCGCGAGCGCATCGACGCGGCGCGTTCGCTCGGCGCGACGCGGAACCAGCTTGTCCGCCATGTCGTGCTGCCCAGCGCGCTGCCCTCGATCCTCACCGGCCTGCGCATCGCGCTCGGCGCCGGCTGGTCGACGCTGGTGGCGGCCGAACTGGTGGCGGCGACGCGCGGACTGGGCTTCATGATCCAGTCGGCCGCGCAGTTCCTGGTCACCGACGTCGTGGTGATGGGCATCCTGGTGATCGCGACCATCGCCTTCGCGCTGGAATTCGTCATCCGCAGGATCGAGCGCGCGCTGGTGCCCTGGGCGGGGCGGGAATGATCCGAGCCAAGGAGAATGACGATGACCCATTCCACCGCAGTGCTTTTCGCCTATCTCGGCCGCTCGCTCGGGCACTGGCTTCTGCGCCTTCCCGACGAGGACAAGCCGTCACGGGACGACGCGCCCCGATCGCCGGCGCCGGTCCAGCTCGACGCGGAGCGCGGCCGCCTGCCGCCACACGACGAGAGCTTCTACTGGGCCTGGCAATACTGGTCGCAGTGACCGGCCCTCATAGACATTTCCCTTCCCCAACCAGCAACGAGGAGATCCCCATGAGCAACCTAGCCGCCGTCGACCAGGTCATTCCGCCAACCGACGTCATTCCGCTGACCGCCCGCGTGGGCGCGGAAATCAGGGGCATCCGCCTTGGCGGAAGCCTGCCGGACGCCACCATCGCGGCAATCAACCAGCTGCTTTTGAAGCACAAGGTCATCTTCTTCCGTGGCCAGGAGCATCTCGACGATTCCGAGCATGAACTGTTCGCGCGGCGCCTGGGCGATCTCGTGCCGCATCCCACGCAAGGGCCGGTATCGGGCACCGCCTCGATCCTCAATCTGGATTCCAGCCGCGGCGGCGGCCGCGCGGATCAATGGCACACGGACGTCACCTTCGTGGACGTCTATCCGAAATTCTCCGTGCTTCGCGGCGTCGTCATTCCCCCGGCCGGCGGCGATACCATCTGGTCCAACACGCACGCCGCCTATGAAAGCCTGCCGGCGCCGCTCAAGCTGCTGGCCGACAGTCTCTGGGCCATCCACAGCAATGCCTACGATTATGCCGCGGTGCGGCCTCGCGCCACCGCCGAGGAAAGGAAGCATTTCGAGGAGGTCTTCACCTCGACCGTCTACGAAACCGAGCACCCCGTCGTGCGGGTGCATCCGGAAACCGGCGAGCGCTCGCTGCTGCTCGGCAATTTCGTCCAGCGCTTCGTCGGCCTGTCGAAGAGCGACTCCTCGAAGCTCTACGAATTGTTCCAGAGCTATGTGACGGCGCCCGAAAACACCGTGCGCTGGCGCTGGCAGGCCGGTGACGTCGCGATCTGGGACAATCGGGCCACCCAGCATTACGCGGTGAACGACTATGGCGACCAGCAGCGGATCGTGCGCCGCGCCACAGTCGACGGCGATGTGCCGGTGAGCGTCGACGGACGTCGTAGCGTCACTCACGTCAAGACGGCCAAGCCGGCGGCAAAGGCCGCGTGAAGACAGGCGGAGCGGGCCCTTCTCCCTAGGGAGAAGGGCTTTCCTCCCTCAAACGCGCGGGCGGTTCGCCCAGCCGAGGCCGAGCAGGCCGATAAGCGCGGTCACGAGTCCGATATAGAGCCATTGCCTCTGGCCGGTCATGAAGCTGCCCTGGACCAGGCCAAGCCCCTGCAGCGACCAAAGCACGCCGATCGCCAGCACGAGCAGCGCCAGCAAATTCCTGATCAATCGCATCGGCGAAATCCCCCCGGAAAGTCGATCCTCCACCGGAATGCACGCGCAGTAAAGAAGCGAAAGGAAGCCAGGCAATCGCTTCCTCTTCTACTTGCGGATTGACGGCCGATCCTACTCGAGACTTCCCGCAAACCGGCTCGGTCTTCACAAAGAATACGCCTGCGTGCTCCGGAAATTTCATGACAAACTGTTTCGCGGCGACTCCAAACGTGTGCCTTTGCCATGGAACCGCCAGATCAATGCCGCATTTCCCGCCTCATTCGGCACTTACGGCGAGTTGTCTGTAAACGGAGCCCACCCCTAAAAGATGAAGAAAACCAACCGCACCGCGCTTGTCGCGGTAACGATCGCGGCTGGCCTGATGGCTGGCGCGTCGAACGCCTCCTCGGCCGCCGCGCAATGCGGACGCGCCTCCTGGTATGCGCTGCATTCGAGAACCGCGTCCGGCGAGCGCATGAATCCCGCCGAACTGACCGCTGCGCACCGCACCTTGCCGTTCGGCACCAGGCTCAGGGTCACCAACAAGAACAATGGCCGCAGCGTCGTGGTGCGCATCAACGATCGCGGTCCGTTCGTCAGAGGCCGCGTGCTCGACCTCTCGCGCGGCGCAGCCAATCAGCTCGGTTTCATCGGCTCGGGCCACACCGCGGTGTGCATGGCGCGCGTCTGATATGTCCGATATGTCCGGCAAGAGGGGCCGGACATATTTCCTACATATTTCGGCGGTGCACATTGAGCCGGCTGTGCCCTTCGAGCCGGTTTTCCAACGCTTTCGACGAAAGACCTATTCGTCACGCCACGTGACGTATTGCATCGCAACAGTATCTTGTTAACCTCGCTGCGAGACATTCGAGGCTCGGCGCTGCTCGTCGGCCCTTTGGTCGTCAGGCAGCAGCGAGGTTCCCGATGTTCTACCAGCTCTACGAAATGAACCATGCGGCGCTGCAGCCCGCCCGCCTCTACGCCGACGCGGTGCGGCTTTTCTATTCCAACCCGCTCAATCCTGTCTCGCACACGCCGCTCGGCCGTTCGGTCGCGGCAGCCGCCGAACTGTTCGAGCGCACCACGCGCCGCTACGGCAAGCCGCAATTCGGCCTGACCGAGACGGTGATCGACTGGAAGACCGTCGGCGTCACCGAAAAGACCGTCTGGACGAAGCCTTTCTGCAACCTCACCCGCTTCGAGCGTTCGCTTCCGGCGGGCCGCAAGCCGGACCCGAAGCTTCTGATCGTGGCGCCGATGTCCGGCCACTACGCGACGCTGCTACGCGGCACGGTCGAGGCGATGCTGCCTCACGCCGACGTGTACATCACCGACTGGGTCGACGCCCGCATGGTGCCGCTGTCGCAGGGGAGCTTCGATCTCGACGACTATATCGACTATGTCATCGACATGTTCCATGCGCTGGGTCCGGACACCCATGTGATGGCGGTCTGCCAGCCATCGGTGCCGGTGCTGGCGGCGGTGGCGCTGATGGAAAAGCGCGGCGACCCCTTCGTGCCGTCGACCATGACGCTGATGGGCGGCCCGATAGACACCCGCCGCAACCCGACCGCGGTCAATCTGCTGGCCGAGGAAAAGGGCATCGGCTGGTTCCGCGACAACGTCATCATGCAGGCGCCCTGGCCGGTGCCGGGCTTCGGCCGCGAGGTCTATCCCGGCTTCCTGCAGCTCTCGGGCTTCATGAGCATGAATCTCGACCGCCATATCATCGCCCACAAGGACTTCTTCATGCACCTTGTGAAGAACGATGGCGACAACGCCGAGAAGCACCGCGACTTCTATGACGAATATCTGGCGGTGATGGACCTGACGGCGGAGTTCTACCTGCAGACCGTCGACACGGTGTTCGTGCGCCACGCCTTGCCGAAGGGCGAAATGACCCATCGCGGCGAGGCCGTCGATCCGAGCCTCATCCGCAACGTCGCCCTGTTCACCGTCGAGGGTGAGAACGACGATATTTCCGGCCTCGGCCAGACCCAGGCCGCGCATGACCTTTGCGCGAACATCCCGGCCGACAGGCAAGCCCACTACATGCAGCCGGCCGTCGGCCATTATGGCGTCTTCAACGGCTCGCGGTTCCGGTCCGAGATCGTGCCGCGCATCGTCGACTTCATCGCCAGCTATGGCCGCCAGACCCGGGTGGCGGCGAAACCGAAGCTGGTCCGCTCCGCCAAGAGCTGAGCAAGGCGCCGAAACGCTTGCCCGGCGGCTATGCTTGCGCTGGCGGGTCGCATGCCTTGGTGATCGGCCGAGACACCCGCTGCCTCGTTATCCTAGGGCGGAGCAAGGAGCGAAGCGACGCAGCGCAGACCCAAGGATCCGTGCCGTTACATACGAATGGTGCAGCGGTGCAGAACAACCTCCGTCTTGCGCCGCCTTTGCTCTTCGCGCAACCTCACGACACGGATTCCAGGGTCTCCGCGACGGAGCTTCGCTCCTGCTTCGCCCTTGAATGACGAGGAGGCGTCCGCGCCGGTTAGGGAAGCTAACGGCGGGCGGCTTGCGGCGTTCGCCGACGGCGCTGTTGCGAAAGTGCCGCTGTCAGCATCGCGCGGGTAACCATGCCGTCAAACTAGCCGTTGTCTCTAATTGACACGGACTGTAAATCGCCTTTAACGTTTCGTTAATAAAAGAACAGGGCGGACCGGGGGACAATGACTTCCTCACCGATGACGCGGATGCTGCGCTTGTGCGCAGTCGCAGGGTTGGCGATCTCGGCCCACTGGGCGGTGCCGGCATCGGCGGCGGGCGCCATGGCCACCGGCGGCCTGACCTCGCAGCCGATCGGACACTACGATTTCTGCAAGGCGTATCCGAGTGAATGCAACATCCGCCCGGCCAATCTCGCGCCGGCCACGATGACCGACGGCCTGTGGCGCAGGCTGATCAGCGTGACCGCCAAGGTCAACGCCGCCGTCAAGCCGATGAGCGATCTCGACAATTACGGCAAGGACGAGGTCTGGACCTATCCGGACAACGGCTTCGGCGACTGCGAGGACTATGTGCTGGAAAAACGGCGCGAGCTCTATCGCATGGGCATGTCGCTCGCCGATCTCTTGATCACCGTCGTGCGCAAGCCCGACGGCGAAGGCCATTCCGTGCTGACGGTGCGCACCGACAAGGGTGACTACATCCTCGACAATCTGACCGACAAGGTCAAAGCCTGGGACGCGACCGGCTACCGCTATCTCAAGCGGCAGGCGATCGACAACACCGGCCGCTGGGTCTCGATCCGCGACGGCCAGCCGGTCCTGGTCGGCTCGGTACAGTAGGCAGAGGCTATCTTCTCAGCGCGGCCCGAACCGATGCGGTGATCTTCCGCAGCTCCGCCTCGTCCAGCTTCTCGATGCTCTCGGCCAGAAGATTGGCCAGCTCGGTCGCGGCGGGCGACAGGCCGGAGGTGTCGATCCTCACCCTAGGATGCGAGGTCTCGGCGAGGCGGGCGAGATCCTCGGCGTCGTCCCAGATGATGTTGAAATAGCCGATAATCTTCTGGATCAGCGTCCAGGTCGGCGCGCCGCGCCGGCCATGCTCCAGCGCCGACAGATAGGCGGCGCTGACGCCGATAGCCTGCGCCATCGCCTTCTGGCTGACGCCGCGCTCGGCGCGCAATGCCCTAAGCTTCTCGCCGAACGGGGTCACTGTCGCGTCCTCAAGGCCGGCATCCTCATGACCGCGTCCGCCGCAAGCGGATATAGAGCGCGCCCGAGCCGCCATGATTGCGGGCGGCATGATCATGACTGGAGACAAGGTGCCGGAAGGCCGGTGTCGACAACCAATGCGGCACCGAGCGCCGCAAGATCCCGTCGCCGCCCGAGGACGAGCCCTTGCCGGTGATGACCAGCACGTAGCGGATGCCGCCGGCATGGGCGCGATGCAGGAAGCTGAGCAGCAGCGAATAGGCCTCGTCCTGCGTCATGCCATGCAGATCGACGCGGCCTTCGATCGGCAGCCGGCCTTTTTTCAGCTTGTCTCGCGTCTGATCGTCCAGCACATGCGAGACGTGCTGCGGCTTCGGCTTCGCGGCAACGACCGGAGCGCCGTTGGCCGGCGCGGGCGCCGGCGCCGGCTTGGGCTCGACGATGTCTGGAATCTCGACCGCGGCCTTGCCTTTCAGCGGCCGCGTCGTCCGCGCCACCAGGTTCCAGAGGATACGATCGTCCTCGCTGAGCTTGTCGTCGCGGCGGGTCACGCGCCCCTCCTGTCGACCAGCCCGCGCGGGACCAGCGCGTAGAAGTCGGCGGCGTTGCGCACAACGCCGGCGATTTCGCCGGCGGCGGCACCCGAGCCTGCGAAGAGATCGCCGCGCGCGGGTCCGGTGATGGCCGAGCCGGTGTCCTGCGCGATCATCAGCCGCCGGAACGGTTTCCGGTCGAAGGCGGTGAGCGTCGGCGCATCGATGTAGAAGGGCGTGCCGAAGGTGTGCAGCAGCCGATCGACGGCGACCGAGCGACCGGGCGTCAGCGGCACCTTGGCGGCGGCGATCGGGCCGAGCGTCGTATCCTCGACCGGCGCTTCGCGGAAGAAAATATAGGAGCGGTTCCGCCAGAGGATCTCGTCGACGCGGTCGGGATGCGTCTCGAACCAGGCGCGGATCGACTGCATCGTCACCTTCGCAAGCGGGATCTCGCCGAGCTCGCTCAGGATCTTGCCCGGACCGGTGAAGCGCTGGCCGGATTTGGCGGCATAAGTGACGCGGCAGAGCCTGCCGTCGGTCATCTTCAGTCGTGCCGCGCCCTGGACGTGGATGAAGAAGGCGTCGACCTTGTCGGCGAGCCAGGCAATCTCGAGCCTCCGGTCGGAGAGCGCGCCGCGCTCGATTGCGCCGCGATCGAAGTATTCGATCGGACCGGCGGGCGTATCGCGGGCGAAGGCGAGATAGGGATCCATGCCAGCGGGGCGGTTTTTGTCATCGATGTCGATCAAATCGGCGGGGCGCGAGAGCAGCGGCACGGCGAACCGTTCCGTCTTTACCGGCGAGGCCTCGGCCTCCGGTTCGTAAAAGCCGGTGACGAGCCCAGCGCCGCCGCCGTCCGCCGTCACCAGTGCGGGAACGAAACAGCGTTCGAAGAAGGACCGAGCCTCCAGCCGATTCGCGGGCGAAACGGAACGGGCCTCGCCATAGGCCTCGGCAAAGGCGTCGAAGGTAATGCCGAGCGACCCGGTGCGATAGGGCTTGGTCGGCGCGTGGAGGGCAGAGCGTTTAAACGCCGCGAAGGCGGCGAGATGGTCGTCCGCGTCCCAGCCGGGCAGGTCGCCGAAGGATTTTTGGATGAATGTGGGAGAGAGCGGCACGACCTGGCCCCGCCGCTTGCTCTCAGTCTTCTTCTTCCGTGGCGACGAGCTTCCAGTTCGGATCCCGTGAGCGGGTATCGCGGAAGAAGGTCCAGACATCCTTGACCTCGGCGACCTTCTCGGGATCGCCGTCGATGACGGCGCCGACCTTGTCGCGGGTCGCCGAAATCAGCTCGCTGACGATGCGCAGCGTGATATGCGCCTCGGTGCCCTTCATCTCGGCGGCGACGATATCGACCTTGTCGATGCCGACGAAGGAGGACTGGATCTTTTCCGATTTCGCCTCGCGCTCGCCGATCGCGGCGACGAAGCTGTCGTAGACCTCGCGCGACAAAAGATTCTTCAGCGTTTTGCGGTCGCCGTCGGCAAAGGACATGACGATCATCTCATAGGCCATCTTGGCGCCGTCGATGAAGGTCTTCGGATCGAAGGACGAATCGTTGTCCTTGATCGTGCGCAGACCCTTGTTGAGATCGGTGTCCGGTTTGGCGAAGGCGTCGATCGCGGCATAGGTCTCGGCCGTCGCCTCCCCCGGCATGCGCTTGCGCGGCAGCGACACCACATTCTCGGATTTCTGCGCCGCGTCCTGGTCGCGCGTGCGGCTTGCCGAATAAGGGTCGAAAGGCGGGCGCTCGTTTCCGGTGCGACGGCCCAGCACGTTGCGGAGCTGGAAGAAGATCACAACCGCCGCAATCAAGAAGAAAATCGTGCCGAAGTCGAAGAAACCCATATCTTCCGCCAATTCGATCCCTGTTCTGGCCGGACCACCAGAGCCCCTAGGATGGCGGCGGTCGCATAGCGTTCATTACCCAAAGCATATAGAACGGCGGGCGCAATCATTCAAATCAAAGGCAGCCATACCTATCTAATGGCCCCAGTGCCAGCGGCGATTGCCCGCGAGGCCGTAAAAGAGAAAGCGATCGGTAGAGATTTGCGACTTTCACTCTTCCCGCTGTTCCTGATCCTGCTGCCACTTCTGGAGATCGCAGGCTTCGTCGTCGTCGGCCGCGAAATCGGCGCGCTGGCGACGGTCGGGCTCGTCGTCCTTTCCGGCATCGCCGGCAGCCTGCTGCTTCGCCACCAGGGTTTCGGGGTGATGGCGCGGGTGCGGGCGGAAATGGATGCCGGACGCGATCCCAGCCGCCAGCTCGCGCATGGCGCGATGATCGTGCTGGCGGCGGTCCTGCTCATCATTCCGGGCTTCATCACCGACATCATCGCCATCCTGCTGCTCCTGCCGCCGGTGCGGGATCTCGCCTGGCGCCTGCTCAAGAACCGCATCGTGATGGCGACCAGCTTCAGCAGCGGCTTTTCGGCCCGCCGGCGCGACAAGGTCATCGATCTCGACGACAGCGATTATACGCGTGAGGACGACTTCAAACGCGGCCCGGACCACAATTCCCCTTGGCGGCGACTGAAGGACGACTAGGTCTGGATGCAGGCTCGGTCCTCTGACCGCATGTCGTTGTCCCAAAAAACCGCTACGCACTTTTGGGCGACATGCAGTTTGCCCGACGCATGTCGTTGTCCCAAAACCGCTACGCACTTTTGGGCGACATGCATAAGGCGGCAAAACTTGTTTTGTCTTGCCGAGCATGGTAGCGAACCCGCGATTTCAATCCGGTCAGCAATGCTGCCCAGGCAAAAGGACAAAGGCTCATGGCCAGCAACGATGACGCCGCGGCGGGCGCCGCCAATGGCAACGGCAACCAGGCACAGCCCTCGCTCAACGTGCTTGCGCAATATGTGAAGGACCTGTCCTTCGAAAGCCCCGGCGCGCCGAACTCGCTGCGCGGCCGCGACAAGGCACCCGGCATCGCCATCAACGTCAACGTCAACGCCAATCCGCTTTCGGACAAGCAGTTCGACGTCAATCTCACGTTGAACGCCAAGGCCTCCTTCGATCAGGAAGTGCTGTTCAACGTCGAGCTGGTCTATGGCGGCGTCTTCGCCATCAGCGGCTTCCCGCAGGAGCACATGCTGCCGATCCTGTTCATCGAGTGCCCGCGGCTTCTGTTCCCCTTCGCCCGTCAGATCATCGCGGACGCCACCCGCAATGGCGGCTTCCCGCCGCTGATGCTCGACCCGATCGATTTCGCGCAGATGTTCCAGCAGCGCATCGCCGAAGACCAGGCGGCGAGCAAGGTCCAGGTGAGCTGAGGCAGCTTAACGCCGCACCATGTCGAGAGCCCGGCTTCGTGCCGGGCTTTTTGTTTGGATGTTGGAGATTGGCGAGGCCGTCCTTCCATCGTCATCCACGGGCGGAGCGAGGAGCGCAGCGACGCAGTGCAGACCCGAGGATCCATGCCGTTACGCTAAGGCATTGCTGCGCTTACAGAATTCTGCACCGTTGCACTCCGCGGCGAGGGTCACGGCATGGATACTCGGGTCAAGCCCGAGTATGACGAAAGAATGGGCAATACAGCTAACCGCGTAGGTTGGCGCCAGTGGCCCGCTCAACCCACCGCCACCTTCAGCCACAGCGCCTTTTCACCCAGCGTCGCGACCAGCCCGGCATGCGCCGACCGATCCGCCTGGGTGAGGCGCGGCGGCAGGGCGATCGGCCTTGCGCCGATCGAGATGTCGATATCGGCCACCTCGCCGGCACCGTTCATCTGCACGGCCACGGTCTCGAGGACCAGCGCCGCCTGCTTGCCGCCGATGAGCTCGATGTAGACCTCGGCCAGCAATTCGGAGTCGAGCAGCGCGCCGTGCTTGGTGCGGCGGGTGTTGTCGATGCCGTAGCGCCGGCAAAGCGCGTCCAGCGAATTGGGGCCCATCGGATGCTTGCGGCGCGCCAGCGCCAGCGTGTCGACGATGCGGCCGGGATCGATGGCCGGATGGTCGAGCCGGCTGAATTCGAGGTTGAGAAAGCCGATGTCGAACGTGGCGTTGTGGGCGATCAGCTTGGCGCCGTCGGTGAAGGCCAGCCATTCGTCGGCGATTTCGGCGAAGGTCGGCTTGCCAACCAGATCGGCGGCGCTGATGCCGTGCACGGCCTGCGCCTCGGCATGAATGGCGCGCCCCTGCGGATTGATGAATTTGTGGAAGGTGCGGCCGGTCGGGAAGCGGTTGACCAGCTCGACGCCGCCGAGTTCGATGATGCGGTCGTCGCGCAGATCGAGGCCGGTGGTTTCGGTATCGAAGATGATCTCACGCATTTCGAATCAGCCTGCTCCAGGAGAGCAGAATCATACACCGGAACAAAATGGCAATGGGGGCTGCTGACAACAGGCGTCAGGACGCGTTTTTGCCGGACTTATCCCCGTCAATTCTTGGCCGTCGTCAAATCGCTGACGATGGCGGCGACCGCCGCCCGCGCGGCGTCAAAACCCTGGCCGGTGTCGACGATGAAATCGGCCCGGCGGCGCTTTTCGGCGTCCGGGACCTGCTTGGCAAGGATGGAGGCGAATTTCTCCTCGCTCATGCCGGACCTTTCGAGCACACGGGCGCGCTGCACCTCGGCAGGCGCGGTGACGACCACGACCTTGTCGACGCGGTTGCGGCCGCCGGTCTCGAACAGCAGAGGGATGTCGAGCACGGCGAGCGGCGCGCCGCTGGCACGGTGCCTGGCCAGGAACGCATCGGCATCGGCGCGCACCAGTGGATGGATGATCGCCTCGAGCTTCTTCAGCGCCGCGGGATCGCCCAGCACCTTCTCGGTCAGCCGGGCGCGATCGACCACGCCCGCCTTCGTCGTGCCGGGAAAGGCCGCTTCGACCAGCGGCGCTGCCTTGCCGGCATAGAGCCGATGCACGGTCTCGTCCGAATCATGCACCGGCACGCCGGCCTCGGCGAACATCTTGGCCGTCGTCGACTTGCCCATGCCGATCGATCCGGTGAGGCCGAGCACGATCATGGCCTTGCCCGCCATCTCAATGCGCTTCGATGTCGGCGACGATCATGCGCCGCAATTCGGGCGTGACCTCCGGCCGCTTGCCGAACCAGCGCTCGAAACCGGGCACCGCCTGATGCAGCAGCATGCCGAGCCCATCGACCGTCTTCAGGCCGCGAGCTCTGGCTGCTGCCAGAAGCGGCGTCTCCAGCGGCACATAGACGATGTCGGTGACGATGGCATGGCCGGGCAGGCCCGCCGGATCGGCGGCGAGGGTTTCGTTGCCGTGCATGCCGAGCGCGGTGGTGTTGACGAGCAGGCCGGCATCGGCAAGCAGTTCGCCGGCCGCGCCGGCTGGATGCGCGGAAACGCCGGCGCCGAAGCGGTCGGCGAGTTCTTCAGCCCTTGCCAACGTGCGGTTGACGATGCGGATGTCGCTCACGCCGCGCTGCTTCAGCGCGTGGATGACCGCGCGGGACGCGCCGCCCGCGCCCAGCACCACGGCCGGCCCGTTCGCCGCCCAGCTAGGGGCGTGTTCGTCGAGATTGCCGGCAAAGCCGAGACCGTCGGTGTTGCCGCCCCACAAGACATCGTCTTCCAGCCACAGCGTGTTGACCGCGCCGATCGCCTCGGCCGCGTCGTCGCGGCGCTGGACCAGGGCAAAGGCCGCTTCCTTGTGCGGTATGGTGACATTGCCTCCCCGATAGCCGTTTTCGCCCAGCGATTTCAGGAACGCGGCGAAATCGTCCGGCGCGACGTCGATCGCGCTGTAGCTGCCGTCGATGCCGTATTTCGCCAGCCAGTAGCCATGAATCTTCGGCGAGCGCGAATGCGCGATCGGATGGCCGGTGACGAAAGCCTTGTGCTCAGCCATCGATCGCTCCCAGCGCGCGCAGCTCCCTCAGCACCGGCAGGAGCGGCAGGCCGACGATGGTGAAATAGTCGCCTTCGATCTTTTCGAAGAGCTGGATGCCCTCGCCCTCGATCTGGTAGGCGCCGACACTTGCCAAAGCCTTGGCGCCGACGCGCGCCAGGTGCCGGCCGATGAAGGCGGGATCGAGCTTGCGCACGGTCAGGCCGGCGACGCCGACATGGCGCCACAGCACTTCGCCGTTGCGGCAGAGCACGGCGGCGCTGTTCAACTGATGCGTCTTGCCCGACAAAGCCAGGAGATGCCTCCTCGCGCCTTCCATGTCGGCCGGCTTGTGGAAGATTTCGTCGCCGAGCGACAGCGTCTGGTCGCAGCCGAGCACCAGCGCGCCCGGTCTGCGCTCGCTGACCTCGGTCGCCTTGGCTTCAGCCAGGATCGACGCGACATCTTCGGGAGACACGCCGCTGTCCTGCAAAGGCGCCTCGAGCGCCCGCTCGTCGACGTTTGCCGGCACCGCCTCGATGTCGAGCCCGGCATTGACGAGCATCGCCTTGCGGAACGGGCTGCCCGAAGCGAGGATGATTTTCTCGGCCATGGTATTCGCCAATTAGCTCCCTTTGTTGGTTCCGGCCGGTTTGGCGCTTTGCCGGCGACCGAGATTCCATTGCTGGTCCGTTGGGCCAGCACAAACCGTGGAGATTAGCCGGAGCCCTCTCCAACGTCGTGATCCTAGGGCGAAGCAGGAGCGAAGCTCCGTCGCGGAGACCCTAGGATCCATGCCGTTCCCTCGATCGAAGAGCGCAACGGAGCAGAATTCTGCATCGTCGCAACGCTTCGGCGTCACGGCATGGATCCTGGGGTCTGCGCCGCGTCGCTCCTTGCTCCGCCCCAGGATGACGAAGCGATGGGCGTTTCGGCCAATCTCCAAGGCATGGGGATCCGTCGTGGCTTTTCGATCTACCCGGCGACAGTGGCAGGTCCACCCTCACCCGGCTCGATCTCCGTTATCTCGTCTTTCCGCGCAGGGCAACGATGGCCGCGGCCGTTTCCTCGATCGAGCGCCGGCTGACGTCGATCATCGGCCAGCCATGTTTCGTGCATAGCTGGCGCGCGTAGGCGAGCTCTTCGTTGATCGCGGCGCGGTCGATATAGTCGGTCGAAACATAGGGTGCGGTGTTGCCGAGGATGCGGTTCTGGCGGACATGCGAGATGCGCTCGGCGGTGGCGACAAGGCCGACAATCAGCGGCGTCTTGGCGGCGATCAGACTTTCCGGCAACGGCACGCCGAGCACGATCGGAATGTTGGCGGTCTTGATGCCGCGATTGGCGAGATAGATGCTGGTCGGCGTCTTCGAGGTGCGCGAGATGCCGATCAGCACGATATCGGCATCGTCCATGTTCGCCGGAAGCTGGCCGTCGTCATGCTCCATGGTGAAGTTCAGCGCATCGATGCGGCGGAAATATTCGGCATCGAGCACATGCTGGGCGCCGACGCGCCGCCCGGCAGGCGTGCCGAGATAGGACTGGAAGACGCTGAGCACGGGTTCCAACACCGAGACGCAAGGCAGGCCCATGGCGGCGCAGCGTTCGTCGATGCTGCGCGCCAGCTTCTGGTCGACGACCGTATAGAGAATGATGCCGGGCTCTTCCTCGATATCCTCGAACACCTTGGCGACCTGCTTTTCGGTGCGGATCAGCGGATAGATGTGCTCGATGGCGCGCGCATCCTTGTACTGGGCGGACGCGGCGCGGCCGGCCGCCAGCAGGGTCTCGCCAGTGGCGTCGGATATCAGATGCAGGTGGAAGAAGCTTTGTGGTTTGTTCACAGGGGGTGGTTCCAGACTGTGGGCAATTGTGGACAAGGCTGGATGAGGAAGCCTGGTCGCTGAGGGGCGACTGTATCAGATGGCACCTTGTCCACAATTCGCTCTGCTGTAGGCTTTGTCGCGGCACTGGGGACAAAACTGGGGATCAACTTTTCTTTGGCGATATCGTCCACAGCGCAAGACCTGGAGCGGGAATGCCAAGCCGCTGACTCGAAAGCCGGAATCCGATTCTTCCCCAGATCCCTCCAATTTGCGAATGAGGCTGCGCGACAATATGCTGACTGGCCTTTTCCAGCGGCAGGCGGGACAGGTCGCAACCACCACAACCAACAGACTCTTAGAATCAGAAGACTCTTTTAAAATAGATATTTGATTTAAGGGACCTGGAGAGGGCGAACGCCGAATGCCTGGGAAACGGATCATGCTGGACGTCCTCAAGGGCGAGACGGTTTCACCGCCGCCGCTCTGGATGATGCGTCAGGCAGGCCGCTACCTCCCTGAGTATCGCGAGACCCGGAAACGAGCCGGATCCTTCCTTGACCTCTGCTACGATCCCGACCTCGCCGTCGAAGTGACGCTGCAGCCGATCGAACGCTTCGGCTTCGATGCCTCGATCCTGTTCTCCGACATCCTCGTCGTTCCCAATGCGCTCGGACGAGAGGTCCGCTTCGAAGAGGGGCATGGGCCGATCCTGAAGCCGATTGCCACGGCTGAGATTTCAGCTCTGAACGGCGAGACGTTTCACGTGAATCTCGAACCGGTCTACGAAACGGTCCGCCGACTGCGCGCGAAGCTGCCGGACGAGACGACGCTGATCGGCTTCTGCGGCGCACCCTGGACGGTGGCGACCTATATGATTGCCGGCCACGGCACGCCGGACCAGGGGCCGGCGCGGCTTTTCGCCTATCGCGAGCCGGAGGCTTTCGGGCGCCTTCTGAAAATACTTGCGGACCATTCAGCTGCCTATCTCATCCGTCAGGTCGAGGCAGGCGCCGATGTGGTGCAGATTTTCGATTCCTGGTCGGGCGTGCTCGACGAGGCTTCCTTCGAGGCGTTCTGCGTCGAACCGGTGGCCGAGATCGTCCGGCAGGTGAAGGCTGTATATCCTGATGTGCCGGTGATCGGCTTTCCGAAAGGCGCCGGCGAGCGCTATCGCGACTATCGCAGGAAGACCGGCATTACCGGTCTCGGCCTCGACTGGACAGTGCCGTTGTCGATGGCGAAGGCGCTGCAGGGTGAGGGCGCGGTGCAGGGCAATCTCGATCCGTTGCGGCTGGTCGCCGGCGGCAAGGCGCTGGCCGACGGCGTCGACGCCATTCTTCGCTCGCTGGGCGACGGGCCGCTGATCTTCAATCTCGGCCATGGCATCACGCCGGAAACGCCGGTGGCGCATGTCGAGGCCATGGTGAAAATGGTGAGGAGCCGAGGATGACCGGCAAGAGCGATGATAACAGCACCGGCCAGGCGATGAAGCGCATGACGATCGGCATTGTCGTTCTCGTCGTGCTGACTGCCCTGCTCTACTTCACAGCACCCGACAGCTTCTATCCCTGGGCGAAGGCGATCCATGTCATTTCCGTCATCTCCTGGATGGCCGGCATGCTCTATCTGCCGCGGCTTTTCGTCTATCACGTCGAAGCCGAGAAAGGCTCCGTGCAGTCCGAGACCTTCAAGGTGATGGAGCGCCGGCTGCTGAGGGCGATCATCAATCCGGCGATGACCCTGACTTGGATCTTCGGCCTCTGGCTCGCCTGGAAAGGTTTTGGATTCCAGGGCGGCTGGCTGCACGCCAAGATCCTCGCGGTGCTGTTGCTTTCAGGCCTGCATGGCTATCTCGCCGGGGCGGTGAGAAAATTTGCCGAGGACCGAAACGAAAAGTCGGCGAGGCACTGGCGGATCGTCAATGAAATCCCCACATTGCTGATGATCGTCATCGTCATCCTGGTCGTTGTGAAGCCGTTCTGAGGCTTCCTCACACCCGGCAAAAGGCGGCTTGCTCTTTCAGACGACCGACGATAAAAGACGGGTCTTCCTTCCCGTCACGCGCCGCCCTTTTCTCGCTTCGGCCGCGCTCGGCATTTGTCGCATACCAGCCGATATTTTCTCCCCAAAAGCCTACCCAGAGTCCATCTAATGCAAGAAATGAAACTCGCAGAGTTCAAGAACAAGAAGCCGCCGGAGCTGATCGCCTACGCCGAATCGCTCGAGGTGGAGAACGCCAGCGTCATGCGCAAGCAGGAGCTGATGTTCGCGATCCTGAAGAAGCTCGCCACCCAGGACATCGAGATCATCGGCGACGGCGTGGTCGAGGTGCTGCAGGACGGTTTCGGTTTCCTGCGCTCGGCCAATGCAAACTACCTGCCAGGTCCCGACGACATCTATATCTCGCCCTCGCAAATAAGGCGCTTTTCGCTGAAGACCGGCGATACCGTCGAAGGACCGATCCGCAGCCCGAAAGAGGGCGAGCGCTATTTCGCGCTGCTCAAGGTCAACTCGATCAATTTCGACGACCCGGAAAAGATCCGGCACAAGATCCATTTCGACAATCTGACGCCGCTCTACCCGACCTCGCGGCTGAAGATGGAGGTCGACAACCCGACCAGCAAGGACATCTCGCCGCGCGTGATCGACCTGGTGGCGCCGATCGGCAAGGGTCAGCGCGCGTTGATCAATGCGCAGCCGCGAACCGGTAAGACGGTGCTTTTGCAGAACATCGCGCATTCGATCACCGCCAACCATCCGGAATGCTACCTGATCGTGCTTCTGATCGACGAGCGTCCGGAGGAAGTCACCGACATGCAGCGCTCGGTCAAGGGCGAGGTGATCTCCTCGACCTTCGACGAGCCGGCGGCGCGACACGTCCAGGTCGCCGAGATGGTGATCGAGAAGGCCAAGCGCCTGGTCGAACACGGCCGCGATGTCGTCATCCTGCTCGATTCGATCACGCGTCTCGGCCGCGCCTACAACACCGTCGTGCCGTCATCCGGCAAGGTGCTGACCGGCGGTGTCGACGCCAACGCGCTGCAGCGGCCGAAGCGCTTCTTCGGCGCCGCCCGCAACATCGAGGAGGGCGGCTCGCTCACCATCATCGCCACGGCGCTGATCGATACCGGCAGCCGCATGGACGAAGTGATCTTCGAAGAGTTCAAGGGCACCGGCAACTGCGAAATCCAGCTCGACCGCAAGGTGGCCGACAAGCGCATCTATCCGGCGATCGACATCCTCAAATCCGGCACCCGCAAGGAAGACCTGCTGGTTCCGCGGCAGGACCTGCAGAAGATCTTCGTGCTACGCCGGATTCTCGCGCCGATGGGAACGACCGACGCGATCGAGTTCCTCATCGACAAGCTCAAGCAGACCAAGACCAACTCCGATTTCTTCGATTCGATGAATACGTGATTGGGTGGGCTTCTCCTTCTCCCCTTGTGGGAGAAGGGAAGGCGCTATCGCCGCAGCAGCTTCTCCAACTCGCCCGCATCCGTCACCGCCGGCAGGCACGCCTGTCCGCTGCAGAACCAGGCGCCTGGCTTGTCCGTCGGCGGCAGCACGCCGCCGGGCAGAAGCGGTCGATTCGTTTCCGTACCAACCGTCACGACGATATCGACCCGACGCGGATCGGGATTTCGATTCATGACCGGAACGAGGCTTGGAAACTCTGGCTTGTCTATGATGACGAGCTTGAGCGGTTCGAGCGCCAGCGCGCAGGCGTTGACGATGCCGGCCTGGCCATAGGCCTGTTGCGCGGCGCGGCCCATGGCGTGTTCGGCGGTCGTCCAGGCTTTCTCCCAAAGGTTGAGATCGCCGGTGAGCGAGGAGAGCCGCACCAGCGCTTCGACGATCTGGCCGGTGGCCGACGGGATCGCTTCGTCGACATTGCCGCGGATGCGGATCGGAACGTCGCCGCTGTCCGACGCCGTCAAATAGTAGCCGGTGTTTTCACCGTCTTGATGCCAGCGGTCGAGTTCCGCGACGAACCGTCGGGCGTGATCGGAGTAAGCCTCATCGCCGGTCGCCTCGAACAGGGCGATCGCCGCGTTGGTCATGGCGGCATAGTCGCTCGACAGCGCCGGAAAGAGTTTCTTGTCGGCCAGCATCGAATGCGGCAAACGAACATCCCGGCCGGCTTCGACGATACGGGCAAAGGCCTTGGCCGCGGCGTCGATCCATTCTCGCCGACCGAGGGAACGCCCCGCTTCCGCAAGCGCCGCGATCGCAAGGCCGTTCCAGTCGGTAAGTGCCTTGCCGTCGCGGCCCGGTCTGACCCGCTTTTCCCGGATGGCCAGCAGCTTCGCCTTCAGCGGCCCGAGCCGGGCATAATCGGCGATACCCTGGCGTTGCTGGGCTTCGCTCTGGCGGATGATCGGCTTGCCTTCCCAGCCATGCGGGGCAGCCAGCTCGAAATATTGGAAGAATGGATCTGAATCGTCGCCGAGCGCGGTTTCGACCTCTTTCCTGCTCCAGGTGTAGAAAAGCCCCTCCTCGCCGTCACTGTCGGCATCGAGGCTGGCGGCGAAGGCACCGCCATCGACGCGCATCTCGCGAAGCAGCCAGGCGACGGTTTCTTCGATTCGTATCCGGAACAGGTCGTTGCCGGTGGCCGCGAAGGCCCAGTTGCACATGCGGATGAGCTGGGCGTTGTCGTAGAGCATCTTTTCGAAATGCGGCACCAGCCATTCGGCGTCGGTCGAATAGCGGCTGAGGCCGCCGCCGACATGATCGTAAATGCCGCCGGCAAGCATTTTTTCCAGGCTGGCGAGCACGGCGTCGCGATGCACCGTCTGGCCGTCGCGCAGCCAGGACAGCCACAGGCTGTGCATGAAGGGCGCATTGGGGAATTTCGGCGCGCCGCGCAAGCCGCCGAGATCGCGGTCGATCATGCCATCGAGGCGGCCCGCGAGATCGGCAAGCGCCTCGCGGTCGAGCACCGCCTTGCCTTTCGCGCCGGCCAGCCGCTGTTCGACATGAGCGGTCAGCCCGTCGGCGCTTTCGGCGAGGCTTTGCTGCTTTTCGCGCCAGGCCTTGTCGACTGCTTCCAGCACCTGGACGAAGCCCGGCCGGCCGTAGCGGGCCTCGCTCGGAAAATAGGTGCCGCCCCAGAAAGGCTTGCCATCGGGCGTGAGAAACATGGTCAGCGGCCAGCCGCCCTGCTCGCCCATGGCATGGAGCGCCGCCATATAGATCTGGTCGATGTCCGGCCGCTCCTCACGATCGACCTTGATATTGACGAAGAGCCGGTTCATGACGGCGGCGACGGCGTCGTTCTCGAAGCTTTCATGCGCCATGACATGGCACCAGTGGCAGGCGGCATAGCCGATGGAGAGCAGGATCGGCCGTCCGAGATCCTTCGCTTCGGCAAGCGCTGCCGGCGACCACGCCCGCCAATGCACCGGATTTCCGCTGTGCTGCTGCAGATAGGGGCTGGCTTCTTCGGCAAGCAGGTTTCGCGCTGGCAAGGTCACGATGGGCGGCTCGGCTTGGTTGATGAGCGAAGCAATTCCAGGAAAGCCGCGCAGCGGCTTCCGTGCGGAACGGTGCGTGAAGGAAGATACCTAGGGTGGTTCGGCAGGTCGGGCAAATGGTAAGTTCGAAGGATTCGATCGTGGCGCTGTCGAGCGGCCGCCTGCCCGCCGGCATTGCCGTGATCCGGATTTCCGGCCCGAGGACTCGATTCGTGATCGAAACAATCGCCGGCGGCGTTAAGGATCGGTTTACCACACTGCGCAAGCTGAAAGCGCCCGACGGTTCGATCATCGATCACGGACTTGTCCTGTTCTTCCCCGGCCCCGGAAGCTTTACCGGCGAGGACGTTGCCGAGTTCCATGTCCACGGCAGCCGCGCCGTTGCCGCCAAAATGCTGGAAACGATCACCGGTTTCGAGGGCGTCAGACATGCCGAGCCCGGCGAATTCACCCGGCGCGCCTTTCTTAACGGGAAGCTCGATCTGGTCGAGACCGAGGCGTTGGCCGATCTGGTCAACGCCGAGACGGAGGCCCAGCGCCGCTTCGCCCTGCGCAATGCCGAAGGAGCGCAGAGCGAACTTTATGCGAGCTGGCGCCGCCGGCTGATTCATGCGCGGGCGATGATCGAGGCGGAGATCGACTTCGCCGACGAAGAGGACGTGCCGGGCTCCGTGTCCGATGCGGTCTGGGCCGACGTGGCGGCGATGATCGGCGAAATCGAGCGCCACATCCGGGGGTTCAAGACGGCCGAAATCATCCGCGACGGCTTCGAGGTCGTCATCCTCGGCGCGCCGAACGCCGGCAAGTCCAGCCTGTTCAACGCGCTGGCCAAACGCGAGGCGGCAATCGTCACCGACGAGCCAGGCACCACACGCGACCTGCTCGAAGTGGTGCTGGATCTCAACGGGATGCGGGTGCGGGTCGTCGATACGGCGGGCCTGCGCGAGACCACCGGGAAGGTGGAGACGATCGGCATCGAGCGGGCGCGCGCCAAGGCAGGCGGGGCGGACCTGGTCCTCCTGCTGGAGGACATGGTCGACCCGCAGTCCGTGGGCGAGATTCCGACAGGCGTTCCGCTGCTGAAGATCGGGACCAAGGCGGACCTCAAAAGCCCGGCTACCGGCAACTACGACCTGGTCATCTCCTCCAAGGACGGCTCTGGGCTTTCCGAACTGCTGGATGAGATTGGGCGGCGTGCGGCCGCGGCGATTGGAAACGCCGGCGATGTCCTGCCTTCCAGGCTTCGTCATGTCGAGCTGCTGAGGCAAGCGAAGGGTTTTCTCGTCGCGGCGGTGTCGGGGCAGAGCCAGGAGTTGCGCGCCGAGGAACTGCGGCTGGCAACCGATCGGCTCGGGCGAATCGTGGGCGCGGTGGATGTCGAAGACATGCTGGATGTCATCTTTTCGCAGTTCTGCATCGGCAAGTGATTCACGTGAAACGAGACACTGCGCGTGATTCACGTGAAACAGCGGGCGGCGCTGCGGAGGCCAGGACGAGAGCCGCCGCATTCCTTCGCGCCCCCTCTGGCCTGCCGGCCATTTCCCCCACGTGGGGGAGATGTGGCAGTTCCGCGGAAGGCGTCATCCCTGCAACGTTGGCGATTGGCGAAAGCGAGGGTGACCTCTGATCTCCCCCCTTGTGGGGGAGATGGCCGGCAGGCCAGAGGGGGACGCTGTCCCGCGGGCCTCAAAGGATGCCCCCCGCCATTTCATTGTTTCACGTGAAACGAGTCCGGCCTTCGTCCTTGACAGCATCGAGCCGCGGGGACATGTGTCGGTCAATTTCTGAAACCGGATTCTTGAAATGACCAATCACTATGATGTGGTGGTGGTGGGCGGCGGCCATGCCGGATGCGAGGCGGCAAGCGCTGCAGCACGCGCTGGCGCCAGGACCGCGCTGGTGACGCTGCGTCTCGACACGATCGGCGTCATGTCCTGCAACCCGGCGATCGGCGGCCTGGGCAAAGGACATCTCGTGCGCGAGATCGATGCCATGGATGGGCTGATGGGGCGCATCGCCGATGCCGCCGGTATCCAATTCCGCCTGCTCAATCGTCGCAAGGGCCCCGCCGTGCGCGGGCCGCGTACCCAGGCCGACCGCAAGCTCTATCGGCTGGCCATGCAGGCCGCGATCAGCGAGCAGGCCAATCTCGACGTGGTCGAAGGCGAAGTTCTGGATCTCGAGATCGAAGACGGGCGGGTCGCGGCCGTGCTGGTCTCAGGCGATCGGCGCCTCGCCTGCGGCGCCGTGGTGCTGACCACCGGCACCTTCCTGCGCGGGCTGATCCATATCGGCGAAAGGAAGATCGTCGCCGGCCGGATGGCCGAGCAGGCAAGCCACGGGCTTTCGGCCACGATGGCCCGCACCGGCTTCAAGCTCGGGCGGCTCAAGACCGGGACGCCCCCTCGCCTCGACGGTCGGACCATCGACTGGGCGTCGCTGGAAAGCCAGGCAGCCGACGATGACCCGGTGCCGTTCTCGCTGATGACCGACCGCATCGCCAATCCGCAGATCCGTTGCGGGATCACCCGCACGATGCCGGCCACCCATGAGCTGGTCCGCGCCAATCTCGGCCGCTCCGCCATGTATTCCGGCTCGATCGAAGGTGTTGGGCCGCGTTACTGCCCGTCGATCGAGGACAAGATCGTCAAGTTCGGCGACCGCGAAGGCCACCAGATTTTCCTGGAGCCGGAAGGCCTCGACGACGACACCGTCTATCCGAACGGCATCTCGACCTCGCTGCCGGAAGATGTCCAGCTCGACATTTTGAAGACCATACCCGGGCTGGAGAAGGCGACGATGCTGCAGCCGGGTTATGCGATCGAATACGACCACGTCGATCCGCGCGAGTTGTCAACAACTTTGGAGACGAAGCGTGTCGCCGGCCTGTTCCTGGCCGGGCAGATCAACGGCACGACCGGTTATGAAGAAGCCGGCGCGCAGGGCCTGCTTGCCGGCATTAACGCCGCGCGCAAGGCGTCGGCGAGCGAGCCGGTCGTGCTCAGCCGCACGGAGGCCTATATCGGCGTGATGGTCGACGACCTCACCAGCCGCGGCATCGCCGAGCCCTATCGCATGTTCACCTCGCGGGCCGAGTTCCGGCTTTCGCTGCGGGCCGACAATGCCGACGAGCGGCTGACGCCCCTGGCCGGTCGGCTCGGGATAACCGCATCGGAACGCATGCGTCGGTTCGACGAGATGGCGGGCAAGCTCGACGATGCCCGCGCGCTGGCAAAGTCGGTCACCTTCACGCCGAACGAAGCGGCGCGGCATGGGCTTGAGATCAACAAGGACGGCGTGCGCCGCTCGGCCTATGAGCTGCTTGCACATCCGGGCGTCGACATGGCTTGGCTGAAACGCGTCGAGCTCCGCTTCGCCGAGCTCGACGCGAAGACGACCGAGCGGCTCGAGACGGAAGCAAAATATTCCGTCTATCTCGAGCGCCAGCAGGCCGACGTCGCGCAGATTAGGCATGAAGAGTCGCGGCTGATTCCCGAGAGCATCGACTTTTCCGATGTGCCGGGCCTCTCCAATGAGTTGAAGCAGAAGATGAAGCTGCGCCAGCCGCGTTCGATCGCCGATGCGCAGCGCATGGAGGGCATGACGCCGGCGGCGCTTGCGATCATCGTCGCTCATGTCCGCAATGCCGAGCTCGTCTCGCGAAGGTCTGTGGCGTGAGCGCCGATGACTTGGGCGCCAGTGCTTGGGCGGACCTGCAGGAGGCGGCGGGTCCGGTTTCACGTGAAACATTCGAGCGGCTGCAGGCCTTCGAGCAGCTCTTCCTGAAATGGAACCGCAGCATCAATCTTGCGGCGCCGTCGACGCTGGACGACGTCTGGCGCCGCCACATCCTGGACAGCGCGCAACTGGCGCGAATCGCTCCTGCAGCTACGCGATGGGTCGACCTCGGCTCGGGTGGCGGGTTTCCCGGATTGGTGCTCGGTTTCCTGCTCGGCGAGCGGCCGGGCGCCTCGATCGATCTGGTCGAAAGCAACCGCAAGAAGGCGTCGTTCCTGCAATCGGTGATCGGCCAGTTCGGCCTGCCGGCGAGGGTGCTCGCGCGACGCATCAATGATAGCTATGCCTTTGTTTCCGAACCGGAAATCGTCACGGCGCGGGCGCTGGCAGCGCTTCCCGACCTGCTCGATCTGGCAGCGCCGTGGCTGAGCAAGGGCGCGCGCGCTCTTTTCCACAAAGGCCGGGATTACCGGGCCGAAGTGGAAGAAAGCACTCACCGCTGGGCCTTCGATCTGGTAGAACATCCAAGCATGACCGACCCTCACGGCATCATCCTGGAAATCACCGATCTGCGCTCGGCGACCCCGCAATGAATTACTGGCATCGACCCATGAAAACTGGACCGCGTATCATCACTGTCGCCAACCAGAAGGGCGGCGTCGGCAAGACGACGACGGCTATCAATCTGGCCACGGCGCTGGCCGCGATCGGCGAGCGCGTGCTGATCGTCGACCTTGATCCGCAGGGCAATGCCAGCACCGGTCTCGGCATCGACCGCAAGGACCGCACGGTCTCGTCCTACGACGTGCTGACCGGCGAGCTCGATCTGGAGGCAGCCGCGATGCCGACGGCGGTGCCGGGCCTGTCCATCGTACCGTCGACGCTCGACCTGCTCGGCATCGAGATGGAGATCGCCTCGGCGCCCGACCGCGTGCTCAGGCTGCGCAATGCGCTGCGCGCCGCCGCCGAGCGGGCGGCGCCGTTCGGCTACGTGCTGATCGACTGCCCGCCCTCGCTCAACCTTTTGACCTTGAATTCAATGGCGGCAGCCGATTCCGTTCTGGTGCCGCTGCAATGCGAGTTCTTCGCGCTCGAAGGCCTCAGCCAGTTGCTTGAGACGGTCGAGCAGGTGCGCGGAACGATCAATCCGGATCTCACCATCCAGGGCATCGTGCTCACCATGTATGACGGGCGCAACAACCTCGCCAATCAGGTGGTGCAGGATGTGCGCACCCATATGGGCGACAAGGTCTACGAGACCATCATCCCGCGCAACGTGCGCGTTTCCGAAGCGCCGTCCTACGGCAAACCGGCGATCCTCTACGATCTCAAATGCTCGGGCAGCCAGGCTTATCTGCAGCTCGCCTCCGAGGTGATCCGCCGCGAGCGCAAGCTGCGCGCCGCTTGAGCCCGCTAGCGATCCAGCAGGTTTGGTTAACTAGCCGATTCGATTCCGAAACGATCTGGACATCATAATGAGCGAAGACCAATCAAGAAAAAGACTGGGCCGTGGCCTCGCGGCACTGATCGGCGAGATCGACCGTCCGTCGGCGCCGGAAAAGCCGAGCACGTCAGTCGCGGCGGACGGCAAGGTGCCGATCGAGTTCGTCAGCCCGAACCCGAAGAACCCGCGCCGGCACTTCGGCGATGCCGATCTCACCGATCTCGCGCAGTCGATCCGCGAGCATGGCGTCGTGCAGCCGGTGGTGGCGCGGCCCTCGCCCTCGCAGCCCGGCCGCTACGAGATCATCGCCGGCGAGCGGCGCTGGCGGGCGGCGCAGCGTGCCGGCCTGACCGAGATCCCGCTGATCGTGCGCGACGTCAACGACCGCACCGCGCTGGAACTGGCGATCATCGAGAACGTGCAGCGCGCCGACCTCAATCCGGTCGAAGAGGCGCAAGGCTACCAGCAGCTCATCGACGAGCATGGCTACACCCAGGCCGATCTCGGTCAGGTCATCGGCAAGAGCCGCAGCCATGTCGCCAACACGCTGAGACTCTTAAAGCTGCCCAATGTCATCCAGAGCATGCTGGTCGACGGCGATCTGTCGGCCGGCCATGCCCGCACGCTGGTCACGGCCGAAGACCCGGCCGGGCTTGCCAAGCGCATCGTCAAGGAAGGGCTTTCGGTGCGCCAGGCCGAGGCGCTGGCGCAGATGCCCGCCGGTCCGACGCCGGCCGAAGCGAAGTCCGCGGCGAGCGCACCGGAGAAGGATCCCGACACGCTGGCGCTGGAAAAGCTTATGACCGACACGATCGGCATGATCGTGAGCATCGAGCACAAGGGCAAAGGCGGCACGCTGCGCATCAATTATCGCACGCTGGAGCAGCTCGACGAGTTATGCCGGCGATTGAAGGACGAGCGATAAGTTTCTGATGCACAATGCGTTAGCCGGCTAATAAAGTTCTGGTTTAAGACTGGATACACCTGATATATCGGTGATAGACATCAAGGGGCCGGGGGGTGTTATGCCGGCCTTTTTTGTTGGCGATTGACGAAAAGCAGCGACCATCTCCGTCGTCATTCTAGGGCGGAGCAAGGAGCGAAGCGACGCGCGCAGACCCTAGAATCCATGCCGTGACGCTAAGGCGATGCAACGGTTACAGAATTCTGCGCCGTTGCACTCTACGGCAAGGGTCACGGCATGGATCCTCGGGTCAAGGCCGAGGATGACGAAGCGCAGGTTCGGCCCATCCTACCGGACGGGACAGCGCCCTCCTATATCCTGCGGACATCTCCCACGGAGATTGGCCAACTGCCCACCTTTGTCCCTAAATCTCGCGATTTCGATCACAATGCCGAGCAGTGCCGCTCAGCTTGACTGCGCCGGGCATCAGCGTACGCTCATTAGCAAGTTGAAATTATATGCCCTGGCGTGCCCAACAGTCGCGGCGTGGGCTATTTGCCGTTTCAGCAATCGACGTGAAACGGCGCCACACAAAGCGATCCTGCCGATGCGCCAGACACAAATGGGAGGTGAAAATGGCAGTCAGCTGGCAATTGTCTGGAAGTTACTTCGAAAATTGTAGCTGCGATGTCGTATGTCCTTGCCTGCTGTCCACCAACGCGCAGCTGACATCGAAGCCGACGAGAGGCGTTTGCGACGTCGGCCTGGTTTTTCACATCGACAAGGGCAATTTCGGCGACGTTCGCTTGGACGGCCTCAGCGTCGCGATGGTTGCCCACACGCCCGGTCCGATGGCGGACGGCAATTGGACAGCCGCCGCCTATATCGACGAAAGGGCCGATGACAGGCAAACAGAGGCGCTGGGCGCGATCTTCACCGGTGCCGCGGGCGGTCCGATGGCATTGCTGGCCCCCATGATCGGCACCAACCTCGGAGCCAAGAAGGTTCCGATAGACTATCGGATAGACGGCAAGAAGCGGTCGGCTGAGATTGCAGGGGTCATGAAGATGGCGGTCGAACCGTTGCCGACCATGCGCGAGGACGGGCAGATGTGGGCGGCAACCGGCCATCCGATCAATCCCGACTGGCTCGCCCTGGCGATGGGGGTGGAAGGCAGCACGTTCAGCGACCATGGCATGAGCTGGGACAATTCGCGCCGGAACGGACATTACGCCCCGATCAATTGGTCCGGCCAGCAATAGCGCTTGGCCGCATGCTTGGATCTCATTCGCCCACGGCGTCGACGTTACAGCGAAACGTCATTCTCGCGCTGCTGATCGCTGTCGCGGCGGCAGCCTGGGCCTTGCTCATCTGGCAGCAGATCGGCTTGGACGCGGACATGCGCATGGAAATGTACTCGCCCACCATGGGCATGAAGGCGCCGCTGTTTCTCGCCGTCTGGATGATCATGATGGTTGCGATGATGTTTCCAACGGCCGCGCCGATGATCCTGACGTTTCACCAAGTTCAGGCCGGCAAACGTGGCCGCGGCGAAACCTTTGTCTCGACCTGGGTGTTCGTGGCCGGGTACCTGCTGGTTTGGGGCGTGATGGGCATTCTCGCCTTTGCCGGTGCGGCGGGCTCGGAGGTGCTTGCCGGGTCTATGGGATTGTCCACGGCAACGGCCGCGCGCATCGGCGGGGCGCTGCTGATGGCAGGGGGCGCCTACCAGCTCTCCCCGCTGAAAGATCTGTGCCTCGCCAAATGCCGTACGCCGGTCGGTTTCATCCTGACCTCTTGGCGCGACGGTCAGTGGGGCGCTGTGCGCATGGGCGTGCAGCATGGGCTCTTTTGCCTGGGCTGCTGCTGGCTTTTGTTTCTCGCTCTTTTTCCTCTGGGGATCATGAACCTCGCCGCGATGGCCGTGGTCACCCTGCTGATCTTTGCGGAAAAGACCCTCCCGTCAGGAGAGCGGATAGCAAAGGTGTCTGGTGTCGCCCTGCTCCTCTACGGCGCGACGGTACTGGTCCTTCCACAGGCGCTGCCAACCTTCCAACCGGCGGGCGCCATGATAATGAACTGATCAGCTTTTAACCGGCTAATGAACTCTGGGCTTAGGACTAAGAAATGCTACCATGCCGGCTCTTATTCCTTTGTGGCGCTGGTAATTGGCGAAATCGGCGAAGCGATTAATCTCCCCCCTTGAGGGCAGGGGAATCGCACATGAGTAGAAAAGGACTCTTGTGCGGTATGTGGAAATCGATTCTGAGAGACCTCTGGAT
>NZ_JARTVO010000019.1:0-105424 GCF_029625675.1 Mesorhizobium sp. WSM4884
TTCGACGGCAAGGAAGTGAACTTCGCCGGGCCGATCGAGGCGCGCGAGGCGGGCATCGAGACGGTGTTCCAGAACCTCGCTCTGGCCGACGACCTCGACGTGCCGTCGAACCTGTTCCTCGGCCGCGAGAAGGTGCTGTTCAACCTCGGGCCGTTCTCGATCCTCGACCGCAAGGCCATGCGCAAGGCGACCGAGGCGGCGCTGATCCGCACGGCGGTGAAGATCCCCAACCTGTCCAGCACCATCCGCCATATGTCCGGCGGCCAGCGCCAGTGCGTGGCGATCGCCAGGACGGCGACCTTCGCCTCCAAGCTGATCATCATGGACGAGCCGACGGCGGCGCTTGGCGTGCAGGAGACGGCGCAGGTCGAAAACATCATCCGCACGTTGAAGGAGAACGGCGAGCCGCTGATCCTGATCAGCCACAACATGCGCCAGGTGTTCGACCTTTGCGACCGCATCGTCGTGTTCCGCCGCGGCAAGATCGTCGCCAACCTGCGCAAGCAGGACACCGACGGCAACGACATCGTCGCCTACATCACCGGCGCCAAGGCCGGACAGGCGGAGCTTCAGGCCGCCTGAGGATGGAAAGACGTCTATGCCGCAAGAACCCCGGCTAAGCCTCCCCCAGTGACGTACAACCGTTAATCTTATGCCCATTTTGATCAACGCCGGAATCGCGCGATATGGTGCCGGCCATTGCCGGCCCATTGGCTCATTCCTGCCTGCATGACGACGCCCTGGTCGCCATCGGCCAGGCGACGTCAGATGCCGGCGCCCAGGCCTTGCGTGGAGTAAGTCTTTCAGCCCTTCTCGTTTTTGGGTCAGCTCTCGACAGTATAGCCCGCCGATGCCATGACGCGCATCAGTTCGCGATGGCCGATCCTGGCCATTTCCAGTGGCGGGTTCTTGATCGGATCCTGTTCGGCCTCGACGACAAACCAGCCTTCATAGCCGTAGGCCGCCAGCCGCTTGACGATGGTCTCGAAGTCAAGCGAACCATCGCCGGGCACAGTGAAGGCGCCTTTGACCACCGCGTCGAGGAAGCTCTCGCGAGAGCGGTCCAACCCGTCGATTACGGGCTGGCGCACATCCTTGGTGTGAACGTGGCTGATGCGGCGGTGGTGATTGTCGATCACGCGCAGCACGTCGCCGCCGGCAAAGGCCATGTGGCCGGCGTCGTAGAGGAGGGGTAGCGCCTCACCAGAATGTTTCATCAGGAGGTCCACGTCCTGCTCGGATTCAATCGGTGCGGCCATGTGATGATGGTAGGCGATCGGCATGCCCTGGTCAGCGCACCATTCGGCGAAAGCGGTCATCTTTCGGCCGTATGCCCTGATCTCCTCTTCGCTCAGGCGACGACGGGTGGCGAGCGGCGCCGAACGGTCGCCCTGGATCGTGCCCGCGGTCTCACCATAGACGATGCAGGGCGCGCCCACGGCCTTGAACAGCGTCATCTGTTCGGCAATGCGATCCTTCTCGCGGGCGATGTCGCCATCGAGCAGCAAGCCCGAGAACCAGCCGCCGCAGACTTTCATGCCATAAGTGTCCAGAATCGGTCCGAGCACGCCGGCGCCCATCGGGAAACGGCGCCCGGTTTCCATGCCTGAGAAGCCGGCCTCCCGCGCTTCCGCAAGACATCCTTCGAGCGAAATGTCGCCGCTCAGTTCAGCAAGATCGTCGTTCCACCACGCGATCGGCGCGATGCCAAGCCTGGCTTTCATGCTCTGATTTCTCCTTCCATCAACGACCCAAAACGGCTGCGTCGCGATCTATTATGAAATGTCTATTGACAAATCAATAGATGCTGCAATGATTATTGCAGTACGGTTTTAGGGAGGACTGCGCCAACTCGCGCAGGGCATGCGATCCATCGGCCATGCCGAGGATCAGCGCCGCCGGAGGCTGCTCCGAAGGGAGTAAAACGCTTCATCCCCACAATGCCGGAATCTTGTGACCGCCGCGCTGCGTGCGTGGCGTGTCTCGTGCTGTTTCGGGATGCTCAGATGTATGATGACTACGGACTTTTCATCGACGGAGCCTGGCATTCAACGGGCGGTGGAGGCTTCACGCCGGTATTCAGTCCGGTCACCGAAAGGGCGCTCGGCGAAGTAGCTTGCGCGAATGGGGAGGACACCCGCGACGCACTCGAAAGTGCGCAAAGGGGGTTTCGTTCATGGAAAGCCAAAACAGCCTTCGAGCGGGCTGATGCCCTGCATCGGATTGCCGACGAAATGCTGCGCCGCAAGGACGAAGGGGCGCGGATGATCTCCAGCGAGACCGGCAAGCCGCTGGCGCAGTCGGAGCGGGAATGGGCTCTCTCGGTCGATCAATTCCGCTGGCATGCCGAGGAGGCGCGCCGCATCTACGGCCGTGTCATCGAGAGCCGTGTCGCGGGCGGGCGTTTCGAGGTCTTGCATGAGCCTGTCGGCGTCGCCGCGGCCTTCACGGCCTGGAATTTTCCCGCAGCACTGGTGGCCCGCAAGGTCGCGCCGGCCCTGGCTGCTGGCTGCTCGATCGTGGTGCGGCCCTCGAGCCAGACCCCGGGCACGGCCATGGTCATGATTGACTGCATGCGAGCGGGTCAGTTGCCTGCGGGAGCGGTCAGCCTGCTCGTCGGTCCCACGGAAGCCACCTACACGCCGATCATGGCGTCGAAAATAGTCCGGAAAGTGTCCCTGACCGGCTCCACACGGGTCGGCCAGCAGATGATCCGCGATGCCGCCGACACGGTCAAGAAGGTCTCGATGGAACTAGGCGGCAACGCGCCGTTGATCGTCTTTGACGATGCCGATCTCGAGACGGCGCTCGGTGTGGCGGTGCCGACCAAGTATGCCAATGCCGGCCAAGTCTGCGTCACGCCCGACCGCTTTTTCATCCATGAAAGCCTGCATGACAAATTCGTCGAGGGCTTCGTCTCCCGGGCCAAGTCGCTGAAGCTCGGCGATGGTCTCGACCCCTCGGTGCAGATGGGACCCCTTATCAACGGCAAGCGGCTCTCTGACATCGAGGCCGTGGTCGCAGAGGCTGAACGGCAAGGGGCCACGATTGCCGCCGGCGGCCGCCGTGCGGCGGCCTTCAATGCCGGGCATTTCTTTGAGCCTACGGTTCTGACCAACGTCAGCGACGACATGGCGGTCTTCGCCGAGGAAAATTTCGGGCCGGTGGCGGCGATCACCTCGTTCTCCAGCGACGACGAGGCGCTGCAACGCGCCAACACCTCCGACATGGGGCTTTCGGCCTACGCCTTCACACAAAGCCCGAAGCGCGCACGCCGGGCGGTTGCCGAGCTGAAGGCTGGAATGGTCGGCATCAACAGCTTCGCGCTTGCGGCCTCGGAGGCGCCCTTCGGCGGCACCAATTTTTCGGGCATGGGCAGGGAAGGAGGCATCGAGTCGATCAAGGACTACCTCGATACCAAGCTTGCCCAGGTCGTTTTCTAAGGGGCTGCCGCCATGATCCCTAATACCCTCAAGAAGCTCTGGGCCGATGGCCGTCCCACCATCAATGGCTGGCTCTCGATAGGCAACTCGTTCACCGCGGAGATCATGGCGGCGCAAGGTTATGACAGCATCGGCATCGATCTGCAGCACGGCGCGCTCGACTACAACGCTATGCTGCCGATGCTGCAGGCCATGCGCGCCGCGGGCGTCACCCCGCTGGTGCGCGTCCCCTGGCTCGAGCCGGGCATCATCATGAAGGCGCTGGACGCCGGCGCCTACGGGATCATCTGCCCGATGATCAACACCGCGGAGGAAGCTGCACGATTTGTCTCCTGTGTGCGCTATCCGCCGGCGGGTCAGCGCTCTTTCGGGCCAACTCGCGCCAATTTCGCGGTCGGCGCCAACTATGCGGTGGAAGCTAATGGCGAGGTCCTCGCCTTCGCGATGGTCGAGACCGCCGACGCAATGGCTAATCTCGACGCGATCGCGGCCACTCCAGGGCTCGACGGCATCTATGTCGGGCCGGCCGATCTGACCTTCAGTCTGCACGGCGGGCGCCTGCCTCCGGCCTTCGATCGCGAAGAGCCGGAAATGATCGAGGCTCTGCAAGCGATTGTGCGGGCCTGCCACAACCACGGTATTCGGGCCGCGCTGCATTGCGGTACTCCGGAATATGCGGGGCGCGCCGTGGCATGGGGCTTCGACATGACCACGGTTTCCAATGACGTGCGCCTGCTCGCCGGCGCGGCCGACGCCGCAGTGAAGCGGTTCCGGGCGCTGACGGCCGGAGCGTCGGCCAAGGGCGCCGACGCCAAGGGAGGCTATTGATGCCGCACGTTCTTGTTGCCGGCAAACTGCATCCGAGCGGCATCGCCTTGCTCGATCAGGCTCCAGGGGTAACCTACGACTACGTCGAGGAGGTTTCCGAGCCAAGCTATGCCTCGCTGATCGGCAAGGCCGATGGCTTGGTCATTCGCACCCAACCGCTGTCCGCTCCGACCGTCGACAAGGCACACAACCTCCGCATCGTCTCGCGGCATGGGGTCGGCTACGACTCGGTCGACCTACCGGCGCTCAACAAGCGCGGTATCGCGCTGGCCGTCGTCGGTGACGTCAATTCCGTCTCCGTGGCCGAGCACGCCATGATGCTGCTGCTAGCCGCCGGCAAGCGCACCCTGCGTGCTGATCGCGCCGTTCGCGAAAAAGGCTGGAACTGGCGCAACAAGCTCGAGGCGTCGGAACTCGCGGGCAAGCGGCTGCTCATCCTGGGCTACGGCCGGATCGGTCGGCATCTCGCCCGCATGGCTGCCGGCTTTTCCATGGAGGTTGAAGCCTACGATCCGTTTCTCGAAAAGATTGGCTGGCCGGATGGCCAGGTAAGGCCGACCTGCGACCTCGATACTGCGCTGGGCCGTGCCGACGCAATTTCCGTGCACGCGCCCAAGGGCGAGATGCCGTTGATCGGTGCCCATGAATTCGGGCTCATCAAGCGCGGCGCCGTCTTGATCAACACCGCCCGTGGCGGCGTGGTCGACGAGCCTGCTCTGATCGAGGCGCTGCGAACCGGCACGCTTGCGGCTGCAGGCCTCGATGTTTTCGACGAGGAGCCGCCAACGCCGGACAACCCGCTGCTGGCCATGGATCAGGTGATCCTGACGCCGCATATCGCCGGTCTCACCGCCGAATGTGGGGAACGCATGGCGGTGTCGTCGGTCAAGAACGTGCTTGATTTTTTTGAAAGCAAGATCGACCCCGCGCTGGTCGTCAATGGGGCCGAAATCGATGGGAAATGAGAAACCCAAGCTGCGGGTCGGGCTGATCGGAACCGGCTTCATGGGCAAGACCCATGCCTTTGGGTTCGCCGCGGCGGAACGTGTCTTCGATCTGCCATTCGAGCTCGAGCTTCATACCGTCGCGGACCGCACCGAAGAACTTGCCGGGGCAGCTGCGCGGACGCTCGGCTTCAAGAACGCTACCGGCGATTGGCGCCGACTTGTCGGCGATCCGGATATCGATCTCGTCGACATCACCGCGCCAAACGCGTTCCACCGCGAGATGGCGCTGGCCGCGATCGCCGCCGGCAAGCATGTCTATTGCGAGAAGCCGCTTGCTTCGCGCGCAGCAGAGGCTGCCGATATGGCGAACGCTGCCGTGTCTGCCGGCGTACGCACGCAGGTCGGGTTCAACTATCTGTGCAATCCCATGATGGCGCTGGCCCGTGAGCTCATCGCGTCCGGGGAGCTTGGCGAAATCCGCAGCTATCGAGGGATTCACGCCGAGGACTACATGGGCGATGCGGAAGGTCCCTTCAGCTTCCGCCTCGACCCGGTAGGTGGCGGTGCGCTGGCCGATCTCGGCAGTCATGCCTTGGCGACCGCCGAGTTCCTTATCGGCCCGATCGAGCGCGTTCTTGGCGATGAGGTCACCGTCATCAACAGTCGTCCCGACGGCAAGGGCGGCCGTACCGCCGTCGAGGTCGACGATATCGTTCGGGCGTTCCTGCGCTTTGCCAACGGCGCCACCGGCAGCATCGAGGCGAGTTGGGTGGCGACCGGCCGCAAGATGCAGCACGATTTCGAAATTTACGGCTCGAAAGGGGCGCTTACCTTCAGCCAGGAGCGCTTCAACGAACTGCAATTCTACACCACTGCGGAACCCGGTCGCGTTCGCGGCTTCCGTCGTATCGAGGCCGGGCCGGATCATCCGCCCTATGGGCTGTTTTGCGTGGCGCCCGGCCATCAGCTCGGTTTCAACGATCTCAAGGCCATCGAGATCGCGCTGTTTCTCGAAGCCATCGCCGGGGACCGTCCCGAGCCGTTCAGCTTTCGCTCCGGACAGCGCATCCAGGAACTGGTCGAAGCGATCCATGCATCGGCAACTGGAGGCCGCTGGGTCAGCACAGCTTGATGGCAGTCTCGAATGCGGTGCCCCGGACGGTCGCGAAGCTACCTTCGCCGGGCCGGGCTTGTCGCGTTTCGTAGCTGATGGAATCTGCGCCGGGGACGTCCACGTAGCCAGGAACCCGTCGGGTGGTGAAGTTTCGGCGTGCCTCCCGGTTCTCCACGCAGGAGGCCATGATGTCCTTTGGTCCTACGCCACAGCAAGAAGCGAACCATGCGTTTGTGCAAGGAATATTGCGCGATCGCAAAGTTTTAGTATGGTGGTGGTCGAAAAGGATCAGCCATGGACCACTTGCGATCGAAGCCTCAGTCTGCCGGCGAGTTGATGACCATCTTGAACTCGGCCCAGGACAACATGGGCAGAGGCGGGCGGCGCGTGGCGAATTTCTTCATCGCGAACCTTGGCGAGACGGCGCTCCTGTCAAGTTCCGAGGTCGCCAGTCGCTGCGGCGTTAACGCCTCCAGCGTCGTGCGTTTTGTCCAAACCTTGGGATTTTCGGGCTACCGCGAATTTCAATCGGTTCTCCAACAACATCTTTCCGCATCGATCGTGGAAGCCAGGCAGTCTGGCGCGGGTGGGATTGCCCTGCCCGAGATTTCGAAGCCGCTTCGTCTCTTTCTTCTTGCCGACTCAGGACGATCGTTCAACGAAGCCGCGGAAGCCGCCGCGAGGAACTTCAGCGCGCAAAACGCATCAACTGAGATTGAAACGGAATCGCATGCTTCATACGACGTCGAACCCGAGGATTTTGCGCGCCGGATCGAGAGCGCGGCCGAAAAGTCCGATGGCATTATCCTGGTCGCCAGAGAGCATCCGGCAATCAACGATGCTGTGAGAGCGGCCACGGGACGGGGCCTCCCGGTGATCTGCCTGACCACCGATCTGCCTTTATCAGGTCGAGCAGCCTACGTTGGCTCGGATCAGTATGTATCGGGGGCTACGGCAGCCTGGCTGTGCGGTCGAATGCTCCCGCGAGGGACAGCTGGCAAGGTCCTATTTGTCTGCAGCGTGCCGTTTCGTTGTCATCAGGACCGGGAGCAGGGGTTCAGGCACGTCCTGCGATCCGAATTCTCCACCCTGGCTATCGATGAAAGGGTGAGCTCCAATGAGAGCGTGGAGGTCATATACGAGGCAGTCCGGCGATACATCGCAAAGAGCGGTCCGCCGGCCGCCATCTACAATGTTTCAGGTGCTAACCTGGGGGTCGGGCGCGCGCTGGAAGCTGAAGGTCTCAGCAATTCGACCGTGTTTGTCGGCCATGAATTGAACGCGAATTCCCGCTCGCTGCTCGAGCGGGGAATCATGGATGTAACGATCGGTCACGACTTCGATCGTGAGATTGCGCTGTCGGTCGACTGCATAAGGATGGCGCGACAAGGCGTGCAGCCTGTAAATCGAATTACTCAAAGCCAGGTCTTCACCCGCTTCAACTGCGCCATCTTCTGATTGATCGCAGCGTTTTGCGGCGAGTGAAGATGTTTGGCGACCGAAGTGGTGCACACTTTTATCGCCAACTCGCCTCCCTAGATCGCCAGCTTGGCGACAGGCGTTGGCGGGGCGAAGGGGTAGGCGCCCCAGACTGACTGGTCGAAATTGATCACAGAACCAGTCATCATCCCGGCATCCTCCGAAGCCAAAAACGTGACGGCCTTTGCCACTTCGGCGGGAGCCAGCAGGCGCTCAAAAGGTTGCTCGGCCGCAGCCTTTTCGAGCCAGTTTGCGTCCGCTCCGTGATACTCTCGCTGGATGCGGTCCTCACCTTCGGAAGCCATCCAGCCGATGTTCAGCTGATTGACCCGGATCTTGTTCCGCATCGTTGCAAACGCCGTGTTGCGGGTCAGAGTGGCAAGAGCACCCTTGGAGGCGCAGTAGGACGCGATAAACGGCTGGCCGGCGAGCGCCGAGGTAGAGCCAATGTTGACGATCGCTCCTTCGATATTGTCTCGAACCATACGCCGAATTGCCTCCTGCATCAAAAAGAAGGGAGCGCGCGTATTGATCGCGAACATCCGGTCGAAAAGCTCTTCGCTCGTGTTGAGGATGTCGCCCCGGTCCGTAAGGCCGGCGGCATTCACCAGGACATCGACGCGCCCAAAGGCCGTATCAGCGGCCTCAATCACCGACCTGCAATCGGCCACGCTTGCCAGATCGGCCTGAAGAAAGCGGACGACGCAGCCCGTTTTAGCCTCAATCGCTTTAGCGACGGCGCCGCCCTTGTCGGCATTGCGCCCACAGGTGACAATTCCGGCCGCGCCCGCATCCGCGAACTGCATGGCGATCGCAGCACCCAACCCCTGCGTGCCGCCGGTGACCACCGCGAATTTCCCATCGACTCTGTTCATTTTTCAGCGCTCCTCGGTCATGCAATGAAATTTGCAGAAAAAATCATCGCGTAATTTGTATTGACACACATGCAAAGATGCAAGATATTTTGCGCCATGCACGCAAAGAATGGTGCTTGGCTTGCATAACGGGCCGCAGGGAGGAAATTGATGTTGCGTATCGCCGTGCTCGGCTGTGGCCGAATTGGTCAAATGCATGCTGCCAATGTGGCGCGGCATCCACGATCCAAGTTGGCGGCGGTATTTGATGTCAATTCAGAGGCGGCCGAAAAGGTCGCGGCGGCTCAAGGCGTTAAAGCCGCGGCCAGCGCTGAGGAGATTTTCGCGTCCGACACGGTGGATGCCGTTCTGATCGCCACGGCAACTCCCACCCACGCCGACTACATAGAAATGGCAGTCGCTGCAGGCAAAGCAGTTCTGTGCGAGAAGCCGATCGACCTTAGCCTCGCCCGCGTCGAGGCGTGCGCCGCCAACATCGGCGATACCAAAATCCCGATCCAGCTCGGCTTCAACCGTCGTTACGATCCCGGACACAGTGCCGCGCGAACGGCGTTGCTGGCTGGCGATATTGGCGAACTGCACCAGGTCATTATCACGTCCCGCGACCCCGCGTTGCCGCCGAGAGCCTATCTGGAGGCTGCGGGCGGTCTGTTCCGCGACATGACGATCCACGACTTCGATTTGGCTCGCTTCATGCTCGGCGAAGAGCCGACCGAGGTCTTCGCGCTCGCCAATGCACTCATCGATCCGGCACTCGGCAAGGAACTCGATGAAGTCGACAGTGCGATGTTCATCCTGAGGACTGCGTCGGGCAAGCAATGCCACATCAACAACTCGCGCACAGCGGTCTACGGCTACGATCAGCGCGTTGAGCTGATCGGGAGCGCCGGCATGCTTCTCTCCGACAACCGCAAACCTCACGAATTGCGCCGCTTTACCAGCACGGCCGCCGAGGCGAGCCAGCCGTACCAGTTCTTCTTTCTCGAGCGCTACCAGGAAGCCTTCATGGCGGAGATCGATGGGTTCGTGGACTGCGTGGAGAAAGGCGCCGTTCCGCTGGCTAGTTTCGAAGATGGGCGCCGTGCGCTGATCCTCGCGGAAGCGGCTTACAAATCCATGAAAGAGGGACGTTTGGTGCGTGTCTCCGAGGTGGCTGCATAAAGCATTCAGCCGCGGATCCGCAGGAGGATGAAAGATCCGCGCAGTGGGAGGAGTGGAGTTTGGTGAGGTATGGGCTCGCACGGATCGCCGTGTGGGGAATGACCGAGACTGGCCCGCGATGGCGCCGGGCATCTTGGCTATGCCCTCCTTGCGATCACGATCGAAGGAGAACCGCGAAAGCGTGCCCTCACTTCGGAGTTCTCCAAAAGGGCTCTTTCAGTGCGGCCAGGCAGGCACTGCGAATTGCATTTGCGGGTGATGACATCGCGGACGGTGTCTCATCGCAGCGTCGAACCTTTCTGTGGTGAGCACAGAAGGCCTAAGCGGTGTCAAGCTCGGCTCAACGGGCGGTAGGACCGCGCAACAAAAGGAGGAATCAATGAAATTTCCAACTCTCCCCATTTCTCGCCGCAGGGCCGCCAGCGCGGTGGCTTTCGGCGCGCTGTTCCTGGCAATCACCGCCGGGACCGCACTTGCCGAATACAAAGCTGCGGACGTGAGGATCGGCTTCACCCCGAAGTTTCTCAAGGATGATTTCCAGACCCTGATGCTGGATCTCTCAAAGAAGGCCTTCGATGCAAAGGGTTTCACCCTGGTCGGTGCTCCTGACCCGAATGGCGATATCGCGGCCGAAGTCGATGCGCTCCAGAACCTGATTGCCAACGGCGCCAACGTCCTGGTCTTCGCTCCCATTGACGCCGCGGGTATCGTTCCCGCAGTCAAGAAGGCGAACGACGCCAACGTCCTCGTCTTCTCGATCGATGATGCTCCCGCGGGCGGCAAAGTGACGGCGACGGTGCGCGCGGACAATGTCGATGCCGGCGTTCAAGGCGCCAAGGAAATGGTCAAGCGCCTGCAGGCCAAGCCGTGCTGGACCGACAACAGCTGCATAGTGCTCGAGCTGCAGGGTGCCCTCACTACACCCAACGGCCGCGACCGCTCCGACGGCTTTTCCAAAACGCTGCACGAACTCGCGCCAAAGGTGAACCTGATACAGCGCCCGACCGAATGGACTGCCGACATGGCCGCCGATGCTGCGCAGAACGTCCTCACCCAGAATCCATCGTTGAGCGGCATCTTCATGGCGTCCGAGCTCATGGCATCGGCTGTGAACGCACAGCTCACCAACGCCGGCAAGGGCGCTCCGGTGGGTGACCCGAACTCGGTGATCCGCATCGCAATCGATGGGACGCCTCAAGGGCTTCAGCTGATCCGCAGCAAGGCCCTCGACGCGACGGTGTCTCAGCCCCTGAGCGCCTATGCGACCAAGACGGCCGACCTGATCGAACTCGTCTCCAAGGGTGGCAAGATCGAAGTCGGGCCCCGTGACGACGGCCAAGTTATCGGTACTCCCGTCGGGCCGCAGTACCAGCTCAAGGCGACGCTGGTGACAGCCGACAATGTGGACTCACCCGATCTCTGGGCGAACAAGGTCGGCAAGTAAGCAGGAACCAAGCCGTGGAGCCGAAGATCATGGACAACGCGCGACCCATCGTCGAGATGCGTGACATCGCCAAGACCTTTGGCTCTACCCGGGCTCTTCGCGGCGTGAATTTCACCGTCATGCGCGGTGAGGTTCACGCCCTGTTGGGTCGCAATGGCGCGGGAAAGAGCACGCTTGTTTCTACCTTGAGCGGATACGTTTCGGCCGATACCGGATCGATCAGAATCGGAGAGGTCGAGGTAGAAGCGATCGGCCAAAACTACGCGCCGAGCATTCGCAAGCTGATCGCCCACGTTCAACAAACTCCTCAGCTGTTCAACCTGCTGACGGTGGCGGAGAACCTTTTTGTGGAGAACCCTCTCGTCCGCAGAGGGTTCGGCGTGGTGAGCCACAAGCTGATGTTGGAGCGCGCAGCTGACCTGCTCAGCGAATGGAACATGGATATCCAACCTCGCTCGCTTGCAGGTGAGCTGGGCGCCGGAACGAGACAGCTGCTCGAGATCATGAAGGCCCTCAGTCGGGGTGTGCCCGTCATGATCCTGGACGAACCAACCGCGGCGCTCAGCAATGCGGAAAAGCGCATTCTGTTCGAGCATGTGAGGGCGCTCAAAGCCAAGGGGGTCTCGTTCGTCTACATCTCGCACCACCTGGACGAGGTTTTCGAGATTGCGGATACAGTCACGATCTTGAGGGACGGTAAGGTCGTGAAGGAACGCGAGCCCGTGGGGCGTCTCGACGTGGAGACAATCGCTGACCTTATGATGGGCGAAAAGACGGTCCGAAGCACGCGGCAGGACTTCGTGACCGATGAAGCCCCTGTTCTACTTCAGGCCAAGGGCATTCGGCTCGACAGTTTTTCGGAAAAGGATATCGACTTCGAGGTAAGGGCGGGCGAGATCGTGGCCCTGGCTGGTCCCGTGGGCGGCGGGAAGGAAGCGCTCGCAATGGTCCTTGCTGGCCAGCAAAGGCCTGAAAAAGGCGAGGTGATTAGCCCGCGTGGAAAGCTACCGACTATCGGCCTTGTTCCCACCGACAGACATGCCAGCGGCTACGTCGGCATTCTGGGTGTCCGTGAGAATGTAGCGATCGGTGGCCTTGACGTCCTGTCTGGAAAGTTGGGTTTTATCAGCAAAGGCAAGGAAGCTAGCCATGTCGGGCGCCTTGCCCAGCAGACGAACGTAATCGCTTCCTCGCTGGAGCAGGCAGTGAGCCAGCTCAGCGGCGGCAACCAGCAGAAGGTCGTGTTCGCGCGCGCGCTTTGCCGAGCTCCCGAGGTCATCGTCGCTCTCAGTCCAACCCGCGGCGTGGATGTGGGCGCCAAGGAGCAGCTCTATGCGCTGTTGCGCGATCTTGCCAGTAAGGGCTTGGGGGTTGTGGTCGTCTCGGACGAGGAAGACGAAATTGATCAACTGGCCAACCGGGTCGTTATCGTGTTCGAGGGGCACGTCGTTGATGAACTGGTGGGTGGTTACACAATCAAAGATCTAATCCTGCGGATGGAGGGCGTCGTATGAGCACCGATATCGTGAGCAAATCAGCGCCACAGAAGGAAAATTCCGGGCAGTCACGGCTGTCCGCCTTCGGAAGCACTTTTGTGGCCGGTGGATTTACGATGTACCCGGTCCTTCTCATACTGGTGATCGTCGGCGCCATCGTTGCTCCCAGGTTCGCCACGACGGCCAATCTGCTGAATATCCTCGATCAGGTAAGTGTTCTGGGCCTGACGACCATCGGACTGACTTTCGTCGTCCTAATAGGTCGACTGGATCTCTCGCTCGAGGGAATTGTCGGCTTCGCTCCGATGTTGGCGGCCGTCACCCTAGTGCCTGTGGCAGCAGGCGGGCTCGGATTGGAGCTGCCGAGCTGGGCCGGCCTGTTCATTGCGCTGGGTACCGCAGGGCTGATCGGCTTCTTCAACGGCTTCATGGTTGTCAGGGTGGGTCTCAACCCGTTCATCTCGACGCTCGGCCTGCTTGTGTTGCTTCGGGGTGGAGTGCTGATCATTTCCAACGGGCGTTCGATCTATTCTCCCGGCAAGGCGCTCACCTATCTCGGTTCCGAGAGTTGGTTCGGCGTTCCTGTCTCGGTGATCGTATTCATCGTTGTCGCGGCTGTGGTCGGCCTTGTGTTCCACTACCACCGCTACGGCCGGGCGTTGTATGCGATAGGCGGCAATGAAGACGCCGCCAGGGCAGCCGGCATCAACGTAGACAGGGTCATTTGGTCGGCGTTTGTTTTCGCGGCGCTCTTGGCGGGCCTGGCCGGCGTCCTGATGACCGGGCGTCTCGATTCAGCCGTGACAACCCAAGGGCAGGGGATAATCTTCTCTGCCTTCGCAGCTGCGGTTATCGGTGGCGTAAGCCTTGGCGGCGGCCGAGGGACCATCGTCGGGGTGATTAGTGGTGTGCTCTTGATTGGCGTCATCAACAACTTGCTGACATTGGCCCAAGTTCCGTCCTTTTACGTGCAGGCATCGACCGGTGCCGTCATCATAGTGGCCGCGGTGCTGACGACGATTGCGAGCCGGCGCTCGAGCGGCGTGCGGACTAGAACTTGAGGTAGTATGCCGGCAGAGGTCCTTGGCTCTGCCGGCGTCAATTCCGGGCTGAATGGACGGTGCGGGCATCCATCAGGGCGGCGGACGTTGACGGGCCGTAGTTTGCCAGCCCTGGTGTGGAGGTGGCGGTGAAACGGCGTCCAATCGGACAGACTGGATTGGAAGTTACCGAGATCTGTTTCGGAACAGCTCCCCTCGGCGGGATGCCGGACACTTATGGCTATAGCGTCGACGAAGCCACCGCACTTGCGACTATCCGAGCGATTTTCGACGGTCCGGTCAACTTCATGGACACCTCCCGCAACTACGGCTTTGGCCGCAGTGAGAAGCGGATTGGAAGTGTGATCAGGGAGCGTGGTGGTCTGCCTCCAGGATTTGTGCTTTCGACGAAATTAGACCGGGATATGGGTACAGGCCGCTTCGACGCTAGTCGCGCCAGGCAGTCGCTTGAGGAGAGTCTCCTGGCGCTCGGTCTCGATCGTGTTCAAATACTGCATCTTCACGACCCTGAACATGCCGCCGATATCGATGAGATCACGCGGCCAGGCGGCGCCCTCGATGAATTGTTTCGAATAAAAGAGGAAGGTCTAGCGACCGCCGTGGGGCTGGCAATGGGCCGTCTCGATATCATGCTACCGATCGTGAGAGACTGGCCGTTTGACGTCTTGCTCAACCACAATCGCTTCACGCTTTTGAACCGATCGGCCGGTGATCTCTTGGAGCTCGCCAATGAAAGAGGGATAGCTGTGTTCAATGCGGCTCCTTACGCCGGCGGAGTCCTGGCCAAGGGCAGTTCGCAGGTGTCTCGGATAACCTATCAAGAGATTGATGAAACAAAGCTCGCACCTGTGCACCAGATCGAGGGGCTGTGCAGAAAGCATTCCCTGGCCCCCGGCGCAGCGGCGCTGCAGTTCTCATTAAATGACCCGCGGATAACCTCGACCGTGGTAGGTGTTTCAAAACCCGAAAGGATCGCCCAGACGCTTGACTGGGCCGCCGCGGCCATTCCTGAACCGGCTTGGGGCGACCTTCGAAAAATTGAGTATTCCACGGACGATCCTGAAGCTGAGCGAGTCTACAAACCGGGTTAGCTTCGGGCAGTCAGGTCTCGCTTTTAGACCGGAGATTTCGGCACTCGGGCCACATGTCGCAAAAGGCAAGTAAACGCGACTTCATTCTGAACTGGTCGGTCCGGCCCCCAACAATGCTGCTTGCCGGCTAGCGCCGTTTCGCAGAAGTGAGGTTAGGCGCAAGCAGCGCGCCGGGACGAGTGACCAGAAGGCGACGGCTCTCGGAACTTCAGAAGGTCCGCTCCAACTCCGCCGATTGGGTAACCGCGGCCACGGAGAGGTATTTGGCTGCACGCGGACAAATCCTGCTGCAGGTCGTAAGACGTCGATCGGTTCCACTCATCCTGCCAAGGGTCGATCAAGTTCAAGGACCCGACGCTCCTTCCTTTCCTTTCCTTCGGACTCGGGACTATTTTTATGGAACCGCGCATCACCGTCCTGCTTCCTTGATCCCTTGCCTTCTCTTACAATCCCCTCCCGACACAGAGGAGTTCCGCCATGAGCGAAGACGCCTTCAACATGTCGATCCGCAAGTTCCTGAAGGAAGTCGGCGTCACCTCCCAGCGCAAGATCGAGGAGGCGGTGCGCGACGGGCAAATCGGCGGCAAGAAGAAGTTGAAGGTCCGCATGACGCTGACCGCGGAAGGCACCGGCCTCAACCACGTGGTGGACGGCGAGATCGAACTTCCATAAGCCGGGCGAAGCGACCTAACGCAACGTCCGACGCAGCCCGAACCTGCCAGTCGGCAACGGCCCCAAACCAGCCGCGCTCATACCGTCATGGTCCATACATGCGCCCTTCGACCTCCTTTGTGGAAAGAAGCCGCTCGCGCTAAATACTATTCTTCTCCTGTTCCCTAAGTTCGCCAGACCATACGAGAGAATACGAAGGATATGGGTTGGCTAACCATCCGCTAAACCATTGATTTTCTTTTGGAGTCTCACACCCTCCGGGCCTACCATTATCGTTATTTATCAATGCTTTATAGGGTGGTTCGCCACGAGGTCCGCCAAAGTCGACTCAAGAGGCGGTCAGGCCACTCGCCGAGCGCATCTATCCTTTGTGCGATGGCGGGTTTGCGCCTCATGTCGGCCGTAGAGACCAGCCTTGCCATTTCCCGAAGGCAGACGTTGTGGGCATGACGCTGGAGGTCGAGGTTGCGCGTTCTATGCCTGCTCGCGCATCGTCATATCATTCGGTTGATCCCGAAGCGGCGCCCCGTTGCCGGATTCCCGACCCAGAACAGGTCGCCCGTCCGGAAAGGCATGACGTTGCGACGCGGGAACACCGCGCTAACTTCGCCATCGCAGCTTCTCTTGGACTTCGAAACTAGTTGGCCACTTGGCCGGGCTACGGAACTCGATTCCATAACGGCTCGCAAGTTTCGCTACTTCCGAGCGCCTAACGAAGAAAGACAAGGACAGCGGGGAATACCTGGCTGCGGAAGTCTTCGGAGTCTCGACGATGGGACGAAGGGGAGGAACCGGACCTAAGCGTGCGCTTTCCAAGCGCACCAGATCATTGTCGCTACTCCAAACAGACCTAATGCCGCTTTGCGTCATTCCTTGGAGTTTTCAGGTATTTTTTTGCTATGCTGCTGATGCGTGACGCAGTACGCGCCCGCAAGGGCGAGAAGCAGGCTGTGTAAGACGAGTGCGAATGCTCACAGAAATTGTCGATGCGCTTTATGAAGCAGCGTTCATAGCGGAAAAATGGCCCTCTGTGCTCGAGCAGATCACCAATGCGTCGGCTTCGAAAGGCGGTGCTCTCTTTGTCTTCGCGGATGGCGCGCCCGTTCGCGGAAAGGCCGTTGCATGGCTCCAGGAACTGATGAACGAATTCCTTGAGGATGAAAGCCTGCGCCTGTCCACTGCCGCTGCGCGTATGGGCACCGTTCGGCCCTCGAGCTTTGTGGATGTAGACAGATTCATGACGGCCGACGAGGTGCGGGATGATCCGATACGCGTTCGGTTGCGCGCGCGGGGCCTGGGCGTGAATGCCTGCGCGGCCATCCCGATGCCCACCGGTGAGATGGCGATGTTCGTTTTCCAGCGCGGGCTGGGCGAAGGGGGCTACGACGAGCGCCAACTTGAAGTTCTTGACCGGATGAGGCCTGACATGGCGCGCGCCACACTCGCGGCCGCGCGGCTCGGCCTTGCGCAGGCGCGCGGCGCCGTCGACGCCTTGGCCAACATCGGGCTTCCGGCGGCCGTTCTCGCCGCCAATGGGCGTGTCCGGGCGACCAGCAGCCTGTTCGATCGCGAGAAGTCGATTTTCCTGCCGACGGCGTTTGGCGGCGTCGCCGTTGCCAATTCTGAGAGCAACCGTCTGTTCCAGGCTGCGCTGCAGGCGAAGCGTGGCGAACTGCTCCCGCGATCTATCCCTGTGCGGGGCACACCGCCGGCGGTGGTGCATGTCCTTCCGCTCAAACGGAGCGCGCATGACCTTTTTGACGGAGGTGATCTGCTCGTCGTCGCGACGGCGATTTCGGCAAGCGCCCTTGTGCCGTCCCCGACCATCCTGACGGGCCTGTTCGACCTGACGCCTGCCGAGGTAAATCTTGTGACCGCGTTGGCCAAGGGGCATAGCCTCAAGGCGGCGGCAGCCGAAGCCGGCCTGCAATTTTCCACCGTGCGCACCTACCTCAACCGCGTTTTCCGCAAGACCGGCACAAACCAGCAAAGCCAGCTGGTTGCCCTCCTGAAGTCGGCGCACCCCCTCCCGCGCTGACCGGGGCTCCCAGGGGCCACCCTTCGAACGCAGCCCAGGCGCTTCCTATCATCATTTGGTGATAGGCGACGCGCGGTTTTCGCGGCAGCTTCTTGTGCGATGCCGGATGCTTTTCCCGCGGACGAAAGCGACGCCGCAATTCGTCGTCTGCCGAGGGGATGGCCCGTCGGCAAGGGGCATGATGATGCTTGGAAGCGTTGTCCGCGGTTCACAATCTGCTGAGAGCCTGCTGAGCCGGGACGACACTACCGTGCTTGGCGGCGAGCAGATGGCCATCCTCGTGACCCGCAGGAGAACGCCAAATGCGCTAGCATGTTGGACTGGACGATCCCCGCCGGGCAATCGCGTCGAAACGCGCAGATTGAGATCGAACGCGTCCAAATTCATGGCGCCAATATCCGGCATACAATCATTCAATTTCCCCGAGTCAGATCACAGCCCTAGCAATGGGAGCGGCGCTACAGCTGCTTTCGACCGAATGTCTCCGCTGCGTGCCGTGTTGGCGGTTCCGGTGGTGGGGCTTGTCAGCGCAGCAGTCCACCAATCCCGTTTGTCTTGAGGTATAAGACGATGAGAACCATGGCCAGGACGAAGGGGATCGGCGCCGTCGCCGTGCTGCTGATCATTGGCGGACTGGGCGCGGCGCTGCCTGCCCGGGCGGCGGACGTGGAAGGCAGTTCCGATCACCCGCTGGTCGGACGCTACGACGGCTCCGAGATCGTCGGTTACAAGACGACGGAATTCGACGAGGCAAACCTCGTCGAAGCCCCCTTTTCACCGACGAGCACCAATGGCGGCGCGGGCTTCAAGACGGTCGAGGGCCACATCACGCTCATCTACTACACGCTGCCGCCGGGCCGTTCGACGCTCGAGGTGCTCCGCAATTACGAGGAAGGCCTGAAGGCGAAGGGCTTCTCGGAGCTCTTCACCTGCGCCACCAAGAATGGCTCCTGCTTCGAATCCGGCCAACCCGAGGGTGGATATCTTCTGGGCCAGGCCGTCGGCGATCCGCTCAGCCTGCCGAAGCTTTCGGACGATTACGTGCACAATTGGTTCCAGGATGGCGGGCGCTACCTTCTCGCACGGCTCGACCGCCCGAAGGGCGCGGTCTACGCGGCTCTCTATCTTGGCGAAAGCAGCAGCGGCAACGTCGCCGTCGTCCGGGTCGTCGAGACGAAGGAGATGGAAACCGGCAAGATCCGGGTGGTCACTGCAAAGGAGATCGGCTCGGCGCTCTCCGACAACGGAAAGATTGCAATCTACGGGATATTGTTCGACTTCGACAAGGACGTGATCAGGCCTGAGTCCAAGCCGACGCTCGACGAGATCGCGCAGCTGCTGACGTCGGAGCCGGACCTGAAGCTGCGTGTCGTCGGCCACACCGACAACCAGGGCGGCGCAGACTACAACCTCGATCTGTCCCGTCGACGCGCTGCCAGTGTCGTTGCAGCGCTCGTCTCCCAATATGGCATCGCCGCCGATCGCCTCGCCTCGGATGGTGCCGGCATGACTCAACCGGTCGCATCCAACGATACGGAAGAAGGTCGCGCCAAGAACCGCCGCGTCGAGCTTGACCAGATCGATCAGGGTGGAGATGCGCCTGACGGAAGCGGCGGGGATCCGGCCCGCTCCGGCGACGCAGGTTAGCAATGAATGATGCCGCGCAGCTTTGCCCCAAGGATTGAAGGAGCAAAAGATGAAAATTCCAGCGGATCAGCGCCGACTTCCATCGCTTGCCGTCCTGTTCGGTATCGCGACTTGTTGCCGACGTAGTGGCGGCGGTCTGATCTGGGGCGCCGACCTCAAGTAAAAGCTGGCCGAGCATTGGAGACCGCTGAATGAAACAGTTGATCGCAGCACTGATCGCGCCCGTGCTGCTCTTGGTGGCCTTGTCGCCGTCGATCGCCTTTGAGGGCAATACGCTGAGGGTAGGTGGCCCGGGCGGCCAGGAGTTCCATGACCTCTGTGGACCGGGAACAGCGCTGGCCAGCATCGACTATGACGCCGGTAAGGACGTCGACGGGATGGCAATGTACTGTAAGGCACTGCACGGAGACAAAGTCGAGGGACCGGAGCAACGCGGGCGCACTTGGGGGAATCCCAACGCCCCCTTTGCCGACGCCTTTGGCGGGGTGACGAAACGAGCGGGCGGACGCGTAAGCTGCCCTGAACCTTTGGCCGTGCAGGCGATCTACCTCACCGAATCGGCAGTCAAGGTCGTCCACGACTTCTGGCTCCTCTGTCGGAATCTTGCAACAGGAGAGCATTACAAGACGTCGTGGTCGCGCACGGTGGGCGGCGCGGGCGGCCCCGCGGGCAATGCCAATTGCGGAGATGACGCCTACGCAGTGGGCATCTGGGGCGGGTCCGGCTCCATGGTCGACGCTATCGGACTGACTTGCGCGACCTTTCATCCTTCGGTCGTCAACAATCCGCCGCCGGCCGTGCCGGAGAAGCCGATCAAGCATACCTGCCGGGCCGGGGATCGGGGAGCGTGCTCGACTTCGTCTGGTGGAACCCCGTGGGGGACAGTTTGCGTTCGTTATGCGATGGCAGCCGTTAAGGCCGTGAAGGAAAACAGCAGTCGCGGCTGTGGTGGCACCGGCATACGATGGAGTTCGAGCGGGGAGGATCACGTCAAGTGGTGCATGAGTCACAAAGACGACATGCGGCTTCTGGACGTGGAAGCCAAGGCGCGATCCGATGCGCTGGCCGCTTGTGGCAGCGGTACCGGCAACGCAGGTGGCAGTGGTGACCAGACCGGCGGCAATGACGTCGGGGGAGGCGGCACGCCTCAGACACCTGAGGATATGGGCGGCATGCCGCCCGCGCAGCAGGCGGACGGCGCCTGCGGTGGTGGCAATGCAGCAGCGACGGTCGTGATCGACCAGCCCGGCCTCGACAAGCTCAACGTGCGCAGCGGCCCTGGCGGCCGGGTGATCGGCACCGTGGCGGAAGGCGACACGGTGTCGGTGATCGGCCCGTGCGGTGCGATCAGCGGGGCGGCGGGCTTCACCAAGCCGAAGACCCAGCAAGGCGGCGGAGGTGGCGGCGCCGGTGGATGGTGCCAGATCAGCGCGCCGGTGCACGGTTGCGTCTCTGCCCAGTTCCTTGCGTTTGGCGGCGGCGATGTCGGCACACTGCCCGGGGGCGCGGCGGGCTTCGCGAAGTCGAAGAGCAAGCCGCAGGAGCCCGCGTCGGCGGGGGCCGGCTTCTCGGGACGCTGGAGCGCCAATGCCGACAACGTTGCCTACAGCCTTTCGCTCAAGCAGAAGGGCAACAGCGTCTCCGGCAACTATCAGGGCGCCGACGGCAGCGCCGGAACTATCAGCGGCAAGATGAGCGGTAACATTCTGCACTTCTCATGGGTCCAGAAGGACGGCACCCGTGGGAGCGGCAAGTTCGTGCTCGCCGACGACGGCCAATCCTTCGACGGCACCTACAACTTCTCCAACAACCCCGATGCTGTCGAGGGCAGCTGGAGCGGGACGCGGCAATGATCGCGGGGACCTGATGTTTTCGTTGAACGCAACTTCAACAGGTGCCCGAAGGAGCTAAGCCATGTCTTTCGAGGGAACGGCGCGCCGCTTCTGCGGGCTTCTCGCGATATTGGTGCTGATGTCTCTTCCCCAGCCAGACCCGGCGCATGCCAGCGACTGCACGTCATTCTCAGGCGTCTGCGTGGATGAGCACCTGACGTTCAACGGGAACTCCCGCATTCTCGAGATCACCCTGTGGTCAGATGGAAATACTGACGTCTTTAACGTAATCGTGCCCGGACAACCCCAGATGGAATGGAAAACTGGTTCAGTTCTAAGGCTGGTGGTTCAGCCGGATGGCACGGTGACCTATTCGGCACAGGGCTGCTACGGCGGCAAATATGGACTCTCGTCGAGTTGCGGGAATTGGCGCCAGGTCACGCGGCGATTCCCGCCCCTCCATTCTGCCGGCACCGGAAGAAGCGGGGGGGACTCGACCGCCGAAACGGGCGTCGATCGACCGGGCCACGATTACGACCGGTTCGATTTGGAGGCCACAATCGCAGGCTTCGGACCCTGCAAGTCGGCGTGCGAGTCCGACGCGAACTGCAAGGCTTGGACTTACGTCAAGGCGGGCATTCAAGGTCCGAAAGCAATATGCTGGCTGAAATCGGCTGTGCCGCCGCCAACGCCGAATGGCTGTTGTGTCTCAGGTGCGAAGGCGCAGACAGCCTCGGCACCTCAGCCAGCGCCGGAGAAGCCCGTCAAGCACACCGGTAGGAGCAACGCGTGTGTCGCCTATGGCGATCGCATGTCAGCCATTGCCGGCGAGGCGCGCGGTCTTGGCTGTAAATTCGTCCAGATCGCTCCCTGGAACAATCCCCACGACTATTGGCTGCAGCGATGCGTGGCGCATTCCGGCGACGGTGTCGCCGATTCCGAAGAAGCTAGGTTCAAGCAGCGATTGAATGACTGCAAGACGGGCGGTGGAGGTAGCGCCGCCGCGGCAGGTGGCGGTGGTGACCAGGCCGATAACTCCTGCGGCGGGGGGACAGCGACGGTGGTGATCGACCAGCCGGGGCTGGACAAGCTCAACGTCCGCAATGGTCCCGATGGCCAGGTGACCGGCACGGTCCCGGAAGGCCAACCTGTGTCGGTGACCGGTCCGTGCGGCGGGACCGGCGCTGCAGGCATCATCGCAAACAAGCAAAGCGGCGGCGATGGCGGCTGGTGCCGGATCAGCGCGCCGGTGTCCGGCTGCGTCTCTGCTCGGTTTCTGAAGTTCGGCGGCGGGGCAGCCGGCTTCGCCAAGAGCGCGGCTGGGTTCGCCAAGCCGAAAGAAAAGCAGGCATCGGCGTCAGCAGCGGCCGGCTTCGGCGGAAGCTGGAGCGCCAATGCCGACAATGTCGCCTACGACCTCTCGCTGCAGCAGAACGGCAACGGCGTCTCCGGCCGCTACAGGGGCGATGACGGCAGCGCCGGGCAGATCAACGGCAAGGTGAGCGGCAACGTGCTGCGCTTCTCCTGGATCCAGAAGGACGGCACCCGAGGCAGCGGCAAGTTCACGCTCGCTGGTGACGGCCAGTCGTTCGCGGGCAGCTACAATTTCGGCAACAACCCCGACGCCGTGGAGGGCTCCTGGAATGGAACGCGGCAGTAGGCAAGGGAGCGCATGATCGTGACAGGTAACACCATCAGTCGATTCCTGCCGCCATTGGCAATGTTTGGCGTTCTCCTGCTGCCGGACGGCACGCAGGCCGCCGCCCTCAAGCTCACATGCGGGCGCGCCGACGTCATGAACCCCAACTGGGGCGTACCAATGACGTTTGCCTACGCAGGCGGCGACGCCGGCCCGGTTACGGTCACCGGACCGTTCGGCGACTTTTCGATCGCTGTTAAGCGCTCCTCCACTTCAATCCAGGGTGAGGCCGGTGAGGCTCTGGACGGCACCGCCAATGTTCGCGTCAAGCTGCCAACTCTCACCGATCTTGAAGCATGCATCGAGCAAATCCACGATCCAGCGTCGAAGCCGGACGACAAGGACGCGTTCCTCAACGCGCGCGACGCGTGCCTGCAGAAGCTCGCCCCGGCGCCGGGGGGCGCCGATGTCGTAGCGGGACTGAGGATCGGGTTGCTCGCCGACAAGGGCGATTCGAGCGGCGAGGACGGCTTTGTGGATCTCAGGCTCAGATACGAGGGGGAAAGCCGGGCGCCGGACGGGGCGATGACCGTCGAGCCCCTTCCATCTCAATGCCTTTTGGAAAAGTGACGCGATCTGGGACACAGGTGACGAGTGGGAGCGTCGCCCCACGACACATGACTGGATTTCAGCTGCGGACATCAACACACCAATTCAACCGGTCTTTGGAGTGCATAATGCCCCTCATGTCAGTTCTGCGGACATCGGCCGTCGGCCTTGTGATCATGTCATGCGCGGTAGTCGCCACCTCGGCGTCCGCTCGCGACCGTCCGGGAACGCCGACAGACCCGCAAATATATGGAGGGTTGGGGCTTGGCGTTACCGTGGTATGGAAAAATACGGCGGGAACCGTTTTTACAATCGGCGGAGTGCGTCCCGAATTGGTCGGCTTCGAAGTTGAGATGACTAAAAATGGTAACAAGTATGCGCCACCGATATCGGGATTTTTACCTCGAGAGGTTGGAGCCAATTGGAACCCTGACTCCTTCGATTACCACACAACGCCCAACCAGGTGCCGACCAGCGCAATCAACATGGTCGGCTTCAAGATCGGAGATGTAGAGCCAAATACCACATACTGTTTCAGAGTCAGGGCACGAAGGAAATCCGACCAGGTTGTTTCGGCGAATTGGTCGGGCACATCCTGTGTCACGACGGGGTCGCCGCCTGAGAAGCCCATCAAGCATACCTGCCGGGCCGGGGATCGGGGAGGGTGCTCGACTTCGTCTGGTGGAACCCCGTGGGGGACAGTTTGCGTCCGTTATGCGATGGCAGCCGTTAAGGCCGTTAAGGAAAACAGCAGTCGCGGCTGTGGTGGCACCGGCTCACTATGGGCTTCGAGCGGAGAGGATCACGTCAAGTGGTGCATGGGTCACAAAGACGACATGCAGCTTCTGGACATGGAAGCCAAGGCGCGATCCGATGCGCTGGCGGTTTGTGGCAGCGGTATCGGCAACACAGGTGGCGGTGGTGACCAGGGCGGCGGCTCCTGCGACGGGGGGACGGCGACGGTGGTGATCAACCAGCCGGGCCTCGACAAGCTCAATGTCCGCAATGCTCCCGATGGCCAGGTGACCGGCACGGTTCCGGAAGGCCAGGCTGTGTCGGTTACCGGTCCGTGCGGCGGGACCGGCGGCGCTGCAGGCATCGTCGCAAACAAGCAAAGCGGCGGCGATGGCGGCTGGTGCCGGATCAGCGCGCCGGTGTCCGGCTGCGTCTCTGCTCGGTTTCTGAAGTTCGGCGGCGGGGCAGCCGGCTTCGCCAAGAGCGCGGCTGGGTTCGCCAAGCCGAAAGAAAAGCAGGCATCGGCGTCAGCAGCGGCCGGCTTCGGCGGAAGCTGGAGCGCCAATGCCGACAATGTCGCCTACGACCTCTCGCTGCAGCAGAACGGCAACGGCGTCTCCGGCCGCTACAGGGGCGATGACGGCAGCGCCGGGCAGATCAACGGCAAGGTGGCCGGCAACGTGCTGCGCTTCTCCTGGGTCCAGAAGGACGGCACCCGGGGCAGCGGCAAGTTCGTGCTCGCCGGTGACGGCCAGTCGTTCTCGGGCAGCTACAATTTCGGCAATAACCCCGAGGCCGTCGAGGGCTCCTGGAACGGAACGCGGCAATAGCCGCACCGCAAGCGAGGTCGAAATCATGAGAATGCTTCAAGCAATCGCGGTAATGCTCTGCATCGGTCCGCTCGCGAGTTCAACTGCCCTGGCCAGCAGTTACGATGGGAGCCGCAGTGACGACCACACGACGATTATTGCCGCCTCGTTGCCGGGACTGGCGCCGGCCGGATCGACGGCGGCGAGCACCGTTCGGGCGATCAAGGTGGCGTGGGATTGCCCGCCTGGCTATGTTGCCGGCCGTTATTATCGTTCTTGTGTGCCGGATCGCCGATTGCCGCATCCGACGTCGACACCGAACGCGGAGCAACTGCCCAGCGCAGTGCAACGCAAGACTTTCACGTGTTCTGAAGCCGGCCTGACGCCCAGCGGAGACGCCGGCGCTGGCAATGGAGCGAAATGCCTGTCGTCCGGGGTTCCACTCTCGGACAGGCAGCGCGTTCGCACCTTCTTGCACCGTCGATGGCTTCGAGGAGACGGCACCGGCATGAGCGGTGCCAGGCAATGACCGGCGCTAGGGTGTCGTCGGCAGCGCCGGCCGCTTTCCTAAGTCGAGTTCCCTTTTCACAGCTTGCGCGCCGCGATCCCTTCGCGACTTGGCGGAATCTCTGGACGGAGAAATTCCAAATGTCATCCCTGAAAGTCGCTCGGCCGCTCCCGGCAGTCCTGCTTGCTATTGCGTTCGTCACCGCCGGGGAGGCGGTCGCGGCCGAGGGGCCGTACAGCACCCCGGTGATACGAGCCGCCGCCTTCGGCTGCACGTTCAGCGACGGCCAGTTGATCTGCAGCACCCTCAAGAAGCACAGGCGTACCGACGGGCAGCAGAGTGGTAACGAGGGTGACGGAACCGAACGCGAGCCGCCCTGCCTTCCTGGAGGCGCCGCAGGATTGACCAAGTCCCGCAAGCCCTGCGACGCGCGGGCGGGTCATAGCAGCAAGAAGAAGAAAAAAGACGTCGACATCGGAAACGAGGGCGAGCGCTCATGCCCGCCCGGCTATGTGGTCCTGAAGGAGAAGAACAAATACGGCGCGTTCTGCGAACCGAAGGAAGGATTTCCCGCTCAGGCTGACCAAGGTGGCGCAGTCCCTGCGCCCGCCGCGCTTCAAAACGTTTGCTGCAAGCCAGGCGAAGGAGGCCCCTACGTTTGTTCCAGCGACAGCACTCCACCTGAGGCGGAGGCATCGATTCGGTCTTCATTGCAGAAGCTATTTCCAGAGGGCCACGTCACCTGCGCCCCCGAGAGAGCCCAAGGAGGTATCCCTCCAGGCTTCTAAGGCTGTCGGACGCTCGGCAAGCAACTGGCCGCCGCGGTCTCGGCAACCCCTTGGTCGAACGGAGAATTCCAATGTCACTCTCGAAAATCGCTCCGCCGCTTCTGCCGGTGCTGCTTGGTATCGCTGTCGTCGCCGCCCGCGGAAGCGGGTGCTTCGGACGGGCCATTCAGCGCCCGGTGCTGCAAGCCGCTAGCGATCTTGCTGCTTTGTCTCTTTGGGAAAGGGTAGGGTGATGTGGGATTTCTCGGTCAGCAAATCCGTGGCGATCATGCTCAGGACATGGCCGTTCATCCTTTTCCGCATGGTCGTCTATTTCGCCATGACGCTCGCCTACATTTCTGCGACGGGCACAGGCGCAGGCATCGGGTGGGGCGTCGGCCACATCTTCGCCGATGGCGGGCCCGAAGGCGCCGCCTTCTATGGCGGCATAGCCGGTTTCGCGCTGGTTTCCATCGCGGTCTACTGGATCCGCGAATACATCCTCTATGTGCTGAAGGCTGGCCACATCGCTGTCATGGTGCACCTGATGGACGGCCGCGACGTGCCGAGCGGCCAGGGACAGATCGCCTATGCGAAAGCGGTGGTCCGGCAGCGCTTCGCCGAGGCCAACATCCTCTTCGTCGTCGACCAGTTGGTGAAGGGGGCGATCCGCGCCGTCACAGGTCTGCTCGGCGGCATCGCCGCCTTCCTGCCGGGGTTGGACGGGCTGGTGCGCTTCGCCAACACGGTAATCCGCATCTCGCTGACCTATGTCGACGAGATCATCCTTGGCTACAACATCCGCATTGACTCGTCCTCGCCCTTCGAGACCGCCCGCCAGGGCGTCGTGCTCTACGCCCAGAACGGCACGAAGATGCTGAAAAACGCGGTGTGGCTGGCACTGATCCTGTGGGGCGTCACCTTCGTCATCTTCCTGCTCATGCTGGCGCCGGCGGGCGCGGTCGTCTACCTCATGCCGGGCCATTTGAGCGGCTGGGGCTTCGTGCTGGCCATCGTCTTCGCCTGGGCGCTGAAGGCAGCTTTTGTGGAGCCCTTCGCCATCGCCTCGCTGATGCAGGTCTATTTCAAGACGATCGAGGGCCAGGTTCCGAACCCGGAATGGGACCACAGGCTCTCCGAAGCGTCGCGCCAGTTCCGCGAGTTGAAGAACAAGGCGATATCGTCTTTCGGCGAAAGGCCGGCAGGGCCAGCGCCGCAGCCGAGCATATGAAAGGGGATCGACGTCCACGCACAGATCCCCGGCACCGACCACATCCTTCTTCATGCTGGCCAGTTTCACCCATCCGCCATCGCTGATGAAGCTGTCTCTCTGGTAGGACGACGTTCCCTTGAGCTTGGTCAGGTTATCGCTGGCGTTCGACGCAGCGATGAACTTCTCGACACAGAGATTGGCCGCCAGCACAGCCTCACTCTGGCGCGTGAGACGCTGTGCTTGAGCATGCGGAAATTCTCCAAAATGGTGAGTGCGGACAAACTTCACCTCGATGCTGCATATACCAAGCTTGGAGAGAAACTATTCCAAGCAGTCGCAATTATGTGAGGTCGCGGTAGGATCGCATAGGCTGGCTCTGCCGCTGGACCGGCAGGACAAGATCCGCATGCCATTGACGCCAGGACAGTGGCTGGTTCGCTTTCGGCTGCACGGTTAGCTGACGCAAACTGCAGCCTGACCAAGGCGGACGTCAGCAATGGGCGGATACTGAAAGTCTGCGACCGTCGGCTAGTCCGGCATCGCGAACTCACTGGCGGGATCGACAGCGCGGCCCTCGCGGGCTGATCGCTGGGCGGCGAGGCCCATGACGACGGCCCACCAGCCGTCTTGCAAGGTCACCTCGACATTGCCTTGCCCTCGCACTGCGGCGACAAAGCGAACGTGCTCGAAATAGGTCGAGCCATTGTGATCGCCTGCCTCGAGCAACCGGGCATCGACCGGAATCTCCAGCAGGCGCGGCCCAGACGGATTGCGCGGACTGACGATCAGCTCGGGCACGGGCGCGGCGCCCAGATGCCGCGGCCAGAAGCGACCCGGTCCGGGAACCCGGCATTCGATCTTGCCGCTGCCGCCGATCGCACAGAGTTCCTCCTGATAGCGACTGCCCTCGGCGAACATGCACAGCTCCAGCATGGCGCGCGCACCGGTCGCGAAATCGACCAGCACATAGCCATGGTCGAGAATATCCGGCGTCTCGCCGCCATAACGTTCGTCAAGATGGTTTATCGCCTGCCCCGCGCTCGCCATCACGCGGACGGGCTCGGATCTGAGTATCAGCCGCATCAGGTCGAAGAAGTGGCAGCACTTCTCGACGAAGGTGCCGCCGGTATTGCGGTTGAAGCGGTTCCAGTGGCCGACCTTGGCCAGGAAGGGGAAACGGTGCTCGCGAATGGTCAGCATGCGGATGCCGCCGGTGGCGTCGCACGCCTGGTCGAGGAAGGCCGCGACGGGAGGCATATATCGATACTCCATGGCCACCCAGACAAACGGGAGCCGGTCCTTCAGTGCCGCGACGCGCCCCGCATCTGCGGCGTCCGTGAACAGCGGCTTTTCCACCAAGACCGGCAGTGGCCGCAGGGTGGCGATCTCCTCCAACTGGCCTAGATGGCGATGATTGGGGCTGGCGATCAGCACGCAATCGACCTCGTCCATGGCCAGCAACTCGGCGATGGACACCGCCGGCCGTGCATCCGGCGCCATCGCCAGCGACCTTGCCAGCATGCCGGGGTCCGGCTCGAAGATTGCGGCTACATGTGCATCCGGCAAAAGGGCGATGTTGCGGATGTGCTCCTGGCCCATCATGCCGCAGCCGATGATGCCGTAGCCGATCGATGATTTGATCACGGGGCCGTCGTCCTTCGGCTATCTGAAACGTGTCACGTAGCGCGCTACGCCCGGATCGAACCAGCTGCGGGAATACTCCACGCTGGCTCCGTCACCAGCCCAGGCGATGCGCTCGATGAATCCTACGAGCGTCCCCGGCGGCGGCTTGAAATCCGGAGGACCCCAGTCCGGCGTGGGCGCGACGGCTATGCGGTCCTCGGCGCGAACGATCGAGAAGCCGAGCGCGAGTCGATAATGGAGATAGAGCGATTCCGATAGGTCCTCGCGCGCGAGCCACTCGGCGCGGCTGGCGTCGAGCCAGATCTCCTCCACCGCGGCCGGCTCGCCGTCCAGCCGCCGCAGGCGGCGGATACGGTGTCCTTCCCGCGTGCTGCCGAATTCCGGCAGGTCGGACGGCTTCGGCAGCCGCTCGACCGACAGCACCTCGGCGGTCGGCAGGCCGCCGCCACCGACACGTTCCAAGCGGAAGAACGCGTAGATTCCGAGCAGGTCGCCGCGCGAGCGCACATAGTTGCCCGACCCGTGGATACGATCGAGAAGACCTTTTCCGGTGAGCTCGGCAAGCGCGCGCCTGAGCGTGCCGACGGCGATGCCCAAGCTCGCGGCCATCTCACGCTCGGGCGGCAGCCGCGCCCCGTCGGCCAACCGCCCGGCGCCGATTTCTCGGATCAGCATCTCGCTGATCTGCAAGTGCAGGGGTAGTGGCCCGCGCATCTGGCTCGATCGGTGACCGGGGTCAGCCCTTTTCAGCTCCATTCCGCTCTCAATTCCGATTCACAGGGCGCTACCAAAAAATTGATACAGTATTGATCTACATCAAATCGAATGCTACGCAAGCCCCATTCGCATCCGAACGACGAACGTCCTTCAAGGAGCGTTCCATGACCATCGTCCCGATCACCTCGCCGCATCTCGACGCAGCCGAAGTCTCCTGGTTCGCCGCGCTCTGTTCGGACGACTATCGCTATCTCGGCGTGCCCGACGGCACACTGCGCTCGAACTGGGCGCACTGCTCCGAGATCGTGAGGACCTCCGAGGAGCTCGGCTTCCGCAATATTCTATGTCCGTCGTCCTATCAGGTCGGGCAGGACACGTTGAGCTTCGTCGCCGGCTGCGCGCCGATCACCTCGAGGATCAATCTGCTCGCGGCCGTGCGTTGCGGCGAGATGCAGCCGATCATGCTTGCACGCACCATCGCGACGCTGGACCATATGCTTGAAGGCCGGCTGACCGTGAACATCATCTCATCGGACTTTCCTGGCGAGACGGCCGACAGCGCCTACCGCTACCAGCGCTCGCGCGAGGTGGTGCAGATCCTGCGTCAGGCCTGGACCCAAGATGCGATCGATTTCGAGGGCGAGGTCTATCGTTTCAAAGGCGTCCCGACGGCGCCGGCAAAGCCCTACCAGCAGAATGGAGGGCCGCTGCTCTATTTCGGCGGCTATTCGCCCGATGCGCTCGATCTTTGCGCCGAACAGTGCGACGTCTACCTGATGTGGCCGGAGACGAAGGAGGAACTCGCCGGCCGCATGAAATCGGTTCACGAGCGGGCCGCGCGCCATGGGCGCACCCTCGACTATGGATTGCGTGTCCACATGATCGTGCGCGACACCGAGGCCGAAGCGAGGGAGTATGCCCGCGAGCTGGTTTCCAAGCTGGATGACGAGCAGGGCAGGGCAATCCGCGAACGGGCGCTCGATGCCCGATCGCTTGGCGTGTCGCACCAGGCCAAGGCCCGCGAGATCGCCGATGCGAAAGGCTATGTCGAGCCGCATCTATGGACAGGCGTAGGGCGGGCGCGCTCGGGCTGCGGCGCGGCGCTGGTGGGCTCAGCCGATCAGGTGCTGTCGGAGATCGAGGCGTATATGAAGATGGGCATCCGAGCCTTCATCTTCTCCGGCTATCCGCATCTCGACGAAGCGCGGCATTTCGGCACCAAGGTGCTTCCTCAGCTCAAGACGTGCTCGTTGCCGCATGCCTACGGGCGTGTGCCGGACCGGGTTCCGGCAACACCATTGGGAAGAGGGGAGCGCCACTGATGGAGCATTTCGTGTGCGACCCGCGTTTGCTGCGCAACGCATTCGGGCGCTTCGCCACCGGTGTGACGGTCGTCACCACCGGCACCGCCGACGGTCCGGTTGCCATCACCGCCAACAGCTTCTCGTCCGTCTCGCTCGATCCGCCGTTGGTGCTCTGGTCGATTGGCCGCCAATCGCGCCGGTTCGACGCCTTCGCCAATGCGGCGCATTACGCCATTCACGTGCTGGCGGACGATCAGATCGAGCTTTGCTGGCGCTTTTCGAAATCGGGGACCGATTTTGCCGGTCTCGAGCTGACCTGGAACAGGCACGGCGTGCCGCTGCTGCCGCGGGCGCTGGCGCGGTTCGAATGCAGCGTCGCCGACCGCTTCCCGGCGGGCGACCATATGATCCTGCTTGGGCGCGTTCTTGAATTGGAGACGCAGGAAGGTCTGCCACTGCTCTTTGCTGGCGGCAAGTCCCGCCCTCAAGGCCGCGGCTGATGACGCTCGGCACCGTCCAGCGCTGGTCCGGTCGACTGGCGCAACACCAGGTGGCAGGCGAGTTCGACGCGGCGCGGCGGCAGCGTCGAGTGGGCCATGTCGTCGAGCAGGAGGCTGAGCGCTGCCGAGCCGATCTCGCGCATGGGAATGTGCATCGCCGTCAGCGGCGGGTTGCAGAAGGCTGCCTGCGGCAGGTCGTCCATGCCAACGACCGAGACATCGGCCGGCACCGAGTATCCTGCCTCCTGGATGCCGGCGATGGCACCGAACGCCAGGCTGTCGCCCGCCGTCAGCACGGCCGTGAAATCGAGGCCGCGATCCGCGATGCGGGCGGTGACGGCCTTGCTTGCAAGCTCCGGAAGCCAGTCCTCAACCTCGACCACGAGGTCGTCGAAGCCGGTGATGCCACCCGCCGTCAGCGCGTCGCGCCAGCCCTCATAACGGCGCTCGATCGTGCGCCGGCCGCGCCGCATCAGGAACAGGATACGGCGGTGGCCAAGACCGATGAGGTGCCTGGCAGCGAGCATGGCGGCGGAGCGGTTGCAGGGCGTCACGCTCGAGTGGCGCATCGAGGGATCGTCGCCATTGACGAGCACGATCGGCTTGGAAAAGCCGGCCGTCAGCGTCAGCACGTCAGCATCATCCAGCGTCAGAAAGAGACAGCCGGCGACGCTGTCATCGTGTTCGGATTCGCGCAGGAGGGCGATTTCGTCCTCGGGCGTCGCGACCGGCCGGGTCACCAGCTCGACGCCCAGCAGTCGGGCGCGTTCGTTGAGCCCATCGAGGACGTGATAGGTGAACTGGCTGCGGGCGCTGTCGACCATCGCCACGCTGCTTGCAGCCAGGATGACCTTGCGGCCGGCAACCGAGGCCGCGATAGCGTAGTTCATCGACTTCGCCGTCTCGATGATCGTGGCGCGAAGCTCATCCTTGACGCCGCCGACGCCGCTCAACGCGCGGGAGGCGGTGCTCACGGAGACGCCGCACCGCGCCGCAATCTCTTCCAGTCGAACACGGCGGCTGGGGCGGCCGCGCTTGCCCTGGATCGTCATAGGTTCCCGCGCCTCCAGCAAAGTCGTCCGAAAATTCTGCAAAAAAAATTCATGTTGCGCAAGAAAAATCCCTGTGGAACAGTTCGCGTGAGCTGGAGAAACGGGAGGAGTGATGCCGCTTTCGGCCGAACGCCTGAATTCCGCGCTTGCGAGCCTCGTGGCCGGCATGACCGGCTTGCGCCATGACGGGCGGTTCGATGAGCCCAATCTCGACGGGACGCCGGGAGACTATGTCAGCTTCGACAGCTGGGAATGGCCGCAGGGCGTCGGACTCTATGGCCTGGTCCGGCTGTGGGCGCAGACCGGCGAGGATCGGCTGCTGCAGACGATCGAGGCCTGGTACGACCGGCGCATCGCGGCCGGACTGCCTGCGATGAACGTCAACACCACCGCGCCTCTGCTCGCGCTGAGCGAATTGTGGCGGCGCCGGCGCCAGCCGCGCTTCGAGCCGGTCTTGCGCGAATGGGCCGAGCAGGTGATCACCGCGATGCCGCGGACGCCCGAAGGCGGCTTCCAGCACAATGTTTCGGACCGGGTCAACGACGACGAATTGTGGGACGACACCTTGTTCATGGTGGCGCTGTTTCTTGCATCCTATGGCCAGGTCGCCGGCCAGCGCCGCTTCGTCGAGGAGGCGGAACGGCAGTTCCTCGTCCACGCCCGTTATCTCGCCGATCCGGTGTCGGGGCTGTGGTTCCACGGCTGGACATTCGACGGCCGGCACAATTTCGCCCGCGCGCTTTGGGGCAGGGGCAATGCCTGGATCACGGTCGGTATTCTCGACCTGATAGAGTTGGCCGAGATTACGCCCTCGGTGCAGGGCTGTTTGCTCGGTATTCTGGAGACGCAGATCAAGGCGCTGCTCGAGCTCCAGTCGGATACGGGCGCATGGCACACCTTGCTCGACGATCCGCGCTCCTACGAAGAGATCTCCGCCACGGCCGGTTTCGGCTATGGGCTGATGAAAGCCGCACGGCTGGGAATCGGTCCGGCAGAATGCAGGGCCGCCGGTCTCCGCGCTCTGGAGGCGGTGGTGGCCAACATCGACGACCAAGGGGTTGTGGCGAATGTCTCCTACGGCACACGCATGGGCCACGACCTGCAGTTCTACCGCGACATTCCCGTCCATCCGACCGGCTATGGGCAAGCGCTGGCTATACTGTGCCTGACCGAAGGAGCGCGGCATGTGCCGTCGAAGGTGGAGGCGGCATGATGCGGATGCTCTACGGCGCATCGCCGACGGACATTGCAGGCATGGATTCGGAGCGGCTGCGAGCCGAATTCCTGGTCGAGCGCCTGTTCCGGCGGGACGCGATCGAATTCGTCTATACCCATGCCGACCGCATGATCGTCGGCGGCGCGGTTCCACTCGCCAAACCGCTGATGTTCGGCAGCGGGGACGAGGTCGGCACGGAGCTCTTCTTCACGGCGCGTGAGATGGGTATCGCCAACCTAGGCGGCGATGGCACAGTCGCCGTGGACGGCATGCGCTTTACCCTGGCCAACCGCGATATCCTCTATATCGGACGTGGCGCGCGCGAGGTAACGTTGGAGAGCGACGATCCGGAGAGGCCGGCGCACTTCTACATGAACTCGGTGCCGGCCGGCGCCGACATTCCCCACCGGCTCATCCCCTGCGGTGAAGCCAAGCCGCTGGTGCTGGGCGAGGAGGCGCGCGCCAACAAGCGCACGCTGCGCATGTATATCCACCCCGAAGTGGCCCCGTCATGCCTTTTGCTGATGGGCATCACCGACCTCGCGCCAGGCAGCGTGTGGAACACCATGCCGCCGCATCTGCATGAGCGGCGCATGGAGGCCTATTGCTATTTCGACCTCGCCGCTGCGGACCGGGTCGTCCATCTGATGGGCCGACCCGACAATACCCGCCATCTGATGGTCGCCGACGGTGACGTCGTCCTGTCGCCGGCCTGGTCGATCCATATGGGCGCGGGCACCGGTCCCTACGCCTTTGTCTGGGGCATGACAGGGGAGAACCAGGCCTACACCGATGTCGACCCGGTTGCCGTGAAGGATTTGCGATGAGCGTGGCCGCGCAAAGCGTTCAGACCGATTTCACGCTGCGCCGGCCGCTCATGGCCGGGCGGCCGATCGCCTATTGGCGGCTCGGTCCCGTCCTCGAGCAGCGCTACGACGTGGCCGATCAGCCCATGAAGGGCGAGATGGATCCCTTCTTCTTCCTGACCAAGCACAAGAATTTCATTCCGCATGAATATCCGTGCCGCACGCAATTCGCAGCCGAACGCCGCGGCAAGCGGCCTCTGATCGGCGCCGAGTTCAGCGGAGCGCGCATCTGGCTGCCGTTCGCCTCGCCGCGGGTCGACGTGTCGGGCTTCTGGTTCCGGCCGACAGTGCTTGGAACCTGGGCCGAGACCATTGTCGACGCCGCCTCGGCCGGCAAGGCGCTCGTGCGGCTGCGCACCTGCGGCGGCGCCATACTTTTCGCCAACGGTGAGGAGGCCGGCTGGATGGCGCCCTACGGCCGCAACCTGGAAAGCGCCGAGGACTTCAGAATTGCGCTCAAGGCCGGCCGCAACGAAATCCGGATATGGTTCGACGATCTCGCCGAGCGCGACGCCCGCTACTATTTCCAACTCGACTACCTATCAGGTCCAACCGCTGCGGTCGCGTTGCCGATCGAGGTCGAGGGCGCGGTTGCGGATGCGATGGAGGCGGCGCTCGACGACATGCATTTCGAGCACCCGGCCTATGATGGCGGCGAGGTGGCGCTCGTCACCGGCGTGGCCTTGCCACGCGACGCTGCGGTCGCCGTCGAGATCGAGGGCGATTTCATGTCGATCGAGGCGCCGGTGCGCTTTGCCTTCAATCTGCCCGCCGGCCAGAAGCGCCTGCCAATCGCAGATACCGAGCAGCTGCCGGCCGACTTTCGTCATTTCAAGGTGACGCTGGCGATCGGAGGCCATGCCGTATCGCGCGTCTTCGGCGTGGAGATCTGTCACGCGCGCCGCCAGGGCGCCGCGCCGGAAACGCTCGCCGCGCGCATCGACGAGGCGCTCAGTGAAGTCGCCGATCATGCCGAGGCCGACACGGTGCGCGCGCTGGCACGGCTGGCGATCGGTCAGGCGGGCGCCGAAACGGACGCCATGGTCTCCGGGGCTCTGGCTGCGATCGAGGATTGTCACGATTGCGCCGATTTCATCCTGGTGCCGCTGCTGTGGTGCCGCAAGGCCTTTGGAAATCGGCTAGAAGCAAACCTGCGCGCGCGCGTCGACAAGGCCATCCTCGGCTACCGCTATTGGATGGACGAGCCCGGCAATGACGTGCAGTGGTATTTCTCCGAGAACCACGCGCTGCTCTTTCACACCGCCGCCTACATTGCCGGCGGGCTTCTGCCGGAAGCGCGCTTCGTGCGGTCGGGCCGCCTTGGCAGCGAGCAGTCCGCCGTGGGCGCCGCGCGCGTGCGGGCCTGGCTCGATCATTTCAAGGCATGGGAAATGGCCGAGTTCAATTCGGCGCCCTACTTCCCGATCGACCTCAAGGGTCTGTGCGCGCTCTACGCGCTGGCTCCCGACAAGGACATCGCCGAACGTGCCGGCAACGCGGTGATACGCCTGCTGGAGATCGTCGCCCGCTCGGCCCATCACGGCATCCTCACCGGTGCGCAAGGCCGCTCCTATGAGCACACGCTGCGCGCTGCGCGCTCCCTGGAACTGTCGGGCATCTGCCGCATGGTCTGGGGCAAGGGCAATTACGGCATGCGCTTCCATGCGCTGCCGCAGCTTGCACTCTGCCTGCGTGATCACGGCTTGACGGTTCCAGCCAAGCTGGCGGCGATTGCCTCCCTCGCCGACGACGATGCCGGCTGGGAATGGACCTTCGCGCAGGGACAGGACCGGTTCGCGCGGCTCTATCACTATAAGACCCGTGACCATGCGATGGGCAGCGCGGCCGGCTATCGCTGGAACCAGTGGGGTTACCAGGAAACCGTGATCCACGCCCGGCTGGGCAGAAATCCGGATGCGCAGATCTGGATCAACCATCCGGGCGAAGTCCTGCAGTCGGGATATGGCAGGCCGTCCTACTGGGGCGGCTCCGGCACCTTGCCGCGGGTCCACCAATACCGCGACCTCGCCGTCGTCAGCTTCACCGGCTCGGATGAGCAGCCTGACTTCACGCATGCCTGGTTTCCGGCGAGTGTCTTCGAGGCTTTGCGAGTGGATGGCCACCGGGCGTTCGCGCAGTCCGGGAACGCTTTTGCCATGCTGAAAACCGACATGCCGCTGACGCCGGTCAAGACCGGTCCGACGGCCGGCAACGAGTTGCGGGCAGCGGGCCGCAGGGCGACATGGATCGTTCGCCTCGGCGACCGGACCAGCGATCTGCAAACGCTCGACGCCTGGGCGGCCGTCTTCGCGGAGCTGTCGGTGCGGTCGGGCTCCGACGGAGAACTGATCGTCGAAGATCCGGAATACGGCACCGTGCGTTTTCTCGCCGACGCGAGGGTCGTGGCCGAGGGGCGGATGCTCGATCCGGCCAACTGGACCGTGCGCGGCGAGGCGACACGCATGAAACGCTGAGAATAGGGAGGAATCGGCCGCAGCCCTCAAGAGGAGAGGGCGGAGCGGTTGAACGGTCGGGGCGCACCCCGGATAAAGGAGGAGACGAAGCATGACCAAGACCCGCACCTTGCTGGCCGCGATATCGGTCAGCCTGCTCGCATCGACCAGCGCCTTTGCCGGCGACGTGCGCATCATGTGGTACTCGGACGGTGTCGAAGGCGATGTCATCCAGGACCTTCTGAACCGTTTCATGAAGGACAATCCGGATATCCACGTCACGCTCGACAACGTTGCCTACAAGGTGATCCAGGAGCAGCTGCCCATCCAGCTCGAAGCCGGTCAGGGGCCGGATATCGCCCGCGTCACCAACATCAAGGAACTCGCCCAGCACTGGCTCGATCTCAGGCCGCTTGTGGCCGATCCGAAATACTGGGACGATAATTTCGGCGACACGCTGGACTGGATGCGACCCGACGGCTCCAAAGCCATTACCGGTTTCATGACCCAGCTTACGCTCACCGGGGGCTTCGCCAACAAGACGCTGTTCGAACAGGCCGGCGTAGCGCTGCCCGGCGAAAAGGCGACCTGGGACGACTGGATCAACGCCGCCGCTCAGGTGGCGAAGAGTCAACAGCTCTCGGCTGCCTTCGCGATCGACCGCTCCGGCCACCGCATTTCCGGCCCGAATATCTCCTACGGCGCGAATTATATCGGAACAGATGGCATGCCGGCGAAGGTGGACGACGGCACCAAGACGTTCGTCGGCAAGCTCGTCGACTGGACCGCCAAGGGACTAATGCTGAAAGATACCTGGGTCTCCGCGGCAGGATCGACCTACCGCGCGGCCGCCGACGATTTCGTCAACGCGCAGATCCCGTTCTATTATTCGGGAAGTTGGCAGGTCGCCAATTTGTCGACCAAGATCGGCGGCAGTTTCGATTGGGTGGCGACCGGCTCGCCTTGCGGCCCCGCCGGCTGCTCGGGCGTGAAGGGCGGCGCGGCGCTGGTCGCCATCAAATACACGAAGAACCCCAAGGACGTCGCCAAGGTCATGGACTATCTGGCCCGCGAAGACGTCGTGAAAGAATTCAGCGAGCGCACGCTGTTCCTGCCGGCGCACAAGGGCGTGATCGAGAAAGGCGGACTGAAGTGGGTTTCGACCGACAAGAATGTCGGTCCGGCGCTCGACAAATTCGTCAAGGCGGCAGGTGGGACGCTGCCGGCGGCCGACGCGCTGCCGCCGTGGAAGTGGGCCAATGCCTATTATGCGGCGCTGGTAACCCGCGTCAGCCAGGTGATGGCCGGCGAGCTCACGCTAGATGAAGCCTGGGGCAAGATCGACCAGGACATCGCCGACAAGGTTACAGAGGCCAAGTGACCGGTGCTGCGACACTCAAGACTTGGACGGCCGCCGCTGTCGCCGCGCCGGTCGTCTGGCTTGCATCGATCGTCAACGTGCCGCTCAAGTCCTGGCAGCGTGCGACAGGCACCGGCGGCATGGCCGCCTTCTTCCTCGCCCCGAACATGGCGATCTTCGGCATCTTCGTGCTGGTGCCGCTGGTCATCAACTTCTTCTATTCGGCCACGTCCGGAACAGCTTACTTCCTGCAGGACCGCACCTATGTCGGGCTGGAGCAATATCAGCGCCTGCTCGACTGCAGCAGCTATCTGGATCCTGCCACCTGCCGCGAGGATCTCTTCTGGAAGGCGGTGCACAATACGGGCCTGTTCGTCGTCGTGCAGGTGGCGCTGATGACGATCGTGTCGATCGCAACCGCGCTGATCCTCAACCGCGAAATCGTGGGGCGCAGCTTCTGGCGTGCGGTGTTCTTCTTTCCAGTGCTGTTGTCGCCCGTCGTCACCGGCCTGATCTGGCGCTGGATCCTGCAACGCCAGGGCCTGCTGAACCTGATCGTCCACGACATGGGAGGCGAGCCGTACAACTGGCTGACTGATCGTTTCTGGGCCTTCGCCGCCGCCGTCAGTGTTTCGGTCTGGGCCCATATGGGCTTCTATACGCTCATCCTGCTTGCCGGCTTGCAGGCGATCCCGCGCGACCTTTACGAGGCTGCCGAGATGGACGGCACGAAGCCGGCGCGAATATTCTGGCGCATCACGCTGCCGCTCTTGATGCCGAACCTGCTTGTCGTCATCGTGCTGGCGCTGATCCGCGCCGTGCAGATCTTCGACGAGGTCTATGTGCTGACCGGAGGAGGGCCGGGGACCTCCACCCTCTATCTCACGCAATACATCTATGAGATCGGCTTTGCCTCCCTGCTGCGCAATCCAGGGCTGGCTTCGGCGGCTTCCATCCTGATGGGGCTGGTGCTGGTCGTGCTCACACTGCTTCAGCTCCAGGTCGGACGGCGGGGCGAACGGAAGGGGACGCGCGAATGAGCGGTGTCGCGACATTCCTGACCCGCCGGCGCGGGGGCCGGGGCTGGCACTGGACGGACATCGTCAGCTGGCTGTGGCTAGCCGGCGGGCTGGTGATCATGTTCGGCCCGGCCGTCTGGCTGGTGGGCTCGTCCTTCAAGACGCCGGCGCAGCTTGCCGAGTTCCCACCGACCATCCTGCCCTATGTCAGCCAGCAGGCGACGGTGGAAGGTCACGACAAGCCGCTCACTCTCTACAGGGTGAAGCTGCCGGATGGTTCAACCAAGGTGCTGGCCGAGGTGCGCCGCATCGGCATCGTGGCCCAGATGGTGGACCCGAAGGCGCCGAACGAGATCGTGAAGGTCAACATCGCCAACCGTGAACCGGTGCGCGAAATCGGCCTTGCGACGGAGAACTACACCGAGCCCTTCGTCCATTTCGACTTCCTGCGCTATCTGCGCAATTCGGTTTTCGTGACGGCAATGGCGACGCTGATCACGCTGCTCACCAATTCGATGGCCGCCTTCGCCCTGTCGAAATACAGGTTTCGCGGCCGCGATCTCACCATGCTGTTGATCGTCGGCACGCTGATGGTGCCGCTGTCGGTCATCCTGGTGCCGCTCTATTCGGTGGTGAGCGCTGTCGGCCTGCTCGATTCGCTGTGGGGCGTGATCCTGCCGACAGTGGCGACGCCGACCGGCGTGTTCCTGTTGCGTCAATATATGCTGACCATCCCGGACGAGCTGCTGGATGCGGCGCGCATGGACAACGCGTCCGAATGGCAGATCTACTGGCGAATCGTATTGCCTCTTGCCGCGCCGGCGCTCGCCGTGCTCGCGATCTTTTCGGTCGTCTGGCGCTGGAACGACTTTCTTTGGCCGCTGGTGGTTCTGTCGCGCAAGGAGCTCTACACGCTCCAGGTCGGGCTCAACACCTATGCCGGCCAGCTCAATGTGCAGTGGCATTACATTCTGGCCATGACCGTGGTGACGATGATCCCCGTCGTCCTCGTCTTCGTCTTCCTGCAGCGCTACATCACATCCGGCATTGCCGGTACCGGGCTGAAGTGAGGGTGCCATGGGACGGATAACGCTGACCGACATCGATCGCGCCTACGGTAAGATAAAGATCCTGCACAACATCAATCTCGACGTCGGCGACGGCGAGATGCTGGTGCTCGTTGGTCCGTCTGGTTGCGGCAAATCCACGCTGCTGCGCCTGATCGCCGGGCTCGACCGGCCGACCGGCGGCAAGATCGAGATCGACGGCGCCGACGTCACCGAGGTTTCGGCTGCGCGGCGCGGGCTGGCGATGGTGTTCCAGTCCTATGCGCTCTACCCGCATATGAGCGTGCGGCAGAACCTTGCCTTCGGGCTCGAGAACATCCGCATGCCGAAAGCCGAGATCGACGCGCGCATTGCGGAAGCGGCGCGCATGCTGGACATTGCGCCCTATCTCGATCGCCGGCCCGGTCAACTGTCGGGCGGGCAGAAGCAGCGCGTGGCTATCGGCCGTGCGGTGGTGCGCAATCCGACCGCTTTTCTCCTGGATGAACCGCTGTCCAACCTCGACGCCGAACTGCGCATCAGCACGCGCGCCGAATTGGCTGCGCTGCACAAGCGACTGGCAACCACGATGATCTACGTGACCCACGACCAGGTCGAGGCGATGACGCTGGCGGACCGCATCGTGGTGATGCGGTCGGGGCGGATAGAGCAGGTCGGCCGGCCGCTCGATCTCTACAACGCGCCAGCGAACCTGTTCGTGGCCGGCTTCATCGGCGCGCCGCGCATGAATCTTTTGCCGGTCAAGGTGCGTTCCGCCAGCGGCGCGCAAGTGCACGTCGAAGGTCCGGGCGGGCTTTCGGCAGCGATTGCGGCTGACGGGACCGCACTGAAGCCCGGCGACGAGGCGACGCTTGGCATACGGCCGCATGACATCGAACTTTCGGACGGCAGCAAGGGATCGGTCGAAGCGCGGGTGACGCTGGCCGAAGCGCTGGGACCGGAAACCGTCGTTCACGCCACCATCGCCGGCGACAACAGACTGGTCGCGGTGCTCAAGCGCCAGGACGTCCAGACGCAAGGCCAGCCGATCAACCTCACCCTGCCGCCGGAGCGGATGCATCTCTTCAATTCCGCCGGGCTGCGGATCGCTTCGCGCCGAGCGGCTCCCGCTAGCGTTGGTTAAGAGCGGCCGCCTCCCGCAGCGAGGCGGCCGGCTGGATTCGCCGTCCACAGCCCCGGAGCAGCTGCGCCACAGTGTCGACCAGCGACGCATTCTCCCGCCGAGCGCGGCCACGATACGTTCAGGATGCGCTGATCGCCGAGCAGCTCGAAGTCGTTCGCGCCATACGCGAGGGCGCGCGGATCATGGTCTGCGGCGGGCGGCAGATGGCGGCAGGGGTTCGCGCTTCAGCAATATTGGCCATAGAGGTAAGCTCTGCCGCTGCCTGAAAGCGGACATCGCCGGCGGAGGTCGTGGGTTGCGGCGAGAAGCAGGCCTCTGGCCGGCTTAGGCCGGTAGCGCGGATCGACAACGCTCGGGAAGAATTCCCGGATCGATACCTACGCCGACAGCATCAGCGTGCGCTGATCGCTCAGGCGAATGTGACGCCCGAAGCGCCGGCATTCGCGGTCCAGCGTCTGGCCGAGCCAAGCGGTTTCAACTTCGCTGGCGCGAACGAGTTGGAATTTGTGCACGCGGAAGGGCACCATTTCCATCCTGAGACGAGTATGGCTCACGTCGTCCAAATCGATGAAGTAGGCCAAAGAGAGTTCAGGACGATACGCTTCGTGTCCGCCAATTCCCTCGTAGTCATTGATGAAATCGCCGCATCCGTAAAGGATCGGCTTGCCCGCATGGACCTCAATCGCCAGGGGATGATGTGAAGAGTGCCCGTGGACGATGTCGACGCGGGCGCTGTCGATCAGGTCGTGGGCGAAGCGTATGTGCGCGGCGGGTACTTCATAGCCCCAATTGGCTCCCCAATGGATGGAGACGAGGACTATGTCGCCAGGCCGGCGCCAGCGGTCGATGCTGTGGATGACGGATGTGAGCGCATCTTCGTCCAGGCTGGCAAGGACATTCACCCCGGGCCAGTTCTTTGCGGCAGCCCAGTGCTCCGGAACTCCACTGGATGGGCAAGCAAACGCGAAGACGAGAAGCCGCTTGCCTGGTGAGGCCTCGAGCATGGCAGGAGATGCGGCCGCATCGGCATCGAGCCCCGCGCCGGCCGTCGCGAATCCTGCTTGTTGTATCGCGCACAGTGTATTCTTCAGGCCGGCTGATCCCCAGTCAGCGACATGATTGTTGGCAAGGACGCAGCAGTCGATGTCCGCGGCGGCTAGGCAGCCCAAATTGGCCGGATGCATCCGATAATTAATGCCCTTCGGTTCAGGCTGCCCGTCGGCCGTGACACTGGTTTCCAAGTTGACAATTCTCAGATCTGGTTCGCGGCGATCGATCTCGTCCAGCGCATCACCCCAGATATAGTCAAAAGGCACTGCTCGCGGGATTTCGCCTGAACGACTTTCGGCCAGCTTCACATAGCCAAGAGCGGAGCGCATATGCGGTTCGTGCAGCATCGGTTCGCAAGGATGCGGCAGGATCTGGTCGATCCCACGACCGGTCATCACATCGCCGCACAGAAACAGTCTCATTTCGCACAGGTTCCCTTCCCGACACGCCGGATCTAGAGCGCAAGCACCGAACCCTCTCGAAGGTGCAAGGGCGCTATGTCCGTCCCTTCAAGCCGGAAGCTCGAGGAATCACGCTAAGGTGATCGATCACCTCGGCGACGCCCGGTGCGTTCTTAGCAGCCACACGGATAGCGTCCCGGACGATTTCGCTCGCCACGTTGCCGGTCAATTCAACGACGCCGTCACAGACCGCAACATTGATGATCGGTCGCGGCGCCCATCTCTTGCCTCTGATCTCCCTCAGGATGTGGCTGCGTATGGACAGGTCCGTGGTCTTGGCTTCCGGCAAGCTGTCGAGACGTGCGGCGAGACCGCGCAGCAGGTCGGCTCGGCTGACAATTCCGATCACCTTCCCATCTTGAACGACGGGCAATCGCTTCACACCGTCTCGGGTCATCAGGGCAACGATCTTCCCGAGCGGCGTGTCCGGAGTGATGCTGACGACCTGAGAGGTCATCACCTCGCAGACCGTACGGCCACGGCTCTGCACATATTCTTCCGCCAGCTCGTCCGGTGTAAGCCATAGTTGAATCCACTTTTCGTGCCTGGGCGCGGTGCTGATCTCGGGCCGGCAAACGAGGTCCCGTTCCGTGACGATACCGACCAACGCGCCTTTCTGATCGACGACCGGCAGCCCACTGACGCGATGCTCAAGCATGAGGTGAGCGGCGTTTGCGACCGAACTCTGCGGGGTGACCGTCAAAACTCCGGTGGTCATGATGTCCCGCGCTTGCATTGCCAGATCCTTCCGATCATCGACATCTACAATGGACCGGCGCCGGCTATTGCGCATTGCGACAAATCAAAGTCGGATTTGCAGTCCGCGGAGTAGTTCAACCCCTGTGGGGCCGCCGCTAGCCTCGACGAATGCAAAGAAACGATTGATCAAGATCAATGAATCATCCGTCTCATTGCATATGCTGATGAAGTTGTGCCGAGGCAGATTGGCGAAGTACGGCATTGAAACGTCTTCAGGCGGGAAGATGCCAATGCGACGAACCAGTCGTCCGTTGACGCGCAATAAAGGATCCGCAGTCTTGCCGACGAGCGCCCCATGAGAGATTCCAGGGTGGAAGCCGGCGAGGCTGCGGATTCCTGCCGCGATGATTCCGCCCGATCTTGAGACGCCGACCGCTTCGGTTTGATGGTAATCAATGCATGCGGCGACGAGGCGTGTTCTCTGGCGACATGCAAATGCAGACATCGGCTAACGGCGACTTTGCTACCGGCGTTGCTATTCCACCGCTCGGGCTTCCAGGCCTCCGGCGTGTTCCGCAAAAGTGCCGCGGTCTCGTCGTCTTCGCCCATGGCAGCGGGTCGAACCTGTCCAGCCCGCGCAACGCCTATGTCGCCGAGGCGTTGAACAAGGCAGGATTCGCGACCCTGCTTTTTGATCTGCTCAGGGACGAGGAAGAAGCCGACAGGCGAAACGTCTTTGACATCCCGCTTCTGGCCGACAGGCTGGCATCAGCGATTGAATGGAGGGCCGCACAGGACGATCTGGCCAAGCTGCCGGTTGGCCTGTTCGGCGCGAGCACCGGGGCCGCTGCAGCGCTCGTCGTCGCCGCACGGTGCGGGAACGCGGTCGCTGCGGTGGTGTCTCGTGGCGGTCGGCCCGATTTGGCAAAGGAGGTGCTCGAAGCGATCCGCGCCCCGACGCTGCTCATCGTCGGCGGTCGTGATCGAGAAGTGCTGCTGCTGAACGAGACAGCGCTATCCAGGCTGACCTGTCCAAAGGCGCTGAAGATCATCCCCGGCGCGACACATCTGTTTTCCGAACCCGGGGCCCTTGATGGCGTGATCGCCGAAGCAGCGGGCTGGTTCAGCACCTACCTGAAGTAGCGGCTCGGATAGGCTGATGTCGCAGTTTGATCCAACTCAAGGCGCTCCCGCGTGTCTGGCGATTCGATGCTGGGGCGCCCGCTAAGACGGTTAAAGGCGGAGTGGGAGTGAGCGATGAGCTACAAGGATATTCTGATTTTTCTCGACGGTTCCACCGACAGCAATGCGCGAATGGAGTTTGCCTTTTCGCTGGCTCAAGCGCACGGCGCGAGGCTGACGGGTGTCGACGTGGACGCGGCGGCGGCTTTCGAGGGCGAATGGGCCGAGCGAGCGAAATCGCTCGCAGAGACGTTCCATGCCGCCGCAAATCGGTCGGGCGTGCACGTCCGCTTCAAGATCGCGGATCGCTATGCGGCGGGATGGAAGGACTTCTACGCGCACTATGCGGATCTGCTGATAGCAACGCAGCCCAACCAGGAGGCTTCTGGCAGAGTCCTCTCCGGGGTCCCCGAGCAGGTCCTGATGACGGCGGGGGTGCCGATGATCATGCTGCCCCAAGGCTGGAAGCCGCGGCCCGTTGGCAAGGAAGTCGTAATCGCGTGGTCGCCCAGCGCTCAAGCCACGCGCGTGGTGCACGGCGCCATGCCGATCCTCGCCCGCGCGCAGAAAGTGACGGCGTTTGCATTCGATCCACCGGCCGACGGGGAGGACACGGACGTCGAGCTGCTTCGCGAGCATCTGCTTGCCCATGGGGTCAGAATCAAGATCGACAAGTGGTCTAACGCTGGCGGCCTGTCGCCGATCGAGGCTCTGTTTGCTTCCCCGGCACTCGAAGAAGCGGATCTCGTCGTGGCCGGGGCTTACAGCCATTCGCGGTTCCGCGAAGCCCTGTTCGGCGGAATGACCAAATCCTTGCTCCAGCAATTCTCGCTGCCGGTGCTGGTGTCGCACTGAATGGTGCAACCTGGGAAAGGTCAAACTGGCGACTTGTCTTCGGAGGCCATCCATCTGTTCTGCTCGCACGGCGTTCGCCTCGATCAGAAAGAGAGATGGTCCTATGGCGAAGCGAGCGATTAGCGACCCGAGAATTCGCCGGATCACCTGCGCTCATCGAGCAAATCCATGGCGATTGCCATCCTTACAAGTTCTGGAAGGCTCCTGGCCTGCATCTTCGCCATGACGTTGGCGCGATGGATCTCGACGGTTCGCGGATTGATGTTGAGATCATAGGCAATAGTCTTGTTCGACAGTCCCGCGACCATGGCCGACAGGACTTCACGCTCCCGGTCCGACAACAGCTCGAGCCGCAACTGAAGTGCTGAAGCGTCATTATCGCTCTTGGCAGCATCATCAAATCTGTTTGCAGCCCGTTTGATGGCGTCGACCAGCACATCGTCCTCGAACGGCTTTTCGATGAAATCGACAGCGCCCGCTCTCATGGCTGCTACGGCCAGGGGTACATCACCACGACCTGTAATGACGATCGAGGGCATCATCGCCCCCATCTCGTTAAGCCGCTCCAGGAGTTCGACGCCGCTCATGTCCGGCATGCCGAGATCGGTAACGAGACACGCATTGCCGGCACTGGGGGCCGCAGCAAGGAAGCTCGTGGCTGACTCATGAACACGCACGTTGAAACCCATCACACTCAGCAGAAAACCAAGGGACCTGCGAACCGGCTCCTCATCGTCAACGATGTGGACCACATAGGCGTCAGTTCGCATCCGGCGCCTCTTCTGTCGCTATGGGCAGGGACAGTCGGAACGTCGCCCCACCGTTCCCGTTTCGGCGGGCTGCTATCTTGCCACCGTGCGCTTCGACGATGCGCTTGGAGATTGAAAGCCCGATTCCCATGCCGCTGGCTTTGCTGGTGACGAAAGGCTGGAACAGGTTGGCGGCAATGTCGTCCGAGATGCCCGGCCCGGTGTCAGCCACGTCGATCAGCATATGTCCGTCGTCGCGCGTTGTGCGGACGATCAACTCGCGCTTGGCACTTTCGCGCATCGCCTCCATAGCGTTGCGCATCAAATTTATCAAAACCTGCTGGATTTGCACCCGGTCGACCAGAACCTCCTCAGTATCAGGAGCGAATTCGAACACCGAGCGCACGCCTTGCTCCCGAGAGCCGACGAGCGCCAAAGCTCCAGCCTCCTCGATCAGCTTGCGCACATCTTCCGGGGACTTCTCGGTCTCGCCGCGAGTCACGAATTCGCGCAGATGGCGAATAATGCCTCCGGCTCGAAGCGACTGCTTTGCTATCTCCTCAAGCGCCTCGCCTAAAGGCTCGGCTGTCTTGTCATCCAAAGCTTTCAGAAACCGGACGCAACCTTGCGAATAGTTCGCGATGGCCGATAGGGGTTGATTGAGCTCGTGTGCGAGTGTCGAAGCCATCTCGCCAAGTTCGTTCAGACGGGCGAGCCGGGCCAGTTCGCTTTGGAGTTCCTGCAACCGTGCTTCGGATTCCTCGCGTTCTGTCAGATCCCGAATGAAGCCGGTGAAGAACCTTCCCGCGGCGGATCTCATCTCGCCGACAGATAGCTTCATCGGAAACGTCGACCCATCCTTTCTGCGTCCGACAACCACGCGGTCCACGCCAATAATGCGCTTCTCTCCAGTACCGAGATAGCGCTGAATGTAGCTGTCATGTTCACTTTGATATGGCTCCGGCATCAGAAGACGGACATTGTGGTTCAGAACCTCCGCCTCCGTGTAGCCAAACTGACGAACGGCTGCCGCGCTAAAGGAGGTGATGAGCCCCTTCTCGTCGATCACGACGGTCGCGTCGGGGACAGTGTCCAGAATCGAGCGCAGATGCGCCTCGCGCGACCTTAGCTGATCTTCGGTGCGGTCAAGTGCCCGGCGCGCGTGATGCAGCATCTCTCCCATCCAGGCGATCGTAAGACCGACAATGCCAAAGACGGCGGCTTGCAGCCAGCTGATTTGATCGATGCCAGTGAAGTAGACCGCGGACGCAAATGAAAAAAAGACCGCAACCAGGCCAGGACCGATGCCGCCCAGGATCGCTCCGATCAAGATGACGGGAATGAAAAGTAAGAAGGCAAGGTTAGTCCCGAGGACACTGCTCAATGCAAGCCGAACGGCGAATGCGATGGCCACCGCCGCCAGCGCTAGCAGATATCCGTTCAGGCCCTCAAAGCGACGTGAGAACGCCGCCTGAAGCAGGCGGCCTTGCAACCCCGGGACATCTCTTGCAGGCATCGATCTCCCTTCCGTAAGGAAGCGCGCCGCCGAAGTCGACGCTTCAATACCGTTTCGCCAAAATCGCGCGCACGTTATAGGTTGAGAGCGTGAGCGTGTTTGTCCGATGGCAAAGATAATCCCGTGCGCTATGCGCGGGCAATTGCTCTGTTTTCTGAAGACGAGCTTCTTCCTGCTCAAGCACCTGCCAGCCCTTGATCACTCGTCGCCGCTCCGATCTCGCCTCCCGGCAGATACCGACAATGGGCTATGTTGGCACGCGCAACCACCGTCCACGCCCACGTGATACGCCCTCCAGCCGTTTTGACGCAGGTCAATGCCGCCGCTCCCATCTCGGGATGTTCTTGGCCGCACGATTCAGACCATTGAACGGAGTAAGGCCGATGTGCAACTTGCGGAGTGTTTTCGCGGCGGGACTGTTGCTGAGCATTGCCGCATTACCTGTGGCGGCTCGGGCTGACGACAATGACGGCTGGAGGCCTCGCTGGGGTATGGGCCGAATGATGATGGACCAGTGGGGCGGCCCGATGGGTGACTTCGACCCAGGCGAGATGATCGATCGAATTGACGGACGCTTGGCCTTCCTCAAGACGGAACTTGAGATCACCGAGAAACAGAAGCCGTCTTGGGATGAGCTGGCATCTGTTATTCGCAGTACGGCCGAGACGCACAACGCGTTGATGCAGAGCATGATCAAGGAATTCCGCGAAGGCGACTTCCTTAAGAAGCCCTTGCCCGAGCGGCTTGCTTATCAGCAATCCCATCTCGAAGCGCGGCTGGAGCAGATAAAAGCAGTCCGGGCGGCGGTTGAAAAACTGTACGCAACACTGAACGACAAGCAGAAGAAGGCAGCCGACGAGATCGTCCTGCCGATGATGGGGATGGGTATGGGGCGCTCGGGCGGGTTCGGTCCTGGAATGATGGTCAGATAGCGCCCATTGCGTCCCGCTGTCGACGTCTCGGGTCGAATTCACCGTGGGAGCATGGATCGATGAGGAGCAACGGCGGAGACACTGAACACATACCCGTCGTGCTTCGCCTCCTTGCATGGCTGACCATCCTGACCTCAGCCTGCGTCAACCAGGCGGCCAGTGCGACGGTGTTTCCGGCAGAAGTCACTTACAGCAACCGGACCGAGGAGACCGAGGAAGCCAAGGCTTGCGAGATCATCCTGGATGCGAGCAATCCCCCATCCGCGGAAGCCGTCAAGTTCGTCGCGTTTGCCGGTTACAACAAATACGACGGGGCTGTTCTGGCCGGCTTCCTCATGGCTGCCGCCGATCTCACGGCCAACGACAAATATCGAATAGTGCAGATTTCGGACGCCGTGTTCAGCTCCCGCGAATTCACCTCGCTCGGTCATCTGGACTACGAGGCCTATGAGGACGGCACCGTCATGGCGGCGACGCAAGATCCGGTGGTCGCCGCGACATTCGTCAACGCGGTGTTTGCCGGAACATATGAAGTGCGTTTTGCGCGTTCGGACTCACGCGGCGAAATGCGGACCTACAAGATCGCATCTCCTCCGGAGGAGGCCGTAACAAACAGTTTCATGCGCTGTCTGAAGCTTTTCGCCGACGAGTCCAGCCGCACTTGGCGCAATATCAATCTAAGGCGACTATCGGAGGACGATTGGAATCGGGCAGGACGGTAGCGTCGGCGCATTCGGACCAAGCGACAGATGGCACCAGACCTATTCTGCGTTCGTAGGCCCGTTCTGCATTCGTGGGTTTGTCATCGCGCCAGAAGGACCGGCAGTGTCGGTCGTTCGAGAATCGATCTGGTGACACCGCCAAGAATGCGCTCGCGCAGGCGTGAATGCCCGTAGGCGCCCATCACCATTAGGTCGGCGTCGATATCCGCCGCATGCTGGCGAAGCACGTCGGCGACGGAATGGTCCGCATTAGGCAGCCGGTCGACCGTAACTCTTGCTCCATGTCGGGCAAGGTAGGCCGCAACGTCGGCTCCGGGCTCCGCACCGTGCACTTCGTTCCGGATCGGGTCGACCACGACGATATGCACCTCCTCGGCGCCGATTAAAATGTCGAGTGATTCGCGAACTGCGCGCGACGACTCTATACGAGCATCCCATGCAACCAAGACGCGTTTAGGCTTCAACGTCGGTCGCGAACCCTCGGGGATGAGCAGCAATGGCTTTCCGGAAGAAAACAACGCTCCCTCTATCACCTTGCCCTTCAGCGTCTTCCCGGTAAGCATTTCCGGCCCCGCGACGGTGATATCGGCATAGCGTGCGCGGCGTCCAATCGTTTCCTCGGCCCATCGGGCTTCCGGATACTCGCAGGCAATGTCGGCGGAAAGCGCCCGGCCAGCAAGGAAAGCCGACACGGCCTCCGTTCTCTGTTTCAGAAGCTGTTCGTCGGCCTGACGCTCCTTCAGCCAATCTTCTGAGACGATTGCGGCATACTCACCAACGGGTGGCGGCGCAGCGAGGACTACGACGAGGACGGCAAGATGGGCATCAACCTGCTCGCAGAGGTGGGCGGCGATCTGCAGATCGCCATCGCCCATGTCCGGTCCGGTGATCGTTAGTATCGTCTTGAATGACATAGCAGCCGCTCCCGTTGGTCGAGGTTCGTGAACAGTAACGAGACCGCGCACGCGGGCATTGCGTTGCGTCAAAGCAGGGCCTGTAAGATGGATTAGAGTTCTTCCTCGGCAGCGATGGGGAGCGTGCTATGAGATTGTGGACGATGGCGGCGTGCGTCGGCTTCACCTTGAGCCCGGCTACCGCTCAGGAAATGTCCTACGGCGAGGCGGAATATTTGAACTCGTGCGCGGTGTGCCACGGCGTCGGCGGCAGGGGCGACGGACCGCTGGGGAATTTTTTGCTCAAGCATCCGCCCGATCTGACGCATCTGTCCGCACGCAACGGTGGTAGGTTCCCCTATTCGAGGGTCTTTGCAACCATTGACGGTCGCTACGCCATACCGAGCCACGGCAATCGCGAGATGCCGGTCTGGGGTCGGCAGTTTCTCGAAGAAGACGCCAAGACCTACGGCCCAAGCGGTGGCGAGGTGGTAACCACCGAACGCATCCATAACCTGGCAGGTTACATCGAAACCCTGCAACGCTAGATTCAGGCGGCAATGACCGCGCGATGGACGATGACTGACATCAGCCCCAGGTTGGACGAACGCCTTGGCCGAATCCATGCAATGCAACGCCTGGGCATAGAAGACGACCACGAGGCGCAAGTCTTCGGCCAAGGTCTGAACTTCTTTCACCTGGAAAACTGGTATTCGGTCCATGCTGTGATCCGCAACGTGCTTCGGATCTGCGGTCTCTATGGGCGCGGATGCCGCAATGCCGGCAACGTCCAGGTCCGAACCAACCGCATCGCGTCGGCGAAACTGCCAAGCGAATTTGAGGGTTTTCGGATATTGCAGCTCAGCGATCTCCACGCCGACATGAGCCGCCCGGCAATGAATCGGGTTATCGAACTGGTCGCTGATCTGGACTACGATATCTGCGTCCTCACGGGAGACTTCCGCGCAAAGACGTTTGGCCCTTTCGAGGCTGCTTTGTCTGGCGTCGCGCGCGTGCGAGCGTCTCTGAAGGGGCCCCTCTACGGCGTGCTTGGCAACCATGACACTGTGCGAATGGTCCCAGCGCTGGAGGATATGGGCGTTCGCATGCTGATGAACGAGCTCGAGGTGGTCGAGCGCGGTGGCGAGCGCATCTACCTGGCAGGAATAGACGATGCGCATTTCTTCAGGGTCGACAATATCGAAAAGGCAGCAGCCGGAGTGCCGGGCGAGGCATTCTCGATCCTGCTTTCCCACACTCCCGAGATATATCGCCAGGCGGCACACGCCGGGTTCAACGTACTGCTCGCGGGTCACACGCACGGTGGCCAGATCTGTCTGCCGGGAGGGATTCCAATTACCCTGGATTCAAAGCTTCCGCGAAGAATGGGCGCCGGTGCCTGGGCGTATCGCGGCATGTTCGGCTATACCTCTGTCGGGGCTGGTTCGAGCGTGGTCGCAGTCCGCCTGAACTGCCTTCCGGAGATAACCGTTCATCAACTTGCCCGTACGGAACTAGTAGGGCCTGTCTCTGATGTGAAGCATGTATAGAAACCGAGAGACCAGAAGCTCGCCGATCCAGAAGGCTCCGACCCCAACCAAAATGTCCCAAACCGAAAGCCCGACAAGGTCCCTGACAAGGACGAGGGGCAAAAGCGACTCGGGCACCTGATCGAGCCCCGGCGCTTCAGCGCTTGAAGCCAATCGCAGCCGACGCTTGAGAAAGCTCGACAGCATATCGCCCACGATGGCGGCGAAACCGACGAGCGCTCCAGCTGGTGCGTTGAGCCCCACAAGGGGTCCGCCGATCGCAGTCGCCAGGACTGCCAGCACGAGGCCTCGAAGCGTCTTCGACTTGCCGAGGAGCGGTTGCCCGTCCCAGAAATGCCAGCCGCCGTCGATCGGCCAAGCGAGCCGGTCGCCAAGCACCTTCTTGGCGATCACGGGGACGCCGTTCGCAAGTGCCAGCAGGAGGAGGCACTGGGCAATCGGCAAGAAATGGAGCTGCACCATGGGCCTTCTCGCATTGACCGGGGGGCGGTGAAGGGAGGGGGCGAGTCAGGCCGCCCAACCAAGATGATGTTCTGCCCGCCGATAATACATGTAGTCGCTGCCATCGCCACGTATTGAGCGCAGCCGCGCCGTGGCCTGTTTCTGCCGATTTGATCTTGGACAAATCCATTGTCCTCGCGGATGCCATAAGCATTTCCGTCTATTGTCCATCCGTCAGGAGTAAAGGCAGATGAAAGTGCTTATCGTCATTTCGCTGGGTTTGGTGCTTGCCGGCTGCGTCAATGAGAGCCGCTATGTTCCCGTCCCAGGTCATGCATACAAGACCGAACCTGGCTGTAAGCGCCATGAAGCCCCCTCGAAGTTCGATCCCGACTGCGATTGTCCGAAGAAGGGCTACAAGGATTTCAAACAGCCGATCCCATGCCCGCTATGATGCGCGGCGAGAGACGCGCGAATGGTCATCCAAGACTTCCTCGCTTCGGTTTCGTTCGAGGATCTGAGGTGCTGCAAAAGTGTTCAATGATCTCTGCCACAAGTTGGGCTATGAGCCGAGATCATCGAATGCCCGAGCCTTGGCCTCGGAACTCATAAATGGGTTCAAGAGTGGCACAGTCCAAGAGGATCAGCTTGGCTCCGAGCTGATTGGCAGGCGTGCGCACCACTTCGCCCTACGCAGTTGGCACGAGATCGTTTGCCTCAGATTCATTGGGCTCTGGCCCGTCCTCCTGCTCGACCGACGAGTTGTTTGTTGCAATGCCGCAGCTCGGACAGCGCCCGCGTTAAATCATCCCTGCGTCGGCTTCCTCCCGCCGAACGTGAAGCCATATTGCTCGTAGAGGTCTGCAACTTTCTCGGGGGCCGAGGCCGCCGCCATTTGCGAGTGCGATCTTTGGACCATTCGTCAGCGCGTGGATAACGCCTCGGAGCAGTTTTCTAGCGCTTTGCTCCCGCGGCGGCCGATAGGCAAACCGACTTGCCAACATTGGCACGCCTGCTGATCACCGGCCAGGCTGCTCAGTCCGGCGGAGCTTGCTCGGCATCCCTGAAACAGAGACTTGCGCTTCTGGTTCGAAGACAGGGAGGACAGATGAACCGTTTCTCGTCGCTCTACAGTCATGAATTTCGCGTGTGGCATCCTGTGTGCCGAAGGCGCAGCTCCTGGGGAGCAATGTCTTAGCGCGCCTTGGCGGGCTTGATCGGCATCAATAACCGACGGCGGCAGTGGTGGCATGATGTCGGGCGATTTGGTGAGGCGGAGCGGCTCATGGTCAACGATCTCCGGAACCCGGACATCCGAGGATATCTCTCCGACGATGTTGATCCCTTCCTGCGGGCCTACATGCTCAAGGTCTACGACTTCATGGCCGGCGGCTTGGCCGTGAGCGGGGCTACAAGCTATCTTGCAATATCGACAGGCCTCTACCAGCAACTCGCAGCAACGCCGCTGATCTGGCTGATAATGCTGGCACCACTTGGATTTGTCTTCTTCCTCAGCTTGCGAATCGACAGGATGAGCCTCGCCGCCGCGCAATTTGCCTTCTGGTCCTATGCAATGCTCATGGGCCTGTCCCTTTCGGGAATATTCCTCGTCTATTCGGGCGCGAGTGTCGCGAAGACCTTCTTCATCACTGCGGCGACCTTCAGCGCGATGGGCCTCTATGGATATACGACCGCGCGCGATCTGACGCGTCTCGGGGCATTCCTGTTCATGGGCCTGATCGGCATCATCCTTGCCAGTCTCGTCAACTTGATGCTGGCGTCTTCCGCGTTGGAAACAGCGATCTCTTTCATCGGCGTGATGCTATTCGTGGCGCTCACCGCTTATGATACGCAACGCATCAAGGCGATCTACGCATCGGGCGATCCGATCGAGAGCGTGTCGAAGAAAGCGCTGTTCGGCGCACTGACGCTGTATCTCGATTTCATCAACCTGTTCCTTATGCTGTTGCGATTCACTGGTGATCGACGCGAATGACGCTCGCGAGGACCGCCCCTGCCATTCAATCTGGTGTCCGTCATGCCGATAACACCTGAACAGTGCCACGCCGGGCGCGTGCTGGCGAAAATCGACCGCGAAGAGTTGGCGACCGAAATAGGCGTGCATGTTGATGTGATCGAAGCTTATGAGGCGGGGCTTGCCTCCGATGGCGAGATCGCGCAGTTGGCTCAACGTTCTCTCGAGAGCCTGGGCGTGGAGTTCCTTCCCGAGGAGAGCGGCTTTGGCGTGGGTGTCCGGCTCAAAGTCGATCGCGCCGGGGCCAGGCAGATCGGCAGCTGGGAAGCGGAGGGCGGGCGCGTAGCGGAAGACGACGTCCCATGACGACGGAATTGGTGAGACAGATATGCGCTTGTTTGCCCTGAAAGAGTCCGACCGGTTGGGCGGGGGCGTCGCGCAGGCGTTGGGTGTTGATCTCGATCCCCATGAAGAACGCGATTTCGAGGATGGTGAGCACAAGGCTCGCCCCCTTGTGAGCGTGCGTGGTGAAGATGTCTACATACTCCACAGCCTCGCAGGCGAGTCGGGGGTGTCCCCCAACGATAAGCTTCTCAAACTTCTCTTCTTCATCGCCACGTGTCGGGAAAACGGCGCAGCGCGCGTTACGGCGATCGCGCCCTATCTTGCCTACGCGCGCAAGGAACGACAGACCAAAGCGCGTGATCCCGTAAGCACGCGCTACGTGGCGCAACTGTTCGAGGCAGTCGGCACCGACTGCCTCGTCACGCTCGACGTCCACAATTTTGCGGCGTTCCAAAACGCCTTCCGCTGTCGAACCCTCCATCTCGATTCAGGTGCCCTCCTTCAGCCCGTGGTGCGCGAACTGGCCGGTGCCGAGCCCATTGTGGTGTTCTCTCCCGACGGCGGCGGCGTGAAGCGCGCGCAGTTGGTGAAGGAAAGGTGCGAAGCGGCAATGGGCAACGAGGTGGGATTCGGCTTCATGGAAAAGCGCCGGAGCCGAGGCGTCGTCTCAGGCGATCTATTCGCTGGCGAGGTGGACGGAAAAGTCGTCTTCCTCGTCGACGACATGATCAGCACAGGCGGTACGATGCTGAGGGCCGCGCGCGCCTGTCGGGAACGCGGCGCCAAGCAAGTCCATGCCATGGCCACCCACGGTCTGTTCGGCAAGGGTTCGGAAGCCCTGCTGATGGACCCGGCCATCGGGCGCATCGTCGTTACCGACAGCGTGGCGTCGGCATCGAAGGCGGGAGCCGGCCGCGAAGCCAAGGTGCAAGTTGTATCAACCGCGCCGCTGATTGCCGAGGCGATCAAGCGCCTGCATGCGAATGGCTCAATTTCCGACCTGGCCGGGATGGAGAGCTGAGCTCCTCCTTCGCGGCGGCGATGTAGGAGAGCGCCAAGCGCGACCATCTTTCGGGTTCACGCACAACTGGATCCAGCAGATGCGCCAGGCAAAGCCGCGCCCGAAGCGACATCCGGAACGCACCGTAGAAAGCCAGGACTTCATCGTCAGGCCGACCGCCGAGGCGAGCCTCGAAGAGATCGAGCAGCACGGGGCGGACCCAGCCTGCCCCCAGCATTGCGCATTCCAGGCCCAGATAGTTGATCTCGTCGTAGGGATCGATGATGCGCAGTGATCGCTCGAACTCGAGGCAATCTATAACCTGCATCGGCGTGCCGATGTGCACGTGCTCAGGCCGCAGGTCGCCATGTCCCTCGACAATGCGACCCGACGCGATGCGAGCCTTGATGCTCGGCATCAGCTGCTTAAAGCGAGCGTCGGCGGCTTCAAGCAAGGGCAGGGCGGCGTCCGAGACGCCGAGCGTCGGCTGACCCAGGATGGCTCGATTGACGGCTTGCTCCCTGATGAGGCTTTCCAGATACAGATTGCCGTCTTCGACCTCTGGCGGGGCGGCCGAGTAGAAGCCGGCCATCAGCTCGCCTACCTTGCGAACGTCTCCCTCGGTCACGATGCCTTCGCGAAGCCTGACATCCAGCAAGTCGGCCCGAGTCAGCCGTTTCATTTCGACCAGCCAGTCGACGGTCCGCCCTTGTCCACCAAGATTGAGGCATCCCTCATCGGTGCATCGCAGCGGAACAACGGAACAATAGGTATCGGCCGCAAGCCGCTTGTTCAGTCGCAGTTCCTCCTCGCAGAAGAACCTGCGCCGGCCAAGCGTGCTGAAGTCGAGGAAGGGATATCGGACCGGCTTCTTCAGCTTGTAGACGCGGTCCTCGGTCAGAAAGACCCAGGACATATGCGTTTCCTGGGCCTCAACAAAGGATGCGGCATGAGGATACGATCTTGCATCGCTCAGGAAGCGCACCTTTGCCGCCAGATCGATCATCGACAATCACCCTTGCAATCGCTCACGCATCGAAACAGATCGACCAAACGGCGCGGCGCGCCTTGACGCGCGTCAACGAGCCCGGCGCTCGTTCGCGTATGGTGCCCTGTTGGACCGATCCGACGAGGTACTTCAGGATGACCATTGAGACCGGCATTCAGACTGTTCCCGCAACGACTATCGCTTCCCAAAGCCTGCCGGCCATCAATTTGATGATCGCAGGCAGGCTGCGTGACTACGCCGATCTCTTGACCCAGCAAGGCGAGGATGGATTTCGCGCCAGAGCCTTTGAGCGCGCAGCCGAAGTGATCACAGCTCTCGACCGGCCGGTTGATGAGATTCTCTCGCAGGAGGGTCGTGAAGGATTGATTGCGCTGCCCGCCGTCGGAACGGGTATCGCCAGCGCGATTGCCGAGATGGTTACCACCGGGCGCTGGTCGCAAATGGACAGGCTGCGGGGAGACCTTGCGCCGGAGGTTCTGTTCCGGAGCATCCCAGGCATCGGCGCGAAATTGGCCGATCGCCTTGCCAAAGATGGCCAGCTGGAGAGTCTGGAGGAACTCGAACATGCCGTTCGGTTCGGCAAGGTCGTCGTGAGGGGCATCGGGCCGCGACGCCGGCGGATGATCGCCGCAGCCATCTCGGAACGCCTCGGGCGGCCGCTTTTCGTTTCCGAAACCACGGTCGCCCGCCCGCCTGTCACACTCCTTTTGCAGGTGGACCGGATGTATCGCGAGCGCGCGGCCGCCGGGCAGCTACGCAAGATAGCGCCGAAGCGTTTCAATCCCACCGGCGACGCCTGGCTACCTATCCTGCATGCCCGCCATGGCGACTGGCATTTCACAGCTCTGTTCTCAAATACGCTGCTCGCCCACCAGCTCAACAAAACGGCTGACTGGGTCGTCATCTACTATCACAAGGACGGCCGGCCTGACGGTCGGTGTACCGTGGTCACAGTTACACGCGGACCATCGCTTGGGCAGCGCGTCGTCCGCGGGCGAGAAAGTCCCGAAGACGAAGAGGAGATATTGAATGAAACGCGGAATCGGAAATGAAGACGCCGAGGCGCCCGAGCTGGCAATTCCCGTCCGGAAAGTCTGTTTCATAATCGCCAAGGCACATGGATTCGATGTCAAGGTTGCCATCACAGAGCCGGACGCAGGATCCAATCCCACGGACGACAACGAGATTGCGGTGCTTCAGGACCATGCCGATGACCCTGTGCGTGAAGAGCTTGGCTCCCTAATCTCGGAGCTTTCCATCGACGAGCAGATCGACCTCGTGACGTTGATGTGGCTCGGCAGGGATGATGGCCAGGCGGAAGATTGGCAAGAGGTTCGCCAGCAGGCAGCCGACGCCCACAACGGACACACGGCTGACTACCTCTGTGGCAATCCGCTTCTTGGTGATCACCTCGAGGCAGGCCTTGACGCTATTGGCCTGTCTTGCGGCGACTAGCATGCCAGCGCCGCCGATCCGGCCACTTTCGGCCGTGATGGTCTGCGGCTTCTGACGGAGTCCGGTATCATCTACACGACAATACTGGTTCAGCTGGACATCGATGCACCGGCAACGCCGAGGCTGATTTTCGTGCAGGAGATCGCAAGGAATTCGAGGCGGACCTTATCGCCGTGACAGCGGGCGAGGCTTCCGCGTTGATGTCACCTTGCGAATCCTCACTGGCTGCGGCACTTCGCGTTGAGCAAGGTTCATCGACGGCCACCTAATGTCTGCAAGTCCAGCGAGCGCTACCAAGCCGGGAAAGAGGCTCCTTCCTCAGCGCCTCGTCCGATGCGCTGAGGAAGCGGTCATTTGCGTCGCTATGCGGCCTTGACGGTGATCTTCTTCTCGGCCTTCTGGGCTTCGGCCGTCTTGGGCAGCTTCACGGTCAGAACACCCTTGGTGAAGCTGGCGTCGATCTTGTCGGCGTCGACCCCCTCAGGCAACTGGAACGACCGCTGGAAGGAGCCGTAGCGGCGCTCCGAGAGGTAGTAGTCCTTCTCCTTTTCCTCCTTCTCTTCCTTCTTCTCGCCCTTGATCGTCAGCACGTTGTTGGCGAGCTTGATCTCGACGTTCTTTTCGTCGATGCCCGGCAGTTCGGCCGTGATCTCGTACTCGTTCGCCTTTTCAATCAGGTCCATCGCCGGCGCGACGGACCAGTCGCTGCGCAGCGCTGGGAAATCCCGGCCAAAAAACGAGCGGGTGGAGGGCAGACGGAGATCGAAAGGATGGAAATCATCGAAGAGCCGGTCGATTTCGCGACGCAGGCTTTCGAACGGCCCCGTCCAGTGATCCGACCTGGCGGCGGGCGCATTCTTCTCGGTTTTCACGGGCAGTTTGGTAGCGGCTTCAGCCATGGTTCTCTCCATAAGACAGGTTGATCAGCAAGTGCCGCGGCCTCCGCTCTTCCACATCAGGTCTCCCAAGAGGCGCTAGAAGAGAAGCCAACGGACCCGCTCGACAGGTGTCCTCGCTGTCATTTTCAAGCTCGACCCATCGAGGCTGGCATCGGAGCACCAGGCTGATCGGCCATCCTTGATCAACATCAAATAAGCCCGAAGAAGAGCCGATCTGAGATCAAGAGAGGTGAAATGATTCCGCTTACAGCCGGCCGAGTTTTGATCGCGGAACATGGCCAGACATAGCCGGGTTGATGCGGATCAACACCAATGCTTTGACGCAGATCAACGACCGTCCGCCGCATCCGGACAAGGGTAAGAATAAGGCGCTGGCGCCCGTCGTCTTCTCTGGCGATTAGGAATCGACGAATGCCCAACACAACGGTCATCGATGACGGCACTGAGTTGCTCCCCTCGAATGACCGTTCGGCGGGCCGAATGCTTGTGCCGAATAAGCCAGAGCTCGGCCTCCCGGAGATCGTTCCTGCCGCCGTGAAACGGCGCCGCCGGCTTTGGCTCGCGTTGGCGCTGGTTGCGATCGCCGGCGCGGCGGCAGGCGGATATTGGTGGCTGCATGCCGCTCCCGCACTGCCCACCGGGATCGCTTTCGGCAACGGCAGGGTCGAGGCAGACGAGATCGACATCGCGGCCAAGTTCAGCGGTCGCATCGCCGCGCTTCTCGTTGATGAGGGTGACGTCGTTCACGCCGGCCAAGTAGTCGCGCGGATGGACACGCAAGACCTCGAGATGTCGCTCCGCAAAGCCGAGGCGCAGGTGCTTGGGGCCAATCGGATGCTCGACGAGGCGCGAGCCGGCGTCGAGCAGCAGAATGCCCAGGCCAAGCTCGCCGAGCAGCAGCTCACCCGCGCGATTGTCCTCGTCGACAAAGGTTATGCGACAGCCGAGGTTCTCGATCAGCGTCAGCAGCAGATGAGCGCTGCCAATGCCGCGCTCGCCGCGGCCAATGCGCGCGTCGGACAAGCCGAACAGACGCTGGCGGCCGCCAACCACGATGTCGACCTCTACCGGATCAATATCGCCGACAATTCGCTCGTCGCTCCTCGCGACGGCCGCGTTCAATATCGCCTCGCTAATATCGGCGAGGTGATCGGGGCAGGCGGCAAGGTCATGACCATGATCGACACGGGCTATGTCTATATGGACATTTTCCTGCCTACGGCGGAAGCCGGCCGCACGACCGTAGGGAGCGCCGCGCGCATCGTACTTGACGCCGCTCCTGAATCACCGATCCCGGCTAAGGTTGTCTTTGTCTCCGGGGAGGCACAGTTCACGCCAAAGGCAGTGGAGACCAAGGCGGAACGCGACAAGCTGATGTTCCGAGTCCGCGTGCGCGTTGATCCCGACTACCTGCGCATCCATGCAGCGGAGGTGAGCTCGGGGGTTCCGGGGCTCGCCTATGTGCACCTCAACGGCGGTGCCGAGTGGCCGACCTTCCTTGCACTAGGGCGGACGGATGAGCCATCTCGCTAGCGTCATCGCCGTCGAGGGGCTCTCGCACTCCTACGGCCGCACGCTCGCGCTCGACGGCGTGGGCCTCAGGGTCCCGGCCGGCGCGCTGGTCGGATTGATCGGCCCGGACGGCGTCGGCAAGTCGACCCTGCTCAGCCTGGTCGCCGGAGCCAAACGCATTCAGACCGGACGCGTGGAGGTCTTCGGCGGCGATATGGCCGACCAGCTCCATCGTTCTGCCGTGTGTCCGCGCATCGCCTTTCTACCGCAGGGGCTTGGCAAGAACCTTTACCCCGATCTCAGCGTCCGGGAGAACATCGATTTCTTCGGACGCCTCTTCGGCGAGCCGGCCGGCGAGCGCTCCCGGCGCATTGACGCGCTGCTCGAGGCGACCGGCCTAGCGCCCTTTCCCGACCGCCCGGCCCGGAAACTCTCAGGTGGCATGCGGCAAAAGCTCGGCCTCTGCTGCGCGCTCGTTCACGACCCTGACCTACTCATTCTCGACGAGCCGACAACCGGCGTCGATCCGCTGTCGCGCCGGCAATTCTGGGAGTTGATCGAACGCATGCGAGCGAGGCGGGCGGGCATGAGCGTGGTCGTAGCCACCGCCTATATGGAGGAGGCGGAGCGCTTCGACGAGCTCATCGCCATGAATGCCGGGCGGATCTTCGCTTCGGCCACGCCGGCTGAACTGAAACGGCTGACAGGGCGGGGGACCCTGGAGGAAAGCTTCATTGCGCTTTTGCCCGAGGCGGTTCGCGCCGGGCGTCGCGCGCTCTCCATTCCGCCGCGGCCATCGGGCGAACACGAGGCGGTCATCGTCGCTCGCGGCCTCACTCGGCGCTTCGGCGAATTCGTAGCAGTCGATGACGTGAGCTTCGCCATCGAACGCGGCGAGATCTTCGGCTTCCTCGGCTCGAACGGCTGCGGCAAGACCACCACGATGAAGATGCTGACCGGGCTGCTGCCGGCCTCCGACGGCAATGCCTGGCTGTTGGGACAGCCGATCGATGCCACCAACATGCGTCTCCGTAGGCGTGTCGGCTACATGTCCCAGTCTTTCTCGCTTTATACCGAGCTGACCGTCGGGCAGAATCTCGATCTGCATGCCCGTCTCTTCCATATCGCCGCCGACAGGGCGAAATCGCGCATTGCCGCGCTCATCGAGCGGTTCGGTTTCGGCCCTTATGTGGACCAGCGGGCATCGGAGCTGCCTCTCGGCATCCGTCAGCGGCTCTCTCTCGCCGTCGCCGTCGTGCATGAGCCGGAGGTCCTTATCCTCGACGAGCCCACCTCCGGAGTTGACCCGCTTGCGCGCGACAGCTTCTGGGAGCTGCTCGTCGAGCTTTCGCGGAGGCAAGGCGTCACCATCTTCGTCTCGACCCATTTCATGAACGAGGCGGCGCGGTGCGATCGCGTCGCGCTCATGCATGGCGGCAAGGTGGTGGCCACCGGCACGCCGACCGAGCTGGCCGAAGCCAAAGGTGCAGCCGATCTCGAGGATGCCTTCGTGGCCTATCTCCAGTCTGCAGGCGGCGAAGGCTCAAGCTCGGTCAGCGGTCCACCAGAGCCTGAGCGCGCCGCGACCTCTTCTTCCGCGCGCGTGGCACCGCGGGCCGGCTTCAGCCTGGGGCGGCTTTTCGCCTATTCGTGGCGCGAGGCGCTGGAGCTTTGGCGCGATCCGGTGCGGCTCGGTTTTGCCCTCCTCGGTACGGCGTTTCTCATGATCGTCTTCGGACTCGGCATCAATACCGATGTCAATCAGGTAACTTTCGCCGTCCTTGACCGCGACAACACGCCGGAAAGCCGTGCCTATCTGCAGGAGTTCCGCGGATCGCCCTATTTTGCGGAACGCAAAACACTGGCCAGCTACGACGATCTCGATCGGGCGCTGCGCAGCGCCGCCTTCGCATTGGCCATCGAGGTGCCGCCGGGCTTCGGCCGCGACATCCGGCGCGGGGCAGCGCCCGAGATTGGCGCTTGGGTCGACGGCGCCATGCCTTTCCGTGCTGAAACCGTCCGCGGCTATCTCGCTGGCCTGCATCAGCAATATGTCGCCGATCTCGCGGACGCGGCCGGCAGTCGGCCAGCGTCGCCGGTCATTGAGACTCGATTCGTCTACAACCAGGACTTCAAGAGCATCTTCGCCATGGTGCCGGGGACGATCGCGATGCTGCTGGCATTCATGCCTGCAATGTTGATGGCTGTTGGCGTCGTCAGGGAGAAGGAGCTGGGTTCGATCGTCAATCTCTACGTCACTCCCGTGACGCGGCTCGAATTTCTCCTGGGCAAGCAACTGCCCTACGTCATCCTTTGCCTGATCAGCTTTCTTACCCTCTTCCTAATGGCCGTTTTGCTGTTCGGCGTGACGCTGAAGGGAAGCTTCTGGGTGCTCTTTCTCGGCGCGCTGCTCTACGTGACGGCGATGACCGGCTACGGCTTGGTGATCTCGGCATTCACGCGAACCCAGATTGCCGCGCTCTTCGTCGCGGGGATCATGACCTCGCTGCCCGCCGTGCAGTTCTCCGGCATGTTGGCGCCCGTCTCCTCGCTGGCGGGTTTTCCGGCCTTCATGGCCCATACCTTCCCGGCGATGTATTTCCTGCGCATTTCGGTCGGCACCTTCACCAAGGCCCTCGGCTTCCAGGAACTTGCCGGAAGCCTGTTGGCGCTCGCGGTCTTCATCCCGATCCTCATCTTGATCAGCCTGGCATTCCTGCGTCGCCAAGAGGCATGATGTCATGCAGCACCTGGCAAACATCTTCTGGCTCGGCACCAAGGAACTGCGCAGCTTCTCGCGCGATTTCGTGCTCTTTGGCTTCGTCATCTACTCCTTCACGCTGGCGGTCTATGCGCAGGCCGAGAGCCCAGCGCAAGAGGCCCACAACTCTTCCGTCGCCATTGTCGATGAGGACCATTCGGCGCTCTCGCGTGCGATTGCCGCAGCCCTGCTGCCACCCTATTTCAGCTCCCCGACCGAGATCGTCGCCAGTCAGGTTGACGAACTGATGGACACCGCCCGCAGCACGTTCGTCCTCGATATTCCACCGCATTTCGAGCGCGACATCCTGGCGGGCCGCCAACCGGTCATCCAGGTCAATGTCGACGCCACCGCCATGATGCAGGCAGGCATCGGCGCCGGCTATCTGCAGCAGATCATCGCTCGCGAAATCGCCCGCTCTGCTGCGGCTTCCGAACCTTCGCAGGCCGAGCCCGTGAATCTCGCCGTTCGCGTCGCCTTCAATCCCAACCTCACCACGCAACTCTTCAATGCGGTCATGGCCATTATCGGCAACGTCAACATGCTTGCCATCATACTTGCGGGTGCGGCAATCATCCGCGAGCGGGAGCGCGGCACGATGGATCATCTGCTGATCATGCCGCTCACGCCTTTCGAGATCGCGGCTGCGAAGGTGTGGGCGAATGGCCTGGTGATCACCGTCGCGGTCGGCCTGTCACTCTGGTTGGTGATAGAGACGCTGCTCGGAATTCGGATCGTCGGTTCCGTTCCGCTCTTCATGGCGGGCGTCACGATCTATTTGTTCTTCGCAACCGCCATCGGCATCTTCCTGGGCACGGTGGCTCGCTCGATGCCGCAGCTTGGGCTCCTGTTCGTCCTGGTCGCTTTGCCAATGAACATCCTGTCCGGCGGCAACACGCCGCTCGACAGCATGCCGGCGTTCTTACGCGCGGTGATGCAGTTATCACCCTCGACCCATTTCGTAAGCTTCGCGCAGGCTATCCTCTATCGAGGTGCCGGCATTGACGTGGTCTGGCCGCAGTTTGCTATCGTCGGAATCGTCGGCGGCGTGTTCTTCGCCCTCTCCATCATGCGTTTCCGCAAGATCAGCGCCGCCATGATGTGAGGTCGGCGCAAGCTCCGGAGTGGTAGCCGCTCATAGTTGGGCCTGTCAGCGGCTTCGTTTGCTGCGATTATCGGCAGCACTTGCTCCTGCTCGAAGGCGACGTGCCGGCGCAGCGCTTCAAAGACCCCTCTGATCATGAAGCCGAGCGCTTCGGCGTTGACGACCGTGCCGCCGTGTCCGATGGCAAGCAAAGTATCCGTCAGATCCCAGGCGGCGCGTTCATCCTCGACATGCTCGGCGTTCAGGCGGCGTATCGAAGCTGCCCGCGCCGCTTGATCGGCACGGCCGTCTCGAATGCCGGAAAGAGATATCCTTCCTCATAGGCATGGTTCTGGCGAAGCAGCGGCACGAACTCGTTCGCACGCGAGCGGGAAGGCGGTGGTCGCAATCCGCCTGATCGCCGACCCTGCACCCTCCAATCCCGACACGCCCAACATTTTTGACGGCCCTCCCAGACGTGCTTACGCCATTCGTTCAATGCCTGTCCTGATGCTCCAGGGCGACCCGAATGCTGTCACTCAGGGTGTGATTGAAGAACGGCTTTTCGACGATAGGGATCCCGGCGGCGGCCGCGCTCTCCCGCAGCATCTTGCTCGGAGACGAGGTGATCATGATCGCCGGCAGCCGAACCTGCCCGTTCCGTAGTCGCTGCAGTAGTTCGAGCCCGTTCACTGCCGGCAAGTTGTAGTCGATGACCAGGCAACCAAAGGGCGGCAGCGCCGCCTCGTTCAACAGCTCTGTCGCATCGGCGTAGGTGCGGACCGAAAACCCCTCGAGCTCGAGCGAGAATTTGAGTGATCTCAGTATCGCCGGGTCGTCGTCAACCACGATTACTGTCGGTTTGTCGCGTGATATGGAATCCGCAGCTTCCATCGCATTGATCTCCAAGCATCCGTTCACGGTCCAGTAAGCCGTTACCAGAGACACTTCGCTTTGACCTGGGGCAAAAACAGCGAAAAGGCCTGCAGATGTCGCCGATCTTGGGAAGGTGGCACTGCTATGAGCGCTCGTTCAGCACGCTCGGGATCAATGCCATACGCACGAGTTCAGACAGATTCGTGGCCCGCATCTTGGTCATCACATGTGCCAGGTAAATCTCGAGGGTCCGCGGGCTTACTTTCAAATCGTGCGCGATCGTTTTGTTCGAAAATCCGGCTATGAGGCCTTCGAGCACCTGCCGTTCAATATTGGACAGCTGAGCAAGCCGGCCCTGAACGTCCAGACATTTGGCTTCCTGCGTCCGCTCATGCTGGTTGAGCGCAGACCGAACCGCAGCCAATACCGCCTCGTCGTCGAAGGGCTTCTCAAGAAAATCGACCGCACCGGCTTCCAAGGCTTTTCTCGCGGGCGCGATATCGCCGTGGCCTGTAATGATGATGACCGGCAAGGCGACGCGGAAGCTTTTTACTCGCCGGAGCAGCTCAAGCCTGTCGATTTCGGCATTCGCAGGTCGGTGACGATGCATCCCCGTTCGGCGCATTCGATGTTCGCCAAAAAGGCAACGGCCGTTTCGTAGCTGCGCACCGAGAGTTGGGCCGTGCCAAGCAGAAAGGCGAGCGACTGGCGCACCGCCTCGTCGTCGACGATATGGACGACACTGTCAGTGGGCATCGATGGCCTCCTCCTTCGTCACCGCAGGCAATGTAAAGCGGAACGTCGTTCCGCCGCTTGGACGCGGCTTGGCTTCGATCTGCCCGCCATGCGCCTCGACAATTGTCCGAGAGATCGAAAGGCCCACTCCCATCCCGCGCGGCTTGGTAGTCGCAAATGGTTGAAACAGCCTCGCCGCCATTTCCTCCGAAATGCCCGAACCAGTATCATCGACCTGCACGACAATCATCATATCGTCTGCGGGCTTCGTGCGAACGGTCAGATTCCGCTCACTTGATTCCTCCATGGCCTCGATGGCGTTTCGGATCAGGTTGACCAGAACCTGCTGAACTTGAACCTTGTCGGCCAGGATAAGATCGGCATGGGGATCGAAGTCGAACGTCACGCGTACGCCCTGGTCCTTGGCGCCGACAAGCGCGAGCGCGGACGCTTCCTCGACGAGCTTGGCAATGTGTTCGACCTGTCTTTCGCTCTCCCTGCGACTGACGAAATCGCGCATGCGCCGAATGATCTGACCGGCTCGCAGCGCCTGATCGGCCGCGCTGTCCAGCGCGTCTCGAAGCATCGCCAGCCGCTCGTCGGCGCTGCCGTCGAGCAGACGGCGTGAACCTTTCAGATAGTTGGCTATGGCCGCCAACGGCTGGTTGAGTTCATGAGCGATCGCCGATGCCATCCCGCCCATCTCAGTTAGGCGTGACACGTGGGCGAGTTCAGACTGCAGCTCCTGAAGTCGTGCTTCGGTTTCCTGCCGCTCCGTCAGATCGCGGATGAAGCCCGTGAAAAATCGCTCGCTCGCCGACCATATCTCTCCGACGGCCAGTTCGATTGGAAACGTCGAGCCGTCTTTGCGCCGCGCTGAAACAACACGGTCAGTTCCAATAATATGTCGCTCCCCGGTGTCGCGGTAGCGCCTGACATAACCATCATGTTCTTCTCGATAAGGCGAGGGCATCAGCAGCGTCACATTGCTCCCGATCGCCTCAGCCGCGGTGTAGCCGAACATCCGCTCGGCGGTCGCGCTGAAGTGCTGGATGATGCCGTGCTCGTTGATGACGATCGTGGCTTCGGGAACTATGTCAATGATCGATTGGAGATGGGCCTCTCGCGTCAAGGCCAGAATGCGCGCCTGCCGCAGCCGTTCACCGATCCAGGCCGTCCCGACCCCGATCAATACAAAGACAGCGCCATTAGCGACCTCCGTCCAACCGACTGCCCTGTAATTGGCAATGAAAAAGAAAACGAGGGGAACGCTCAAGCTGGTGGCCAGAACGCCAGGACCGAAGCCGCCCGCCCCCGCCGCGAGCAGCACGGCGGGCAGGAAGAAGAGGTAAGGAGCTTGATCCTTGAGAACCGATGCCACGACAAACCTCGCGGCGAAGGCGGCAGCGACCGCCGCCAAGGCGATGGCATAGCGCAAAGCTGTTTCTCGTCCTGAGTTCGACCGATTCCGAACCGGCACGCCATTCGATCCTACAGGTGAGTTGACCGGAGAGCCTTCTTACCGCAAGCAGTCGCGACTGAACGTTGATCTGAAGCAAATTTCTCAAGCGAAGCCGATTGGTACGACAATTATCTTGTTGCAGAGAAAAAGGACTGAGATGCCCGCATGTCGTTTTCGCCGACATGCCCCAACGTAAGTGCCTGCTCCTGCCCGGCCGGAACCCGTAGGAGACATGCCTCGAAAATTGGCTCCATGAGCATCTTGACCGCGTACTGCTTGAAGCGCTTCTTGCGCTGTTGCGAGGCGACAGCAGGGCGATCACAGATCGGCACTATCGGGCGGGCCGATCGCTGCAGAGTTTTCCAGCCTGCGCAGGCGGCCACGCTGGTGATCGGTTCCGGTCTCATCCACGAGGAGATCGAAATCCAAGCCGAGATCAGCGGCAAGTAGCCGCGCTTCGTTGAAATAGTTCGCAATCAACTCCTCGGGCATCGAACTCAACCATGACGGATCATCGAGCAAATCCTTGACCTCATGTTTGAATCGATCGCGCGCATATTCAATCACGCGCTCAGTGGTCTCCATGGTCATGTTTAGCTCCACGTCATCACTACCCGACTTGCAGGGTGACTATCGCGCTCCCAGAGTTGCCTAACGGCGCCATGCCAAGATCTTTGTGCGACACGGTCACAACAGGCCCGGCGACTGACGCCGCAGCCACGAGGCGCCAGAACCGGAGGCCAGCGGACCCACCCGACAGGCGTCCCCGCCGATCCGGTCCATTGCTTCGCGATTTCCGCGTTTGGCGCGGATCGTCGCGCCCGCATCGTCAGTTCATGCTCGGCCTATCGAGGCTTGGCATCAAAGCACCGGCCTGAGCAGCCATCATTGATCCTCGTCAAAACGAGCGCGAAGGAGGCCTGTTCCCGACAAACGCGTTGCGCTCGGCGACCGCTAGTTGTGACAGTTGATCAATGGGGCTTCGACCGTGGATTTCAAAGGCAGAACAGCCGTCATTACCGGGGCCGGATCGGGAATTGGCGCGGCTATCGCCATCGAATTGGCTACTCGCGGAGCACATGTCGTCGTTGCCGATGTGGATTTTTCCTCAGCGGAAGACACCGTAACGCAGATTGCGTCGAGGCTCGGCAGCGCCCGCGCTTTCGAGGTCGATGTCGCGAATGCCAGATCGGTCGAGCGAATGGTGAGCTTCGCCGTCAAGACATTTGGAGGGTTGCATCTCGCGGTCAATAACGCCGGCATTGGCGGACCCAGCGAGACCACGGTCGAATACCCATTGGAGGAATGGTAAAAAATTATCGATGTGAATCTCAACGGCGTCTTCCACGGACTGAAATACGAAATTGCCGCCATGCCTTTTCGGCTCAACTTGACGGGGATCAATGTCCCCAAAGGGAGAACCCGGACAGTGATTTCGATTTCGGAGGTGAGGTGATGGCTGCGCAATCCAGTCCACGGATCGTCTGGTTCGAAGACATCGGACGAAATGATGTCGCCCGTGTTGGCGGCAAGAACGCTTCGTTGGGCGAACTGGTCCGAACGCTGAGTTCGCAAGGCATTCGCGTGCCCCCGGGCTTTGCGACGACGGCCGAGGCCTATTGGACATTCGTCCAGGTCAATGGTCTCGAGGAGCGAATGCGGCGCCTTCTCACCGATCTGAACGAGGGCAAGATTTCCCTCGAGGAGGCGGGTAAGGCCATTCGAGAGCTGTTCTTGCACGGTGACTGGCCCGAGCAAATAGCAGACGAGATAGCTGCCGCTTATAGGCAGCTTTGCGAACGCGCGGGCAGACCGGAAATCGACGTCGCGGTCCGTTCCAGCGCCACAGCCGAAGACCTGCCGGGCGCCAGCTTTGCCGGCCAGCAGGAAACTTTCCTGAATATTCGCGGCGAGCGGGCGCTGCTCGCTGCCTGCCGCCGCTGCTACGCCTCGCTCTTCACCGACCGAGCGATCAGCTATCGCAAGGCACAAGGCTTCGACCATATGAGCGTCGCCCTCTCAATCGGTGTTCAGCAGATGGTCCGCTCGGATATCGGCGGATCGGGCGTGATGTTCTCGATCGATACAGAGACAGGGTTCAAGGATGTGGTGCTGATCGACGCCAGCTGGGGGCTTGGCGAGAATGTCGTGCAGGGCATCGTCGATCCCGACGAGTACCAGGTCTTCAAGCCGCTGCTGGCGGATTCGGCCGTGGTGCCGATCATCGGCAAGAAGCGTGGCAGCAAAGAGCAAAAGCTGATCTACGCCGCCGGCGAAAAGCCGACGCGCAATGTCCCAACCTCCAAGGCGGAGCGCATGGCCTTCGTGCTCGAAGAAACGGAAATCCTGACGCTCGCCAGATGGGCTGCAGCGATCGAAGCCCATTATGCCTGCCCGATGGACATGGAATGGGCCAAGGACGGCGAGACGGGCGAGATGTTCATCGTCCAGGCAAGGCCGGAGACGGTTCAGTCGCGTCGTCAGGCGGCCGCGTTCAAGTCCTACAGGATTGTCAAAGCCGGGCGGAGGATTTTGAGCGGCCTCGCCGTCGGGGACGCGGTGGTAGCGGGCCGTGTCTGCCTGATAGAGGATCCCCGCGACATCGGCAACTTTGTCGACGGTGCGGTTCTCGTCACCCGCACCACGGACCCAGATTGGGTGCCGGTGATGAAGAGGGCGGCCGCGATCGTCACCGACCATGGCGGGCGCACGTCGCATGCGGCCATCGTCAGCCGTGAATTGGGGTTGCCGGCGGTCGTCGGCGCCGGCAACGCCACCGCATTGCTCCATGACGAGCAGGAGGTGACAGTCTCCTGCGCGGAAGGAGATCAAGGCTTTGTCTATGAAGGGACGGCGACGTTCGAAGCCGAAACGGTCGAGGTAGGCAATCTCCCGCAGACCCGCACGCAGCTGATGCTGAACCTCGGGAACCCCGCGGCGGCCATGCATTGGTGGCGCCTGCCGGCGGACGGCGTCGGCCTCGCCCGTATGGAGTTCGTGGTGAGCAACCACATTCGGATCCATCCGATGGCGCTCCTGCGCTACGACGGACTCAAGGATGAGGCCGCAAGACGGGAAATTGCTGAGCTGACGGTCGGCTACCCGGACAAGGCTGAGTACTTCGTCGATCGCCTGGCGCGCGGCTTGGCGCGAATTGCCGCGGCGCTTTATCCCAAACCGGTCATCGTCCGCATGAGCGATTTCAAGACGAACGAATATGCCGGGCTGATTGGCGGCGCGGAGTTCGAGCCGAAAGAGGAAAATCCGATGATCGGCTTCAGGGGCGCCGCCCGCTATTATTCGCCGCGCTACCGGGACGGTTTCGCGCTCGAATGCCGCGCGGTCCGTCGTCTGCGCAACGACATGGGTTTCCGCAATGTCGTCGTGATGATCCCGTTTTGCCGATCGACGCACGAGGCCGACCGCGTGCTGGAAGTCATGGCCGAGAACGGCCTGCGCCGCGAAGAGGACGGGCTCGAGGTCTTCGTCATGTGCGAGGTTCCGTCGAATGTGATCCTTGCGGCCGAGTTCGCAAAACGCTTCGATGGGTTTTCGATCGGCTCGAATGATCTCACGCAGCTCACCCTCGGCGTCGACCGGGATTCGGCCGACCTGGCAGCCCTGTTCGATGAGCAGGATCAGGCGGTGAAGTGGATGATTTCCAGCGTCATCGCAGCGGCACGAAAGGCGGGCGCCAAGATCGGCCTCTGCGGCCAGGCACCCAGCGACCATCCCGAATTTGCCGCCTTCCTCGTCGAGTGCGGCATCGATTCGATTTCCGTGAGCCCCGACAGTTTCATCACCGTAAAACGCCAGATTGCTGCGACCGAAGCAGCAAGGAAATCGGAGAAGGCAAAATGAAAGCCAGCGACATAATGACGATCGGCGCGATAACAGTGCGTCCTGACAGCACCGTCGCTCATGCGGCGCGCCTGATGGCCGAACGCGCGATCAGCGGCTTGCCAGTCGTTACGGCGCACGGAAAGCTCGTCGGAATGATCACCGAACATGACCTGCTGCACCGCAAGGAACTCGGCACCGCCGACCGTCGCTCGCGTTGGCTCGATCTTTGGCTGAATGCGGACAAGTTGGCAAAGCAATATGCCCGTGAGCACGGTCGCAAGGTGGAAGACGTGATGAGCCGCGACGTAGTGAGCGTTGATCCGGATACCTCCATCAGCGAGATCGTGGAGCTCATGGAGACCAGAAGGATCAAGCGGGTTCCCGTGGTTCGCGACGAACAGGTGATCGGTATGGTCAGCCGCGCCAATCTGTTGTCGACCCTGGCCCGGCTGACAGGCGAGCCGCCTCAATCAGTTTTGAACGACCTGGTAATTCGCAAGAATATTGCAGACGAAATCGCGCGACAGCCGTGGGCGCCGAGCGCCACGGTTGATATCCTCGTTCGCGACGGCGTGGTCACACTGAACGGAACGGTCAAGGCCGACCATGTAAAGGACGCCGTCCGGGTGGTTGCCGAGAACGCAGTTGGCACAGTTCGGGTATGGGACAATATTCGCGTTGTCACGGATACCTGAGTGCCTGGTTTGCGGTGGCGCGAGGCCACTTGCGCATCGCTGCGCAAATCAGAGATTGCCTATTCTACAAGCGCTGAAGTGCTCTATCGCCGCGGCACCTTTGGCACCGTTCCCGACCACCGCCTGGTCTCGATGTTGCGGCCAAGCGCCAGAGCGTTCGCGACCTTTGCAAAGACAATTCCAAACAGGAAGCCGCCGATGTGCGCCCACCACGCGATATCGCTGCCCATCGAGTGGGCGAACAGTGCTTGCGTCCCTTGCAGGATCTGGGCAGCGAACCAGAACGCAGCGAAGAACAGTGCAGATACCGGGATGAGGAGGGGCAGGAACAGGATCGGCACAAGAAGAATGACCTGCGCCCGTGGGTAGGTCACGGCATAGGCGGCGATAACGGCGGCAATCGCCCCCGAGGCGCCAAGCGCAGGCTCCGAAGACGTCCAATAGGCAAGAAGGTGCGTGGCGCTGGCAGCCACCGCGCCTGCCACATACAGGATGAGAAACCCCAGGCGGCCGCATCGGCCCTCCATGGCTGGACCGAAGATCCAGAGGCTCCACATGTTCAAAATAATGTGCAGCCAGCCGCCGTGGAGGAAGGTGTTGGTGAGGAGTGGCCAATAGTTGTTCGGGTCGAGGCCTGCGGCGATTGCCGCTCGTGGGGCCGAATAACGCGATGGAATAAGGGCAAAGTGCTCCAGAATTCGGTTCAGGTCGCGTTCGGGCATCCCGCTCATCCAGAGGAAGATCGCAAAATTGATAGCAATCAGGCCAAAGACGATGAGCGGCCGGCGGGCTCGTGGAGCCGTGTCATAGATTGGTATCATGCAGGGCCGTCTCGTCCATTTCGCTGCGCAACAGCCAAAGCCCCGGCACCATCGGCAGCCAGAGTGTGAACCCGCGCAGGATCAGGGTGGCGGCAAGACTGCCTTCGATGCCGCTTCCCATAACGTGGAGCAGCCCTGTGCAGGTTCCCTCGAAAGTGCCCAGGCCGAGGGGAATTGGTGAGAGCGTCGCCACTCCCGAGGCCAGGACGAAGCTCAGGAACGCGCTGACCGGATCAACAGCGAGCCCGACCGAGCGGGCAGCAATCCATAATGTCCCCGCGTCCAGCAGAAAGACGCCAATCTGCAGAAAGAATGCTTCAAGAATGAGTTTCCCATCGCGCAGAATGTCTGTGCGAGCGCTGCCGAGAATCTGAGCCATCTTTGCCGCCGGCGCCCAGTGAAGCGCGGCCTTCGGGATAATTCGTCCTTGTCGCCGGATCAGGAGGAAGGTGGCGAGCACCAACGCCAGAAGAACGGTGACGAAAGCGATCGCAAGCGGAAGCCAGGCAGCGCCGATGTCGCCGCTGTGCCACAAGATCACGAACGCCAAAAGACCGACCATCAGGTAGCTCGCATAGTACGAGAACCCGTCCACTAGGAGCGCTGTCATGACCAGCGGCGGGGCCACTCCCCGCCGCGCCAGTCCTTTCGCGACGATCATAGTGCCGCTCAAGCCGCTGGAGGGCAGCGCCTGATTGGCAAAAAGCTGGACAACCGCGAGCTTGAACAGGCCAGCAAACGACTGTCGGGTTCCAGCGCGCGAAAGAATCCTGAACCAGACGGCAGCAGCGCAGGCATAGGTGGCGATCTGGAAGGCCACCGCCGCAGCAAGCCAGAGAGAATCGGCGGATTTCAAGGTGGACAGGAAAACCTGAACGTCACCGAAATGCAGCGCAAAGCTGACAATCACGCCCAATAGAAGCAGGCCGGCCAGCCAGCCGATCGCGGCGCCGATGCCCGGAAGCTCGATTTCAGGAAGGCCAGGCACGGATTTGCGATCCATAGCCTCTTCCGCTTTGGGAGAGAGCGCAGGGTCCTGCCGATGCTGCGGGAGAGCTTCCTCACTCAAGAGGACACGTCCTCAGAAAATGAGATTCCTCGCATCGCCGTTTTTTTCTGCTTGCGAATTCGGAAGGCGGATTCGTGTGACATAATCATCTCACGCTCAAGCAATAGGCTTGTCCGGCCCTAAGATCGGCGCGGGCGTGCTGCAACATCGCCTGGCCGCCACATTAGCCTTATCGATGATCATCCGGAGTTTCTGAGAAAGCCGTCGGTTAGACAGGAATTCGAATGATCAAGCGTCGTGCGCAAGGCCTCGATCCTGGAAGGGGCCATCCTGAAGTAGCGGCCAATCCTTTCGTTCGAAAGGCCGAGGTCGACCAGTACGGCGATCGTCAGCTCAGGCCGGGGCCCCAAATCAGGACACCTCCAATTGAAGCTCGCACACGCTTTCTGACGATATTCCCGCAATTGTTCGCCCTCCGAATGTACCCGCTATGCATCTCTGCACTTCATGCTTTCGTCGACCCAGGCGCCAACTCTCACATGCGTTACGAATAGCCACTGATCAGCCGACATCATTGATGCGCGTCAAGGATCAGTCATCTTCGCATCGGAACCAGGCTCAGTCGGACCGGCATCAGGGCTAAAGTCCTGATGGTAGCCACACTGTACTCCTAGCCTTGATCCACACCTGCACGACGAGGGACAAGGAGTCGCTGATTGCGGTCTCATCTCGCTGAGAGGCGAAGCTGGGTGCCAAGCAGCGTTGGTTCACGTCCATCGTCAAGATAGAAGCGCGCTGTCTTCCAGGTAGTCGCCTGGTCAAAAGCCGGTGACGATTGGAGGCGGCGAAAAGTTCTTGAAGCCAAGTCGCGGCTCGTCACAGCCTGGATCGAATTCGCCGAGTGGAACCGAGCGGTGACATTGAGGTCCGCTCGTATGGGGGGTGCTTGAGGTGTCAATCGAACCAGTGGTCTGCGAGCACCCGGCAACCGTCACAAGTAAAACGACCGAGGCAATTAGGTTGCTGCCCTTGAGAATCTGTTTTCCTCTTGACATGAATACGCCCTTTCCCATGTTACAAAACAACAAATTAGGTAATTATTTACCATAAGCTGCTCACGGTTTTCTTTGTCCTAGATCAAAACACGGTACGGATTTGAAACGCCGAGAGAGGGCCGCGTCGCGGATGCCGTATTTTGATGCGGTTCCACAGCCTTCGCTTATCCCTTCCGGAGACCGGACCTATGATCTGTGGCGACCTGTGCTTGCGGGCCGAAAAGCTGATGGGTCATGACGGTGTTGTCCCGGGTTGGAGACGAAGCTTCTACCCGGCGGCAAAAAAAGTGGGCCACCGCGGCCAAGCAGCGGGTACCAGATCGCGGAGGAATGGCGGGCTTGGCGGCTTAACGAGATAGGCTCGAAAACTGCGGCGAAAGCCCAGTGACGACGAACATCTCGTCGAACATCTGCCATCGCGGACATTTCGGGACGAGACGGCTTTCGCAGCCTCGTCCCATGGCAAAAACTACAGCGTCATCACCATGCGGCCGTCGACCTTCCCGGCTCCGAGATTATCGAAGATCGTATTGATGTCTTCGAGCTTCGCCCTGTGAATGTGTGTCTTGACCTTGCCTTCGGATGCGAACTCAATGGCTTCCGCCAAATCCTTGCGCGTACCGACGATGGACCCTCGGATCGTGATACGCTTCAGCACAACGTCGAAGATCGGTGTACCAAACTCGCCGGGCGGAAGGCCGTTCAGGCTGATCGTGCCCTTGCGTCTGACCATCTGCAGGGCCTGTGAGAAGGCCGGCACCGAAACGGCGGTAACCAGCACGCCGTGAGCGCCGCCGCCGGTCGCCTTGACCACCTGCGCCGCCGCGTCGGGCGATTTCGCGTTGATGACAGCGTCAGCTCCAAGCTGGCGCGCCAGGGACAGTTTCTCGTCAGTCACATCGAGCGCGGCCACATGCAGACCCATTGCCTTGGCATATTGCACCGCGACGTGCCCGAGACCGCCGATCCCCGAAATAGCGATCCATTCGCCCGGCTTGGCTTCGGTCTCCTTGATGCCCTTGTAGGTGGTCACGCCTGCGCAGAGGATCGGCGCCATCTCGGCGAAATCGACATTCTTGGGAAATCGCGCCACGTACGGAGCGCTGCCGATGGCGTATTCGGCGAAGCTGCCATTCACCGTATAGCCGCTCATATGCTGGTGCTCGCACAGCGTTTCCCACCCGGTGCCGCAATATTCGCAACAACCGCACGCGTCGTGCAGCCAGGCGATGCCGACAGGGTCACCTTCTTTAAGTCCGGTGACGCCTGGCCCCAAGGCGGCGACGATGCCGGCCCCTTCATGGCCCGGGATGAATGGAGGCGTTGGCTTGACCGGCCAATCTCCGCTCGCCGCATGAAGGTCGGTGTGACAGACGCCGCTGGCAATGATCTTGATCAGGACTTCTCCCGGCCCCGGCTCGGGGATCGGCATTTCCTCGATCGTCAGCGGCTTGCCGAATGCGTGGACCACCGCGGCCTTCATTGTCTTTGCCATAATCGATCTCCGTTGAATTGGTCGATCGCACAGTAGAAGCGCCGGGCCGCACGGCTTTGATGCAGGTCAACGCCGTCGCCGGCGTCGCCAGATCAAGGCCGGAAAGATTTCTGGGCCGGTCAGCCGGCGACGGAACTTTCGTGCTGCTTGTCCCACGACAACAGTCTCGGACAAGGCCCGGTGGACATCAGGCAAAGGCGCCGCCGAGCTACATCACCTCAAGGACACTATCCTGCTCAGGCTGCCATTCGAGGAAGCGCCGAACCGCTATAAGTATTTGGTTTTACGAAAACTCTTAACGGAAACCGTACGGACTTTGCGAAGGGTTTCGGCGTGAGCTTGCATTACAGGGAGCGCGCAGCGTGCCTTTCGTTGTCGGGTCGGGTTGTGGCGCCGATCCGCCGGAAGATGAAGCGTTCCGCGCCGTTTCTCTCCGGCGCTGCCCCTGCCAGCGCGGCGTCGGTCATGTGCTTGTGGATCGGCGACTTGATGCAGGCCGGATCCGTAGCCGCGGCATCACCGGCAATCGCCATCGCCTGACACCTGCAGCCGCCCCAGTCGACCTCGCGGCGCTCGCAGCTTCGGCACGGCTCCTGCATCCACTCGGTGCCGCGGAAGGCATTGAATGCTGGTGAATCGGTCCAGATTTCGGCAAGCGTGCGCTCTCCGAAGCGCTCGAAGCGAAGCGAAGGAATCGTCTGCGCGGCATGGCACGGCAGCACCGTGCCGTCCGGGGCCACCATGAACGCATCGCGCGCCCAGCCGCCCATGCATGGCTTGGGGTAGATGGCAAAATAGTCAGGCGGGACGAAATCGATGTTGATGACGCCGGCCAGCTGTTCCTGCGCCGCCGCGACGGCGTCCGCCTGCCGGTCGACCGCGGCGCGTTCGGGCATCAGCGCATTGCGATTGGCCAGCGCCCAGCCGGCATATTGCACGTTGGCGATCTCGAGCCGCTCCGCGCCCAACGAAAGAGCCAGATCGATGAATTCCGGCACTTCCTCGATGTTGTGACGATGGATCGGCGCATTGATGGTGAGCGGCAGCCCGGCCGCGCGGGCGCGGCGTGCCGTCTCCAGCTTCTTTTCATGGCTGCCGATATGATTGCCGATACGGTCGGTGGTCGCCGGGCGGGCACCCTGAAAGCTAAGTTGCAGGTGGTCGAGACCGGCTTCGGCAAAGGCCTCGATGCGGCCATCGGCGATGTTGATGCCGGCGGTGATGAGGTTGGTGTAGACACCGCGCGCCGAAAGTCCGGCGATCAATTGCTCGAGGTCGCGGCGCAGCGTCGGCTCGCCGCCGGACAGATGCACCTGCAGAACGCCGAGATCGGCGGCCTGCGAGAAGAGATCGAGCCAGGTCGGTGTGTCGAGCTCGCGATTGGCCTTCAGCAATTCAAGCGGATTGGAGCAATAAGGGCACTGCAGCGGGCAGCGATGCGTCAGTTCTGCCAGCATGCCGATCGGAGGGAGAACGGCCTCGCTCATAGCCTCACCAGCAGCTTGTCCGACCATTCCTGCAGAAAGGCGATGACGTCGGCCGCCACGGCCTCCTGATCGGCGTCATAGTCGGAGGCAAGGTGGGCGATGATGTGGCCGACAGTGGATCGCCCATCGCAGCGGCGCAGTATGTCGAGGCTGATCTCGTTCGGCCAGAATACCTTCTCTGGCGAAAGCACGGCGAAGGCCTGCCTCACAGGGTCGTACTGTATGCGCACATGCTTCGGCAGCGACGGTATGGATTGCAACGACACCACGGCTCTTTCTCGCGGCGCCATCATCAGGCCGACTCCGGGCGAAAGGCGCCGGGAGGTATGTTTCCCGGCGCGCCATAGGCATGTTGAAGCGCGTCGAGCATGGCCCAGAGTATATCACATTTGAACACCAGCGCATCGATCGCCTGCTGCTGGCGTTCCGCCGTATCGGCGTGGCCGAGCACATAGGTGAGGGCGAAGTCGGCATCGCGCGATGCCTGCTCGGGCCGCCGGCTGAAATAGGCCAGCGTATCCTCGGTGACGTAGTCGTATTTGGCCAGCATCGCCGGCACCCGTTCGCCGATGATGCGCGGCGAGAACATCTCGGTCAGCGAAGACGCGACCGCCTCGAGCGGCGTCCGGTTCGTGCAGAAGGAAAGGTAGGCACCGACAGCGAAACGGGTCGCCGGCAGTGCCAGCCTTTCGCTCTTGACGGCTTCGGCATCGAGCCCGAGCGAGGTTGCCAGATGCAGCCAGCGCGCGATGCCGCCGCTCCAGCCGTCCTCGCCGTCGTGGTCCTCGATGCGTTTGCGCCAAGCAGCGCGAAACGCGGGATCCTCGGCACGTGCCAGGATCATGGCGTCCTTGCGCGGAATGACGGCCTGGTAGCAATAGCGGTTCAGCGCCCAGGCCTGCATTTCGGCCTTCGACAGGTCGCCACTGGTCATTCTGTGATGGAAAGGATGACGATTGTGATAGCGCTCGTCACCGACCCGCCGCAGCACGGCCTCGAGTTCGGTCTTGGACAGGCCACCTGCGGCCGCATCGCGGAAATCGCTCAAAATTCCATCTCCATCCCATCGCTGGCGACTTCCCAGCCAGCGGCTTTGACTGCCGCGTGTTCGGCGGAATTCTCGTCGAGAACAGGATTGGTGTTGTTGATATGGACGAAGATGCGGCGGCCTATCCTCAAATCGGCCAAGCCGGCAATCGAACCCGCTTCTCCGGACATCGCGATGTGCCCCATGCGCGCACCGGTTTTCTGGCCGACGCGGGCAACGATCATCTCGTCGTCCGTGTAGACGGTGCCGTCGAGCAGAAGACAGGCGGCATCGCGTACGCGAGTACGCAGGGAGGCATCGATGCGCGCGCAGCCGGGGATGTAGAAGACAGCGCCGCGGCTGCCGGCCCCGGTGATGCGGACTCCGATCGTGTCACCCGTGTCGGAGCTGAAATCGGCGCTGGGATCGCCTCTTTGCTCGAGATAGAGCGCGATCTTTCCGGGCACGGGAAAGACGTCGACGACCACACCGGTCTCGTGGCCGTCCGCATCGCGGATCGCCAGTTCCTCCGTTGGCGCCAGGAGGCGCCGCGGCACGATCGCTGGGTCGAGAACATTGAAAATCGAATTCGCCGCCAGCGTCGCCAGCACCTGCGCCGTCGCATAGATTGCGAAAGGCTGTCGTTCGCGCAGGCTGAGCAGGCCGGCGATATGATCCACGTCGGCGTTGGTCAGCACCACCGCGCGGATAGGCGTCGAACGCGGCGGCGCGTCGGCTGCGGGCTGCAGTTCAGGCGTCTGCGCAATCTGCTGGCGAACGTCGGGCGACGCGTTGAAGAGAACCCAGCCTGCTCCGTCCGCCGATACGGCAATGCATGATTGGGTTCGTGAATGCACGCCGGGCATTCCGGCGCGAGCCGCACGGCTCAGGCGATAATTGCAGTTCCATTGCGGAAAGCCGCCTCCCGCCGCCGATCCGATGATCTTCACGCGCATGACAATGCCTGCTCCGCGGCCCATTTGACCGGCAGCAAATTCACGATGGCAAACGGCTTCGCGCCCGCGTTTCCCACGGCAAAGCCCGTCGCCAAGACCTCACGCGGCAAGGGGTGCATGCCCCTGTTGCCAGGGACATGCACCTTTGCGGCCTACTTCCTGGGAGGAATTTCAGCAGGCAGATACCGCGAAATTTCGAAGCCCGCAGCAACCTGGCACATGGTCGGTTTCTTCCAGCTCTTCTTCTTCATGGCATTCTCCTCTTCTGCCAGCCCGAAGGGGCCGGTCATGTCGTTTGCGCCATTGCGGGCAACGCAATGGCTCGTCCATCACCTCACAAATGGACAAATGAAACAATGGGTTCTCAAACAACCAAAAGCAAATGAGCAAAGCACAATTATCTATCTCAAGATCGTTCCTTCTCTCCATCATCTGTCCAGTTTCACACCTATATGTCACCCTGGCGCCGCCGTGATCGCGTTGTCATGCTCGTCGATCAGCGGCACGTTGTAGTCGAGCAGGAGCTTGTTGATCTCTGCCTGGTTCTCTCGGATCACCTTGTTGAGCGTACGCTTCCATTCCTGATCGGATGGACGTACCCCCATGGTGATGCGGTAGGACATGCGCGAGCCGGTCTTTTCCTTGACCAATGGGACGATCGCAACATTCGCATTGAGTTGCTTGGCATAGTAGCCCGCCATCGGCCCCCATAAAATTGCCGCGTCGATCTTGCCGGCAAGCATGTCCTTGATCACGACCTCTCCCATCGACGGGGTGACGCGCGTGTCGACGGACAACGGGTAGATTTTTGCCGTTCGCAGGAGTTTGTTGGCGGCCATATTGGCAGTCGGCGGCGTGCGTTCGACGACGCCAATCCTCTTGCCGGTGAGTTTCGGATCCTCGATCGTCTCGACACCTTCGAGGTCGTCGCCCTTCGGATGCACGAGAACGTAGGAGGAGCGATAGTAAGCATTGGTGTTCTGCACCAGCTCATCGCCCTGAGCATAGCCCATGATGAGGTCGCATCGGTTGGCGGCAAGCGTGTTGCGCACGAAGCCTATGACGGTCGGAAACCATGTGTAGGCGACCGACTTCCTTCCCGTCTTGCGGGCAACCAGCTCGGCCAGCTTGTTTTCGAAACCTTGGCCGTTCTGGTCGGTGAACGGCATGTTCGAAGGATCGGCGCAGACGCGCAGCGTATCGGGATCGACCAGTTCGCCCGCTGCCCCGAGGCCCGCGCCTTGCGCCTGGGCGCTCGACGGCGACATGGCGAACGCGCCGAGGATCAGCAAGACAACGCGTTTCGATGCGCCGACGTTCATGTCATCCACCCATGCAGGATTTTTCGGCATCTTTCGCCGCTTGAGCCTTGTCTTCGTGCTTGGGCGGCCTTCCACGGGGTGCCGCGCCATCCGCGCGGGCACGCAGATAGACGTAGAGATCGTCCAGGTAGCAATAGACGTTCTTGTTGTCGCCGAAGGCAGGCATGACGTTTTCCTTGCCGTTGGCGGTATTCTTGCGGCCCTGGGCGACGATCGAGAGAAAAGTGGGGTAGTCGATGTTTTTCAAGCTGTTCGCCAGGGCCGGCGCGTAGCTCGAACCTGTTCCGTCCTGTCCGTGGCAGACATGGCAGTCCGAGTGATAGCGGCGATAACCGCTGAACGTGTACCAATCCACGGTTCCGTTTTCGATCTTGTAGGTTGGATTTCCATCCGCGTCCAAATACTTGCCGCCCTCTTCCTTCACCGCCTTGGCTTTGTCTGCGCTGTCCTCAGCCCGCGCCAGACTTGAGCCGGCCGGAGGCAGAAGAGCCAGGGCGAGAACGGAAATTGCAATGCGAACAAACATTCAGACGCTTCCTTTTTTTGCCAAGGACAAAGGGTTGCCGCCGCGCCGCGGCGCTGATCGATGTTTCGGGTGCGCGGCAAATCGAGAGCCCGGAAATACCTCCGGGCAGCCGGGCTCTCGTATTTTCAGGTCTTCGGTCCCTAAGGCCGTTTCCGGATATCAGTCCGGAAGACCGAAGACGGTCAGCTGGCCGCCCAGCGTCGTATAGTCGGCAAGTGCTGCGTAGCCACCGACTGCTCCCAGACCGGCGGTTCCAACGACCGCGGCCTGATCGCCTTGCGCGCGGCCCTGATCGACGGCGCCATGCCAGGCAGCGGCGTTATCGGGTGACAGCAACCCGCCGGCGAGGCCGATGCCGGCCCATCCACCGACGCCGGACAGAACGGCGATGTACTGCTTGCCGTCATGCTCGAAGGGAGTGACGTTGCCGATGATGCCGGACGGAGTCTTGAACTTGTAAAGTTCCTTGCCCTTCTCATCGACTGCCTTGATATAGCCTTCGAGCGTTCCGTAGAAGATCACGTCACCGGCGGTCGCCAGTGCGCCCGACCACACCGAGAACTGCTCGGGCTTCGACCAGACGATCTCGCCCTTGGCAGCATCCCAGGCGATGAAGTTGCCCATATTGCCGTTACCGCCAGGCGCGGGATACATCGACACCGTGGCGCCCACATAAGGCTGGCCGGCCGTGTAGCTCACCTTATATGGCTCGTAGTCCATGCACACATGGTTGGTCGGCACGTAGAACAGGCCGGTCTTCGGCGAGTAGGCGGCCGGCTGCTGGTCCTTGGTTCCAAGTGCTGCTGGGCAGATGCCCGTCGAGTTGGTGTCTTCGCCGTTCTGCTGGGTCGAATATTTCGCCACGACCTGCGGGCGGCCATATTCCTTGCTCTTGGGGTCCATGTTGACTTCCGTCGCCCAGTTCACCGCCGGATCGTACTTCTTGGCGACGAGAAGTTCGCCGGTGGCGCGATCCATGGTGTAGGCGAAGCCGTTGCGGTCGAAATGCACCAGCACGTCATGCTTCTTGCCTTTGACCTCCATGCCGTCGACGAGGATCATCTCGTTGATGCCGTCATAGTCCCATTCGTCATGTGGGGTCATCTGGTAGACCCATTTGGCCATGCCGGTGTCGGCATCACGGGCAAAGATGGTCATCGACCAGCGATTGTCTCCGGGGCGCTGGACCGGGTTCCATGTCGAGGGATTGCCGGTACCATAGTAGACGAGGTTCAGCTTCGGATCATAGGAATACCATCCCCAGGTCGTGCCGCCTCCGGTCTTCCACTGCTCGCCTTCCCAGGTGTTCGTGCCGGAGTCCTTTCCCACCGGCTTGCCAAGCTGAGTGGTCTTCTCGGGATCGATCAGGGTGTCTGCATCCGGACCTTCCGAATAGGCCTTCCAGGCGAGCTTGCCATCCTTCAGATTGTAGGCGGCCAACCAGCCGCGGACGCCGAATTCCGCGCCGGAGACGCCGACGAGAACCTTGTCCTTGACGACCACGGGCGCCGACGTCCCGGATTCACCCTTTCCGCCGTCGGTGTTTTCGCCGTTCTTGACCGACCACACGACCTTGCCGGTCTTGGCATCGAGCGCAACGACGGTGGTGTCGGCCTGGTTGAGAATGATCTTGCCGTCTCCGTAGGCGACGCCGCGATTGACCGTGTCGCAGCACATGATCGGAATGACGTTCGTGTCTTGCTTGGGCTCGTACTTCCAGAGGATCTTTCCGTCCTTGTTGAGATCGAGAGCGTAGACGGTGTTCGGGAAGGGCGCGTGAACATACATCACATCGCCGATGATCAGCGGTCCACCCTCGTGGCCGCGCAGCACGCCGGTCGAGAAGGTCCACTTGACCTGCAGGTTCTTCACGTTCTCCTTCGTGATCTGCTTGAGCTTCGAATAGCGGGTGTTGGCGTAGTCACCCGTCTGCATCACCCAGTCTTTCGGGTTTTCGGCCATCTTCGCGAGCTCTTCGTTGGCTGACGCCGCATAGAGCGCGCCGAACGACAGTAGCGTCGAGGCCGTTACAATGTAGGTAGCTTGCGTAAGTGCGCGCATCAATATCCTCCCAGGTTAACGACGAGAATCGATTGTTAAACCCATAAAGGGCAGTCCAAGCGATTCATTTGGGAAGTATTTCCGGCAGCGTGTCACGACCTAAACTAACCAGTAGAGGCACATTTCTGCCCTCCACCCATTCAGCCTAGCCTGCACCCGCCCAATTGGCCTACGAAAGACTGCCGCCGCTCCCTTGTTACGGCGACGTCCTTGAAGCCGGAAACAAGGTAAGGCTATGTCATCGCAAAATGCCAGGCAAGGAAAAACCCCCGTGGGCATATTGCATTGCGTCATCAATTTGCTGCAACGCAATATAAAGAAGAATGGTAAAAAATAATCCCGGCAACGGTCCGCCGAACGGCTTCAGCCATGTCATGCTGTATATAAAATTCTCACCTTTCCATATTCATGGAATGATATGATTGAACTTTATTTCAGCATATTTTACTGAATTTGTTGGCGAGGCCATCTTTGGTTGCCCGGTAGTGAGCGAGGGCCGAAAAGAAGCCAGGAAGATGAGTGCGGGGAGGGATCACGAGGCTGCCCTGATCCGCTGTTGCCGGTGGGCAGGGCATTCCTCCTTTGGTCCTATACGGCGGCAATGAGAGGTTGACCCGGCTCGCGGCATGTCGCCAACTTGGCGCGACGATGATGGCTCGCTGCACGGCGCTCGGGCAACCGGAGGAATTTCTCATGGTCAGATATGTTGGATTTTCGATCCTGCCGCTCCTCTTTTCGCCGACAATGGTCCTTGCAAACCCAGCAGGCACCGCGGGAGACTACCCGACGGCGACGGTCGTCGACTATGTGCTCGGCTGCATGCAGACGAATGGCCAGACACGTCAGGCGCTGGAGAGTTGTTCCTGCTCGATCGATGTCATCGCCTCGATCCTGCCTTACGACCATTATGAGAGGGCCGAGACCTTCAAGAGCATGTCTCTGACGACAGGCGAGAATGCAGGCCTGTTTCGCGAAAGCGCGCCGGCGAAAGCCGCGCGTACGGAGTTGAAGCGTGCGCAGGCGGAAGCCGACGTGCGTTGCTTCTAAAGCGCGTCGCGATCCTTCGGATTCGCTCCGTACGCTTTAAAGCGCGTCGCGATCGTTCGGATTCGCTCCATGCGCTTTAGCTTTTGATTTTACGCATGTCTTTGTCCCGAAACCGGTTCCCACTTTCGGGAGACATGCTTTAACGCGTCGCTCTTCAAGGGCATTTCGCGCCCGCTGGGCGATCAGGTCACGCCCGGAAATTTCTGCTGGAACGACCGCAGAAGGTCGCTCGTCGCCTCCGGGCTGCGGTGCTGCCGGGGCAGCGCTACGTCGAAAATGCCGAGCACATGCGCGGGCCGCGGCGCGAGCACGATGATGCGATCCGACAGCGTCAGGGCCTCGGTCAGGTTGTGCGTCACCATCAGGGCGGTCGTAGGCCGGGCCGACCATACCGCAAGAAGCAGGTGCCGGAGCTGCTCGGCGGTCCGCCCGTCGAGCGAGACGAAGGGTTCGTCAAGGAAAAGCACCGCCGGTTCGGTGGCGAAGGCTCTCGCGATTGCTGCCCTTCGCGCAAGGCCGAGCGAAAGCTCCGCCGGATAGAGCGAGCGCATGCCGGCGAGACCGAGAGTGTCAAACAGCCCGTCGAGATTTTTCGTTCGCAGGTCTTTCGGCAGCGCCAGCCTGACATTCTGCTCCACCGTCCGCCAGGGCAGCAGGGTGGGTTCCTGGAATACGGCGGCTATGCGGTTCGAGCCGCCTTCAGGCAGATGAAAGGACCCGGAAAACTGCTTGTCGAGCCCAAGCAGAATACGCAGCGTCGTGGTCTTGCCGCAGCCCGATGGTCCGAGCAGGCAAGCGAATTCGCCTTGCCGGACCTCGAAGGAAAGGTTCTTGAGCGCCGTGACCGAGACGCCCTGCGCGGACCTGAAGGTCTTTTCGGCGATGTCGACCCTAAGCGGGGCGACGGCGCCAACGGGTTGCATGTCGTTCAACGGGCTGCACCAGAAGAAGTTCGACGACGAGCATCACCGCCACGAAAGCCAGCGTGTAGGCCAAAATGGCAGCGACGTCGAAAAGCTGGAAATAGAGATAGATTTGGAAGCCCACACCGTTGGAGCGGCCGAGCAGTTCGACCACCAGAACGATCTTCCAGATGAGCGCGATGCCGGAACGCGAGGCGGCGGCCAGATAAGGCTGCAGCTGCGGCAGCAGGATATGGCGAACGCGGTCGAGGGGACCGAACCGGTAGACGGTCGCCATTTCGGCGTAACTCGGGTCCAGCGCCCTGGCGCCCTCGCGCATGGTTACCACGACATTCGGGATCTTGTTCACGGCAACCGCGCCTATCGCCGCCACCTCGTTGAGGCCGAACCAGATGTAGGCGAGCACGATGATTACCAGCGCGGGAATATTGAGGAACAGGATCACCCAGGGATTGAAGAACCGGTCCGCGCCGCGGTAGCTGCCGAGGAGAATACCGATCACCGATCCGACAATCATCGCAACGACATATGCCGCGGCAACTCGGCCGAGGGTTACGCCGAGATGGTAGAAAAGGTCGCCGCTCGCCGCCTCTCTCAGCAATACCTGCCAGACCTGTCCAGGCCCTGGAAGGGCTCGGCTCGGCCAGGCGTTCGCCGCCAGGCCCCACAGCAGGCAAAGCCCGAGCAGAGAGAATATCACCGTCAGCGCGGGCATCAGCGCCGCTGCAGGGCCGGAGCGGCTGGAAGCGGTGTCGCCAGGCTTGCGATCGCCGGCGTCTCTTGCAGTCATTTCGGAGGCTCCTGCCAGAACGTGCCTGGCGCCATGTCCGGCGCGCTGCCGACCAGCTTTTCGCCGCCGATCCCGGCCAGCACACGATAGAGCCTGCCGGCATCGGCCGCTTCCTCGGCGACCGGCCGCCTGGGGATGCCCTCGCGATAGCGGTCGCGCAGCTTTGCCAGTTCCTTGCCATCCGCGCGGACGATCGGCGCGAGGCGCAGCCACTCTTCGTCGGACCTTGCCAGCAGATCCTTGGCCTGCGCGGAAGCCTTGAGGAAGCCGCGGACTGCCTGCGGATTGTCGTTCGCCCATTTATCGTGGAACACATAGCCGAGCGCGGACACCGGGCCTGCAGCGCCGAGCGCCTTTTCCGCATCGTCGGCGCCGATCAGCCGGCGAAAGCCGTTGGCCTCGAGCCGGGCGCAAAAATGCCAGAAATTGAGCACCGCATCGAGTTCGCCCTGGATTGCTTTTTCCGAAATCAGCGGCGGCGCGCCAAAGACGACATCGCTGATCGCCGGCAGGTCAAGGCCGTGATCGCGCCTGGCCAGCGCCTGTATCAGCAGCCAGCTCTTGTCGAGGGCCCCGCCGGCGACGCCGATCTTCTTTCCCTTGAGGTCGGCGATCGTGCGCATCGGCGATGCGTCCTTCACCATGATCGCCCCGACGGCCGTCGAATAGGGGGCCAACGTGACATCGCCGCCGGCCGAGCGCTGGCGCGAGACCCACAGCCAATCGGTCACGATCATGTCGATCGCGCCGGCCAGTAGGGCGACATTGGTCGCATCCTCGCCGGCGAAATAGATGACTTCCAGATCGATCCCGTTGGCCGCGTCGAACTTGCGCTTTTTCAGCGTGTCAAGCTCCCAGCTCACCGTACCGAACTTCAGCACGCCAATGCGGACCTTGGACGCGGCGGAGGCGGCAATGGCGTGCGAGCCAAGAAACGCTGCCGTCCCGAGAGCCGTCAAACGGAGCGTTTCCCGCCGCGAAATCATGGTGTTTCCTCCCGGGATTGGCCGGTCAGATCGCCCGGTCCTTCGTCGGGAAAGCGCATTTCCAGCGCCTGATCTTGAAGGTCGGGTGATCCTGCGACCATTTCGCGATCTCGCTAGGCGCCAGGATCATGCATTGGAACAGGGAGCCGCGGTTCTCGAAATAGAGATGCTCATTCCTGCAATTGCCGGGATTGGCGCTCAGGCAAACCGTCAATATGAGGTCGACCATATTCATGCAGCACCTCTTGCGCGCATAGACGCCCGCTCTGGCGAAATTCTGCCCGCCCCATTGCCTGGGAAAATATCAGCCCGGACAAACGCAGCCTGACCGGGTTCTCGAGGTGCCCATGAGAATCCAGAATGACCTGAAGTTACGCGTTCACCCTGAGGCCGTCAACAAAGGCGAAAGGACAGTTGGTGTGGACCTTCGTATGGTTGACTTCGTCAAAGCAATGGCATGCAAATCATCCGGGGCGTCTTGACGATCAATGAGGAAATGCCATGCGCGCTATCGCATTTTTCGCCGTCGTATTCTTAGCGACTTTCATCACGAACCAATCCCAAGCGCAGGATGCCGCGGCGGGTGAGAAGGTCTTCATGAAATGCAAGGTCTGCCACGTCGCGGACAAGGACCAGAACAAGGTCGGTCCGTCATTGAACGGCGTCATCGGCCGCACGGCCGGCACGCATCCGGGGTTCAGCTATTCGCAGGCCATGATTGCGGCTGGAAAGTCCGGCGTGAAATGGGACGAGCCAACGCTGACGACCTACCTCCATGATCCAAAGGCCATGGTGAAAGGCACGAAGATGGCGTTTGCCGGCCTCAAGGACGACAAGGACGTAGCCAACGTCATCGCTTACCTCAAGCAGTTCTCGAAGTAACGGCCTCGCCGGCCGCTCGATTGCGATCGGCCGGCGACTGCCTCCGCAATCGGCGCAGCCGGTATTGCATGTCGCCCAAAGCGCGTTTTTGGGAGAATGACATGCGACGCGACGCGCTTTAGGCAGCGGCATGCAGCCGTCGCATCGCGGAAGGCAGATCGAGCAGGCTGTCGCAGACAAGGTCTGCGCCAAGCTCTTCGACGGGGGCCTGAGTGTAGCCGCCGCGCAGCAGAACGACGGGCGTGCCGGCGGCGCGCGCGGCGCCGACGTCGCTGCCGCTGTCTCCCACCATCAGCGTGTCGGCGGGTTCGACACCAAGCTGGTTGAGCGCCAGCAGCAGGGCATCGGGTGCCGGTTTCAGGCATGTCACCGCGTCTCCGCCGACGATCGCGCCGAGATACTCCGTCAAGTGGAAATGCAGCAGGATTTCGCGGGCCGCCAATTGCGGCTTGTTGGTGACGACGCCCATGGCTATTCCGTTTAGGTGGAAATGCGTGAGCACTTCCCTGACGCCGGGCATCAGCCTCGTCAGGCCGGTCAGATGTCTGCGGTAGATCGGCGCCATGGCGCGGTTGACCTCGTCGAGCGCGCCGGCGAGAAGCGGGGCTCCGGAAGCCGTGAAAGCCCGCTCGACCAACTTTCTCACGCCGCCACCGATCATTGCCCTGACCTGATCCACGCGTAACGGCGGCAGGTCGCGGCCGGCCAGCAGCTCGTTGACGGCCGCCGCTATGTCGGGCGCCGAATCGATCAACGTGCCGTCAAGATCGAACAGGATCGCCCTCGGAGACCGAAACCGCCTGCTTGCACCGACGTTCATGCGGCCTCCTTCCATTTGATCGAGCAGCCGATCGAAGCGATCTGGTCCAGCGGTCCGTCACCTGTTCGAGCGACCTGCTTTATCGCCTCGAACAGATCGCGCCTCAGGCCGGGCGGTCCGGCGTCCCGTCGCGATGCGTCCAGCCGGCCGCGATATTGCAGGGTCAAATCGCTGTTGAGGCCGAAGAAATCCGGGGTGCACACGGCACCATAGGCGCGCGCCACCGCCTGCTGTTCGTCGTGCAGGTAGGGGAAGGTGAAAGCATTCGCCCTTGCGAATAGCTTCATGTTGTCGAAGGAATCGTCTGGATAGGTGTCGGCATCATTGGAGTTGATCGCCACAAAGCCCACCCCTTCGGCCTTGAGGTCATTGGCGTCACGCACGATGCGCGAAATCACCGCCTTCACATAGGGGCAGTGATTGCAGATGAAAGCGACGACCAGCCCGTTGGGGCCGGCTTGGCCGAAGATCGAATGCGATTTGCCGTCGGTGCCGGGCAAAACGGCATCCACGGCTTGCCAGCCGAAATCGCAAACAGGTGGGATCGCCGCCATGTCATCCTCCGACCAAGCAGTTCAAGCGGCTCGCCGGATCGCTCCGTCGGCCGCCTGTCTGATCGCGCCGATATTGGCGCGATAGGCCGCCTCGGTGCCGCCCTTGAAGACTGCGGAGCCGGCGACGAGCACATTGGCGCCGGCCGCTGTGACCAGGGGAGCCGTCTCGGGCGTGACGCCGCCGTCGATCTCGATGTCGATCGGACGTTGGCCGACGAGCGCCTTGACGCGCCTGACCTTGTCGATGACCGCCGGAATGAAGGCCTGGCCGCCGAAACCCGGATTGACCGTCATCAGAAGCACCAGATCGAGCCGGTCGAGAACATATTCGATGACGCTTTCCGGTGTCGACGGATTGAGCGACACGCCGGCCTTCTTGCCGAGGTTCCTGATCGCCTGCAGCGAACGATCGAGATGCGGCCCGGCCTCGGCATGCACCGTGATAATGTCGCACCCGGCATCGGCGAAAGCGGCAAGATAGGGATCGGCCGGTGCGATCATCAGATGACAGTCGAAGACCTTGTCCGTTCGATCGCGGATTGTCCTGATCACCGGCGGGCCGAAGGTGATGTTGGGCACGAAATGCCCGTCCATCACATCGAGGTGGATCCAGTCGGCGCCTGCTGCCGCGACGGCCTCGACCTCGTCGCCGAGGCGCGAAAAATCGGACGACAGAACGGAAGGGGCGATGATGGTCTTTCCGGTCATTTGCTGCCTCCTTGCCCAGGATTTAGCGCGAACACCCGGCTGGCGGTGATGTCCTCAGCCGAGATCGTCGACAGTGCCTTTGCATCGAGCGGTCCCTCGGCGCTCTCGAACAGGCGATTGGCCTGCCGCAGCCGTGCCCGGTCGAGCGCGTTGCGGATCGAGCGGGCATTGGCGAAATGCGGCTGCGAGCGGCGGCGTGCGATGTAGTCGGTCATTGCGGCGGTTGCCTTCGTGTCGAACAGATAATTTTGCTGTTCGAGCATTTGTTCCGCGATCCTTAGGAGCTCGTCGTCGGAATAGTCGGGAAAGTCGATGTGGTGGGCGATGCGCGAGCGGAATCCCGGATTGCTTTCGAAGAAGCGATCCATGCGCTGCGCGTAGCCGGCAAGGATCACCACGAGATCGTCACGCTGGTTCTCCATCACCTGCAGCAGGATCTCGATCGCCTCCTGGCCGTAATCGCGCTCGTTCTCTGGCCGATAGAGATAGTACGCCTCGTCGATGAACAGCACCCCGCCCATCGCCTTCTTCAGGATCTCCTTGGTCTTGGGCGCGGTGTGGCCGATATACTGACCGACCAGGTCATCACGCGTCACCGAAACCAGATGGCCCTTGCGAATATAGCCCAGCCGATGCAGCAGGTTGGCCATGCGCAGCGCGACGGTCGTCTTACCGGTGCCGGGGTTGCCGGTGAAGCTCATATGCAGCGTCGGCGTCTCGTGCGCGAGGCCCATGCGGCGGCGGGCCCGCTCGACCAGCAGGAGCGCCGCCGTTTCGCGGATGCGTCTTTTGACCGGGGCGAGCCCGATCAGCTCGCGGTCGAGCTCGGCCAGGACGTCCTTGACGCCGGAAGTTTCGAATTCCTCACGCAGGTCGATCGCCGCCGGGACGGCGTTTTGAGGCACTTCCGTTTCGGCCAGGGCTGGCGCCGACATGGCATTCTCCTCTCGTCGTGATGATCAGCCGTACCTCGTTCCAGCCGGCTTGTCGGCGGCGTAGGGCTTGGTGGTGTAGCGGATCATACGGCCCGCGGCTTCCTGCCGCTCGAGCCGATAGCCGGGTTCCTCGGCCGGACGGTTGACGATGAAGGAGAGCTTCACCGATTCCCAGCCATGCGAGGAATCGAAGGCGACGACGCGGATATAGCGATTGCCGTAGAGCTTGCGGCATGCGTTTAGCTCCATCATCAGCGCCGCCGCGTCGGGATTGTCGAACATCGGGTGCCCCCACATCTCCCAGTAGGTGTTGCGCGGGTGAGGGTCGTCGGTGACCTCGAGGCTAATAGCCCATTTGTTGTCGATGCAATACTGCACCTGCGCGCGGATTTGGTCGTCGGTCAGGTCGGGCAGGAAGGAAAAGGCCCCTTGAGTGATACGCATGACGGTTCTCCTATTCGGCTGCCGTTGCCACGGGGAGGAAGTCCGGCGTGTCGGTCGAGGCATAGTTGAAGGTCACGTCCTTCCAGGTCTCGAGCGCCTGTTTCAGCGGCAGACAGTTCCTGGCCGCGTTCTCCAGGATCTGCGGTCCTTCCCGCACATAGTCGCGGCCCTCGTTGCGGGCGAGGATCATGCATTCGAGGGCAACGCGATTGGCGGTGGCACCGGCTGCGATGCCCATCGGATGGCCGATTGTGCCGCCGCCGAACTGGAGCACGACGTCTTCGCCGAGTAGGTCGATGAGCTGATGCATCTGGCCGGCATGGATGCCGCCCGACGCCACCGGCATCAGCTTGTTGAGCGATGCCCAGTGCTGGTCGAAGAAGATGCCGTTCTCCAGCTTCATCGGGTTATGGTCCTCGCGGCAGATGTCGTAGTAGCCCCTTGTCGTCGCCGGATCGCCTTCCAGCTTGCCGACCACGGTGCCGGCATGGATGTGATCGACGCCGGCCAGCCGCATCCATTTGGCGATGACGCGGAACGACACGCCGTGGCTCTTCTGGCGCGTGTAGGTCGAATGGCCGGCGCGATGCAGGTGCAGGATCATGTCGTTCCTGCGCGCCCACCTCGCCATCGATTGGATCGCCGTGTAGCCGATCACGAGGTCGATCATGACGATGTTGGAGCCGAGTTCCTTGGCGAAGTCGGCGCGCTCGTACATGTCCTCCATGGTGGCTGCGGTGACGTTGAGATAGGTGCCCTTGATCTCGCCCGTCTCGGCCTGCGCCTTGTTGACCGCCTCCATGCAGTAGAGAAAACGCTCGCGCCAATGCATGAAGGGCTGCGAGTTGATGTTCTCGTCGTCCTTGGTGAAATCGAGCCCGCCCTTCAGCGCCTCATAGACGACACGGCCGTAATTGCGGCCGGAAAGGCCGAGCTTCGGCTTGACGGTGGCGCCGAGCAGCGGGCGGCCGAACTTGTCGAGGCGCTCGCGCTCGACGACGATGCCGGTCGCCGGGCCCTGGAAGGTCTTCACATAGGCGACGGGAAAACGCATGTCTTCCAGCCGCAATGCCTTCAACGGCTTGAAACCGAAGACGTTGCCGATGATCGATGCCGAAAGATTGGCGATGGAACCCGGCTCGAACAGGTCGAGGTCGTAGGCGATATAGGCGAAATACTGTCCGGGCGCGTTCGGCACGGGGTCGACCCGATAGGCCTTGGCGCGGTATTTCTCGCTCGCCGTCAGCCGGTCGGTCCAGACCACCGTCCAGGTCGCGGTCGAGGATTCGCCGGCGACGGCTGCGGCGGCCTCGATCGGATCGACGCCGTCCTGCGGTGTGATGCGGAACACCGAGATTATGTCGGTATCCTTGGGCTCGTAGTCGGGCTCCCAATAGCCCATCTTCTTGTATTCCATGACACCGGATCTGTAGCGATCCTTGCCGGTCACGGTTTCGGATTTGTTGGGCATGACGCTGGTCCTTTCCCTTGTTGGCGGACCGCCGCTCAGGCGGCTTTTGCGGTTGCGATTTGCGGGTCGAGTTTTCCCGCGGCGTAACGTTTCGCCATCTCGTCCATGGCGATGACCTTGATCTTCGAGGCGTTGCCGGCGGTGCCGAAGCGTTCGAAACGATCACGGCAAAGGTCGCGCAAGGCGTCCATGGCGGGCTTCAGAAATTTGCGCGGATCGAATTCGCGCGGATCCTGCGTCGCGACGCGGCGGAACTGTCCGGCCATGGCCATGCGGCAATCGGTGTCGATGTTGACCTTGCGCACGCCGTGGCGGATGCCGCGCTCGATCTCCTCGACAGGAACGCCGAAGGTCTGGGGCATCTCGCCGCCATACTTGTTGATGATGTCCTGCAGTTCCTGCGGCACGGAGGACGAACCGTGCATGACCAGATGCGTGTTCGGCAGCTTCTCGTGGATCGCCTCGATCACCTGCATGGCCAGGATGTCGCCGTCCGGCTTGCGCGTGAACTTGTAGGCACCGTGGGAGCCGCAGGCGATCGCCAGCGCATCGACGCGGGTGGCGAGCACGAAGTCGACCGCCTGATCGGGATCGGTCAAGAGCTGGTCGTGCGACAGCGCGCCTTCCGCGCCGTGGCCGTCCTCGGCCTCGCCCTGGCCGGTTTCCAACGAGCCAAGCACGCCTAGCTCGCCTTCGACGGAAGCGCCGACCCAATGCGCCATGCGTGCGACGCGTTCGGTGACGGCGACGTTGTAGTCGTATGGGGCCGGGGTCTTGGCGTCCGCCATCAAAGACCCGTCCATCATCACCGAGGTGAAGCCGTGGCGGATCGCCGAAAGGCAGGTGGCTTCGCTGTTGCCGTGATCCTGATGGATGCACAGCGGAATGGCAGGATGCATCTCGGTCAGCGCCTCCATCATCTTGGCCAGCATGATGTCGTTGGCGTAGGAGCGGGCGCCGCGCGAGGCCTGGATGATCACCGGCGCGTCGCAAGCGCTCGCCGCCTCCATGATGGCGAGGCCCTGCTCCATGTTGTTGATGTTGAATGCCGGCACGCCATAACCGTGCTCGGCGGCATGGTCGAGAAGCTGGCGAAGGGTGATGCGGGCCATTGTCGGTCCTCCTAGACGATGAGCCTCAGCGCCGCTGCGGCGACAGCTTCGGGCGTGATGTCGAAATGCCGGTAGAGGTCCGGCGCGGGAGCGCTGGCGCCGAAGCCGGTCATGCCGACAAAAGCGCCCGTGTCGCCGATCCAGCGGTCCCAGCCGAGGCGGGCGGCCGCCTCCACGGCGACGCGCGGCGCGGAGCCGAGAACGGACTTGCGGTAGTCCCCATCCTGTTCCTCGAACAGTTCCCAGCACGGCATCGAGACGACCGCGGCGGCGATGCCGTGTTCGGTCTCCAGCCGTTCGGCGGCGGCAACGGCGATCTCGACCTCCGAACCGGTGGCGACCAGCGTCGCGGCTCGGTGCGCGGATGGTTCGCGCAAGACGTAGGCGCCCCGGCCGGATCGGTTTTCGTCGCTGTGTGCCTGGCGCAGCATCGGCAGGTTCTGGCGCGAGAGCACCAGCACACTCGGCCGGGTCTCGCTCTTCAGCGCCAGTTCCCAGCACTCCGCCGTTTCGACAATGTCGGCCGGACGGAAGACGTTGAGGTTCGGTGTCGCTCGCAGCATCGCCAGGTGCTCGATCGGCTGATGGGTCGGGCCGTCCTCGCCGAGGCCGATGGAATCATGCGTCATCACATAGACGACACGCTGGCCCATCAGCGCCGAGAGCCGCATCGCGCCGCGCGCATAGTCGGCGAAGCACAGAAAGGTGCCGCCGTAGGGCACGAGCCCGCCATGCAGCGCGATGCCGTTCATGGCCGCGGCCATGCCGTGCTCACGAATGCCGTAGTGAATGTAGCGGCCCGCGTAACCACCCGGCACGATGCGATCCATACCCTTGGTGATCGTCAGATTCGAATGCGTAAGATCGGCGGAGCCGCCGACCGTCAGGTCGGTTGCGCCGTTGATCGCGGCAAGCGCCATTTCGGAGGCCTTGCGCGTTGCAACCTTGGTCGCCTTCTCGACATGCTCCTTACGGAAGGCGCCAAGGGTCTCGAACACGGCATCGGGCAATTTGCCGCCGATCGCGCGCTCGAAGGCTTCGCGCCGCGGCGAGGCGGCAAGCCGCTGGTCCCAGGCGCGCCGCGCCGCTTGCCCGCGCTCGGCAATCTCGCGCCATGTGGAAAGGATATCGTCCGGCACCTCGAACGGTGCGTAGGCCCAGCCGATGTTTTGCCGCGTCGCGGCAATCTCCGCATCGCCCAGCGGCGCGCCATGCGTCTTTTCCGACCCGCCCAGATTGGGCGCACCCTTGCCGATCACCGTGCGGCAGGCGATCAGAGATGGCCGATCCGACTGCCGCGCGGTCTCGATTGCCGCGGCGACGGCCTCCATATCGTGGCCGTCCACCGACTGGACAAGCCATCCCGCTGCTTTGAACCGGGTTGGCTGATCCATCGATGTCGACAGCGAGGTCGGTCCGTCAATGGAGATCGCGTTGTCGTCCCAAAGCACGATCAGGCGGGAGAGCTTGAGGTGACCTGCGAGGTCGATCGCCTCGTGGCTGATGCCTTCCTGCAGGCAGCCGTCGCCGGCGATCACGTAGGTGTAGTGGTCGACGAGATCGGCGCCGTGGCGGGCAGCAAGCATGCGCTCCGCCAGCGCCATGCCGACAGCGGTCGAAATGCCTTGTCCGAGCGGACCGGTCGTCGTCTCGATGCCAAGCGCGTGGCCATGCTCGGGATGTCCGGCGGTACGGCTGCCCAGTTGACGGAACCGCTGCAATTCCTCGATCGGCATGTCTTCGTAGCCGAGCAGGTAATGCAGCGCATATTGCAGCATCGAGCCGTGCCCGGCCGAAAGCACGAAGCGGTCGCGATCTGGCCAGTCCGGCGCTGTCGGGTCGATATTGATGAAGCGGCCGAACAGTACCGTCGCGACGTCGGCCATGCCCATCGGCATGCCCGGATGTCCGGAGTTGGCCTTCTGCACGCTGTCCATGGCCAACGCGCGGATGGCGTTCGCCATGTCGCGCTCGGAGACGGCGGCGGCGACGGATTTCAATGCTGCCAGGCTGGTCATGGCGTCCTCCTCACGACACACGTTTCTTGCGTTCGATCAATTGCAGGATGAGCGGCGTCAGGATCAGCTGCATGGCAAGGTCGAGCTTGTTGCCCGGCACCACTATGGAATTCGGCCGCGACATGAAGGAGTCGTGGATCATGGAAAGCAGGTAAGGGAAATCGATGCCGCGAGGATTGGCGAAGCGGATGACCAGCATCGATTCGTCGGGGGTCGGAATCCAGCGTGCGATGAACGGGTTGGAGGTGTCGACGATCGGCACGCGCTGGAAGTTGATCGCGGTCTGCGAGAATTGCGGGACGATGAAGCGGACATAGTCCGGCATGCGGCGCAGGATCACGTCCATCACCGCCTCGGTGGAATAGCCGCGCGTTGCGCGGTCGCGATGGATCTTCTGGATCCATTCGAGATTTATGACCGGCACCACGCCGATCTTGAGGTCCGCATGCCTGGCCAGGTTGATCTTGTCGGTGACGACGCAGCCATGCAGGCCTTCGTAGAAGAGCAGGTCGCTGGGCGCGAATTCGCGCCAGTCGGTGAAATTCCCCGGCGGTGTGCCGGTGAGCTTCTCCTCGTCCTCGTCATGGACGTAGGTGCGGGTCCTTCCGGTCCCCCGGCGGCCATATTCCTCGAAAACCTCCTCGAGGATACCGAGCTCGTTGGCCTCGGCATGGAAGTGGGTGAAGTTCGGGTTGCCGGCCTTTTCCTGCGCGGCGACCTCTGCCTTCATGGCCATGCGGTCGTAGCGATGGAAGGCGTCGCCCTCGATGAAGGCGGCCTCGATGTTCTCGCGCCGGAAGATCAATTCGAAGATGCGCTTGACCGAGGTCGTGCCAGCGCCCGACGACCCGGTGATGGTGATGATGGGGTGCTTTGCCGACATGACGCTCAGGCCCTGAAAAGTCCGCGACGGCTGAACAGCGGCGCACGCTCGCCGATAGCGCTGGGCTCGGTGTGATAGCGGGCGATCCGCGCGACTTCCCGCGCGGATCCGAAGACCACGGGAATGCGCTGATGCAGGCTGTCGGGCTCGATTTCGAGGATGCGGGTAATCGTATCGGTCGCGGCACCGGCCGCCTGTTCGATCAGATAGGCAATCGGATTGGCCTCGTAGACGAGCCGAAGCCGGCCTTGGCGGTAGCCCCTGCGTTGGTCGCCGGGATACAGAAACACGCCGCCGCGCATCAATATGCGATAGCAGTCGGCGACAAGCGAGGCGATCCAGCGCATGTTGAAGTCCTTCTCCCGTGGGCCTTCGGTGCCTTCCAGGCAATCGTCGACATAGAGGCGCACGGCCTCGTCCCAGTGACGGTAATTGGCGGCGTTGATGGCGAATTCCTGGGTTCGCTCCGGGATGATCCGGCTTTCGTAGGCCTGGACGAAGGTGCCCAGCCTGGTCGAATGCACGAAGACATGCGTGCCGCTGCCGAGCGACAGAACGAGTGCCAGCTGCGGGCCGTAAATGAAGAACCCGGCGCCCAGCATGCTCACGCCTGCCTGCAAAAAGGAGGCGGCCGGATTGGCGTCCGGCGCGCCAGTTGCAGGGAGGAGCGAGAAGATCGTTCCGACCGACACGTTGGTGTCGATGTTGGAGGAGCCATCCAACGGGTCGATGGCGATGGCGAGGGGGGCTTGCCTGTCGAGCAGGACCGGCTGCTCCAGCTCCTCGGAGGCATAGAGCGCGACCGGAGCGTGACGCACGGCGTCGAGGAAAATGTCGTCGGCGAAGACGTCGAGATCCGTCTGGACATCGCCGTTGGGATTGGCGCCGCGTGTCCCGGCAAAAGCGGTGCCGAGCGCCCCTTGGTTAATGGTATTGCGGACCCTGGTGGCGGCCTGCGTGAGCTGACGGATGGTGGCAACGACCGTGGAGCGGCGTTCGTCCGGCGGGTCGCCGAGATAGGAGTTCAGAAAAGCGTCGAGTGTTGGCGCCGGCATCGTAACCTCCCGGTCCGGCGGTATCTCCTCGAGGCCGGATGGAGAGATGAAACCAAACGATGCGCACTAAGTAAAATTCAATAACTTTACTCAGGCAATAAAAATAATTTAGTATGTCGCATGAGAAACCTCACGCTCAAGCAATTCAAGACCGTTCAGGCAATCGTCAGCCACGGGAAAATCGTCAGCGCTGCCAAGGTGTTAGGCCTTTCTCCCCCAGCGGTGACGATCCAGTTGCGACAGGTGGAGGAGGAGTTCCAGCTGGCCTTGTTCGACCGGACGTCGGACGGCATGCGTCCCACCGCCGCAGGGCTGGCCTTCGTCGAAGCGGCGCAGGCTATCGAGGAGCGGCTTCGTCTGCTCGATGACGAGATGGACGCCATCAAGGGCGTGCGCACCGGCAGCCTGAGGCTCGGCGTCGTTTCCACCGCCAAATATTTCGCGCCGCGGCTCATGGCCGGCTTCATGAAGGAGCATCCCGACATCGACATGCGGCTTGCCATCGGCAATCGCGCCGAAACGATCGATAGCCTGAAGAACCACGACATCGACATCGCGCTGATGGGCCGTCCGCCCAAGGAAGTTTCGGTGCGCGCTTCGGTCTTCGGCGATCACCCGCTGGTCATCATCGCGCCGCCGGAACACCCGCTGGCGTCGGCACGCGACATTTCCAAGGAAAGGATCGCCGAGGAGCATTTCATCATTCGCGAGCCGGGCTCGGGCACCCGCATCTCGCTGGAGATATTCCTGAGCGACGTGCCCGGCCGGATCGACGATCTCGGCGTCGAGATGGGCTCGAACGAGACGATCAAGCAGGCGGTGATGGCAGGTCTCGGCATCGCCTTCATCTCCGCCCACACCATTGCCGCGGAAACGGAAGCGGGCCGGCTCGTCATTCTCGACGTGGTCGGCATGCCGATCCGTCGCCAATGGTTTTCGGTGATGCGTACCGATCACGTGATCTCGCCGGCGATGGCGACCTTCAACGATTTCCTGATGCGCAAGGGCGCAACGTATCTGCCCCTGTTCGGCAAACTATATCCGCACGCCGAAGCGAATGAAGCAGCACCGAGGCAAAAATGAGAGCGCCTGGAAAGCGGCCAGAGAGTGAAGCGCCAGACATACCGGCCGAAGAAATCATGCGAAAAAAAGCCGACAAGGGCGTGGAAAACGCACCGCCATCGATGGCGGTTGGTTGGCTCGCATGGTAATGTTGCAGTGCGAAAGGGCAGGGGCACGCGCTTTCATACTCGCAAACAAGACGGATGGGCAGCCAACCCTGCATGCAAATCGCTATGCGTCCCGGGCGTGGGGTTCGGGAATCGAAGGGGAAGGGGCAATGCTTTATACAATCGTGATGATGGTCTGCATGACGGCGGTGCCGCAGACTTGCGAGCAACGCGAGGAAATGGCGGACGGCCTAGCCATGAATCCCGGGGTGGCCTTCATGCAGGCGCAGCCGCTGGTCGCCCATTGGCTGGAGACACATCCTGGCTATTTCGTGCAGCGCTGGCGTGTGCTGCCCGGCCGGGGAACCTGACGGACTATTTCTTCGGGGCAAGCGTTTCCGAGACAGTCTTGGACAGCTGATAAAGCCGCTGCTCGATTATCGTCGGCACATCGCAGACGTAAGTCAGCGATTGCGCACGCTCGTTGAAGATTCGTGTCGCGAAATTCAGCTGGTCCGTCCGTCGCTCGACCTCGTCCTGATCCGCGTCGGGTTTTGCACGCAACGCATCGACATCGGACGTTTCCTTGCGCAATTCGGCGGCCATTTCGAGTTGCCTGTGGGCGTAGCGGGATATGCCGGAAATCACATGCGAACGCTCGGCGTCCATGTGGTCGAACATGCCCTGCTCGAGCATCGCCATTTTCGGCGCAAGCTGCCCGGCCGGCAGCGAGGCCGCGAAATCCCTGATCTTCTTCTGTGCGTCTGCAATCGGCAGCCTGCGAGCCGCCACCTCCTCGACCAAGGCGGAGACCGAAGGGTCCTCCGACCAGTCCTTCGCCGCTGCCGGGATATCCGGCCCGTTCCAAACCTGGCCAAGCGAAAGTTGAGGCACCTTGCGCTGCACGCAGGGCCAGTCCGGATCGGTATTCGCGGCGGTGGCGCCGGCGCTCGGTACGAGCATGGCAGCCGCAACCAGGCTGCAAACAAGCCTCATCCGTTCCATCAACCGTTTCCTCCCGTGCCTTGTTTGCGGGTTATCAGGCCGCGCGAAGGGTCGTAAGCGATGATGGCACCTCCCAGGAACAGCAGCGTGCAGCCGGCCACGACGCCCAACGACACCCAGTCGACCTGCCCGTAGAAGGCGAAGCGGATCAGTTCGACGGCGTAGGTGAAGGGGTTGGCGAGGCAGAGCTTGTAGAGAAGCGGGCTCGCTTCCTGGATGCGCCACAAAGGATAGAGCGCAGGAGAAGCGAAATAGCCGGGAAAGATGACGAAGTTCATGATGCCGGCGAAGTTTTCGAGCTGCTTGATCATCGAGGACAAAAGCATGCCGAGCGCACAAAGCATCATGCCCGACAGGAACAGGGCCGGCAGCACGAACAAATAGCCGAGCGGCGGCGCCTTCACGCCCCAGAACCAGGCAACGATCAGAAACGCGTAAACCTGCGCGATCGATACCGAAACACCGGCGAGCATCTTCGACAGCAGCAGGTACCAGCGGGGAAATGGGCTGACCAGCAGGATGCGCATATTGCCCATCTCGCGGTCGTAGACCATCGACAGTGAAGACTGCATGCCCGAGAACAGCAGGATCATGCCGCATAAGCCTGGCGTGATGTAGACCTCATAGAGCACGTAGGTCTTGTAGGGCGGGATGATCGAAACGCCGAGCACCTGCCGGAATCCGGCGGCGAAGATGAACAGCCAGACGAGCGGTCGAACCAGCGATGAGATGAAACGCTCGCGCTGGTGCAGGAAGCGCAGGCATTCCCGTACGACGATACCTTTGAGGCAGATGAGATAGTGACGAAGGCCGAACGCGCCGGACGCCGCCGGCGGGGCGGCGGCGACCTTTTCCGGCATTGCGGAAGCGCTCATGGCGAGATCTCCGCGATGCCGGCTGCTTGGCTGCGGCTGAGCCTCGAAAAGGCGTCGCTGATCGAACCGGCGCCACTTGCCTCGACGACGTCGGCCACCTTGCCTTTGGCGACAAGGTCACCCTGACGCAGCACGACGACATGGTCGCCGTCATCGACCTCATCGATCAGATGGGTGGCCCAAAGCACGCCGATGCCCTCGGTTTCGACCAGCTTGCGGATGGTAGCGAGAATGCCCGCGCGCGACTGGATGTCGAGACCGACCGTCGCCTCGTCGAGCAGCAGCAGGGAAGGGCGGTGGAGCAGCGCCCTGGCGATCTCGATGCGCCGCATCTGGCCGCCGGAAAGGCTGCGAGCCTTGTCATTCTGGCGGCTCTCCATGTCGACTGTTTCGAGCAGCGCGGCAATGCGCTGTCGGGCTTCGTGCCTACCGATGCCGTGCAGCGAAGCGTGATAGGAGAGGTTCTGGTACACGCTCAGATCGAGATCGAGCGTGCGTGCCTGGAACACGATGCCTACACGTCTGAGCGCCTCGCCGGAAGCACGGCTGACGTCATGGCCGAAGATGCGGATCGATCCCCGGCGCGTATCGTAAAGGTGGCTGATCAGCGAGAACAGAGTTGTCTTGCCGGCACCGTTGAGACCGAGGAGCGCGGTAAAGGTCGCCGGCGCGATCGAAAACGAGACGTCGTTGAGCGCTCGCTTCGGACCATAGGAATGACTGACACCGGTGACGTCGAGCGCCGCCACCTCATCTTCCGCTTTCCTCGTCCTCGCGTGCTGCATGGATGGTTCTCTTCGGATGCTTATCTAGCGCGCTCGCCGCCTTTGGCCTTGGTTGCAGGCCCAGTCTTACGGCTGCTTCATTGGGGCGATATGACCACGCCCCAGGGCTGCTGGCCGACGGTGACCGACTGAACCGGCTCGTCGGTCGCCGTGTCGATGAAAGTGATGTCGTTGGAATTGCCGTTCGTGGTGATCAGCGTTTTCTGATCGGGGGTGAAGTCCAGATGCCATACGCGCTGGCCGACGAGGATGTACTTTTCCACCTCGTAGCTTTCCGTGTTGATCACCGCGACATGGTTCGCCGGGCCGAGCGCGACATAGGCCCTCCTGCCGTCGGCGCTGATGGCGATGCCTACCGGCTGAATGGTTTCGGCCCTTAATCCCGGAATCGCGAACTTGATCTTCTTTACCACCGCGCGCTTGGCGTTATCGATGACGCTGACGGTGCCGCCGACCTCGGCGCTGACCCAGACCTGCGATCCGTCGGGCTTGAACGCAGCGAAGCGCGGGCGTGTGTCGACCAGCACATTGTCGGTTACGTCGTGGCTCTCGGTGTCGATGAAATGCGCCATGCTGGTGGTCTCCGAGGTGTTGACCATGGTCTTGCCGTCTGGGCTGACGGCCATGCCTTCCGGTTCGACGCCGACCGGAATCTCGGTCTTGACTTCCTTGCTGTCGACGTCGATCGCGGTGACCAGATTGTCGTTTTCGTTGGCGACGTAGAGCGTCTTACCGTCGGGCGAAAGCACGAACAATTCAGGATCGTCGCCGGAGGGCAGCGTGCCGACGACCTCAAGCGTTGCGGTGTCGATGATCTGGATCGTATTGTCGTCGCTGGCGCACAAATAGATGAACTTGCCGTCGTGCGATATGGTGATGCCGCGCGGCCTCTGGCCGACGTCGACGGTCTTGACCACCTGCATGGTCGCCGTGTCGACGACGGTCATCGTATTGTCCTTCTCATTGGAGACATAGGCCGTGTAGGCCGATGCGGGGCCGGCCATGATGCCGGTTGCGACAATGGCGAGTACCCAAGCTCGTCCCTGCACGAATTCCTCCCGATTGGCGCTACTTGAGAACGCATTTCGTTTCTGGTTGATCGATGCCGAGGGTGTCGAGCTCGGAGACCTGGTGGAGATAACCTTCCTGGGGAGATGTCGAAACGACCGATTTGGTATCGCCTAGCAGGATCGGCTGGCGCAGCTGGAGGTTCCATTTGCGGAAGGTCAGCTTCTGTCCCTTGAAGGCGGCGACCGAGAAATCGTCCGAGCGGATGTAATCGCTGATCTTTTTCGGATCGTCGCCATTGGTGCGCGTGGTGGCTTCGCCGACGGCCCGCACGGCCGTCCAGGCCGACATGTCCTTGGACAGCATTCGCCGGCCTGTCGTCTTCAGGAAGCGGCTCTGCATCTGGATGCCGCCCCACTGCTCACTCGCGGGGTGCCATGACGATGCCACGAGACCGGCCGTGCCTGCGACCAGCCGCGACGTCCAGGTGCGGTAGGGCACGTAGGTCCCGAACACCTCGCTTTCATCGGCCACAAGCAGCACGTCATGCTCCGGCAGGTCTTGCGTGAATACCGAAATCTGCTGCTGTATCTGCGTGGCGCCGGTATCGGTGCGGCGCGCCGTGCCGGTGTCCTTGAATTCCTTCTCCGCCACGATCTGGCCGCCGAAGCGGGTTGCCGCGCGGCGCAACGCGTCCGCATAGAGGTGGTCCTCATCATGCGAACCGTAGAGCAGCGCCCAGTTCGGCCATTTCTTGACCATGAGGTACTGCGCCAGCGCGTCGGCGAGCATGCTTCGCGTTGGCGCGATGTGGAAGACATTTATGCGGCAGTTCTCTTCGCGCAGGCTGTCGTCGGTGGCGCCGATGTTGAAGATCAGCACCCCCTTGTCGCGCGCGATGTCGGCGATCGACAGCAACTGCTTGGCCGAGAGGTCCGCGACCACATAGCGGTCGCCTTTGGCGATCAGGTCGTCGAATGCCTGGACCGCATCGGCTTCCGGCTTTATCTCGGCGACGTCGAGGCTAAATTTCTGCTTGATGAACTTGCCCGTCGTATTGTTGTCGCCGATGGCGACATTGGCGCCGGCGACCCCTTCGTCACGCGGCGGCACGTCGAGCAGGGAAAGCGTCAGCCGCGGCGCGTAGGCCCGCAAATAGCCGATCTTGATTTCGGTTGTCTGTCCTTGCAGCTTGATCGCTCCGGCCGGCTGCACGGTCGGTTGCTGGGCGAACGCACCCGGAGCTCCAGCGGTCAGGGACAGAAAGCACAAAAGGGCCGCCAAGGTGCCCGGCACCGCGCTTGTCATCGACAGAATTACCCATTCTTGCGCTTGAGCCCGATCGTTGCCGGACCGGCGCAAAGTCAAGGTGCCCCGAGGTGAGCTTAGTGAACCCGCGGGATTTATCAACCTCGCGAGCAGAGCGTCACGGCTCTGCTTTAGTCCTATTCCCAGGCGAGGAGGTCGGACGTTACGGCTCGCCGGAACTGACGGGAAATTTCCGAATCGATCCTTGGGATCGGCACCGCATCCACAACGCAGCTGCCTCGATGCGGGTGAGGGAGGGGGACCTTGGTAGAATAGACTTATGAGGTGGATCGTTCGATTATTGCGACCTCACGGCAACCAGGAAACGGAATTTTTTGTTGCAAGGCAGGCCTCAAGCCCGCCGGGACAGGAAATTCTTCGACTGCCTTGGGAGGAATGCCTGATGAAAACGCGAGCCGCAGTTGCCGTTGGTGCTGGAAAGCCGCTTGAGATCATG